>NZ_JBIWKX010000005.1:104422-235531 GCF_044765885.1 Amycolatopsis sp. NPDC102389
GTTGTTTTGGGGTTGTTTTGTTTGTTGGTTTCTAAAAACACCCCCCCCCCCCCCCCCCACCCCCGCGCGAAGATGCGCAAAGTTCCCGAACCGGACGCTTTCAGCTCGAAACGTGTCCCATGTGGACACTCGCAGCCCGATCGACCCTCGTCGGTCGGCGCGGACCCGGCCACAAAGGGTTCGCGGCACGCCATATTTGACTTACCCCTCAAATAGATCTGGACCTTGAGTTCCGTCCTTGAGGGACTCTGGGTCCCTCAAGGAGTCCTTCACGGCACCTCGCTTTCGCCTCGCCACTGTAGGTACCTGAACGTAAATGGCATCATCACCCTTCAGTGGCATTTGTTCAGATTGATTGTCGCTTAAAATTACGAACACATGTTCGGCTGGATTGCGGTATTATTGAGGGGTGTCCGAGACCTTCCTTCCCGAGTTGCCGCAGGAGTTGTGGCGCGCTGGCAAGCTGGAGCTTGCGCAGGGTGTGCAGCAGTCGTTGCAGGTGATCAGGATGGCGACTGCTGCTTTGGGGCAGTTTCTGGCGGAGATCGAGTGTCGGGGCTCGAAAGACTTGTACGGGTATGGCCGGACGGCTGCCTGGTTCGCCGATATAGCGGGGTTGTCGGCCGGTGAGGCGGGTGCGGTGGTGAAGCGGGCCCTTGCCCTGAATCCGACGCGTGCGTTGGACGGCACCGAAGTGCCGCCTGTTGCTCCCGCGACCGCTGCGGTGGCGGCGGAGGGGTTGGTCGGGGATGAGCGGATCGATCAGATCCTGGAGATCTTGAAGAGACTTCCGGCCGACACCTCTGCCGAGGATTGGGAGAGTGCGGAGAAGATCCTCGCGAACCTGGCCCCAAATGCCGGTCCCCGTCAGCTCGCTGACGCTGAGATGAGCCTGCTGGGCTGGCTGGACCCGGACGGCAAGGAGCCCAAGGATCCCGAGCCGAAGGAGCCGCGCCGGGAGATCACGCTGGAGCGCCGTAAGGACGGGTTCTGGAAACTCACCGGCCTGCTCGATGATGAGACCGGTGCCCGCACCGCGGCCGTCCTCGATGCGTACGCCCAGCCTCGTCCGGTGGACGAGTTCGGGCAGGCGGATCTGCGGATGAAGTGCGAGCGCATGGGGGACGCGTGGGTCGACGTTCTCGATCTGGCGATCGCGTGCCCGGATCAGCCGGGGACCAGCGGCTACCGCACCCTCGTGCACGTCACGATCGGGCTTGAGGAGCTGAAATCTGGTCTCGGGACAGCGTGTCTTGACTTCGTGGGGACGATGACCGCCCGGGAAGCGCGGCTCGCGGCTTGCGATTGCCTGATGTTGCCGGTCGTGATGAGCGCCGCCGGGGAACCCCTCGACGTGGGGCGGATCAGACGGTTCGTCACCCCCGGCCAGCGGCGGGCGTTGAACATCCGCGACGGGGGCTGCGCGTTCCCCGGGTGTCATCGGAAGCCGAAGAATTGCCACGCCCATCACATTCATCACTGGGTGGATGGCGGGCCCACGGATCTGCGGAATCTGGTGCTGCTGTGCGCTTTTCATCACCGGCTGATTCATCACGGCGATTGGGAAGTGCGGATGGCGGCCGATGGGTTACCGGAGTTCATTCCACCTCAATACCGGGATCCGCTGCGACAACCCCGGCGCAACACCCTGCATCACGTCTGAACCCCGAGGAGCCCGCCAGCCACGCCGGCGACGGGCTCCTCGGCATGCCCGCGGACGGCTACCGGAAATCGCCGCTTGGACCGAGGTCATGCAAGGGAGCCGGATGCCGCTCTGGACGGTACGGGCAGTGGCGTGGTCGCGGGCCGACTCGATACTGGCGTGATCAACGTTTTCGGATCCACACGGCCTCCTCGACGTCGCTACGACTGGCCAGACCGCTACGGCCGTCCAGCCTTCCTCGATGGCACGGGCCGACATGATCGAACGTCAACCCGACCGCGTCGGCGACTACATCGAGGCCCGTTTCCGCCTCTGACCGGACTACGAAACCGAGATCACCGACCGCCGGCAAAACTGAGCAATCCCTGACCGCTGAACCCCAATCGACGGCATGGGAAGAGCCGCCACCCGACCGTACGTTCGGCGCCATGCCTGAAATCGAACCCTTCACCATCCACGTGCCCGATCGTGAACTGGCCGACCTTCACGCTCGTCTGGCCCGGGTACGCCTTCCCGAACCCGAGACGGTCCCAGACGCGACCCAGGGAATCGAGTTGAACCGGCTGACGGCGTTGCTTGAGGCGTGGCGGGAACACGACTGGCGGGCAAGGGAAATCCGATGGAACACGATTCCCCACTACCGGGCCCGGCTCGATCCTCGAGTTCGAGAAGGTGATCAGGCCGCTTACCGATCCGGTGTCCCACGGGGGTTCCGCGAGCGACGCCTTCCATGTGGTCGTGCCTTCGTTGCCGGGCTTCGGTTTCAGCGAACGGCCTCGTGAGAGAGGCTGGCATCCGGGACGGACCGCGCAGGCGTGGGCCGGGCTGATGACCGTGCTCGGCCACGAGCGTTTCGGGGCCCACGGAGGTGACTGGGGTGCCGTCGTCAGCACGGAACTGGCGCGCCTCGTTCCCGAACGCGTCGCGGGTCTGCATTTGACGATGCCCTCGGCGTCGCCGCTGCCGGAGGACCGGACTGCGCCGAGCGCGGACGAACAGCGCATGCTCGGCCGTCGCGACCTGCACCTGGCCGACGGATACGGCTTCGGGATGCTCATGAGCACGCGCCCGCAGACCCTCGGTTACTCGCTGCTCGATTCCCCGGCGGGGCTCGCCGCCTGGCTCGGCGAGAAGTTCGCCGCCTACGCCGACGATCGGCCGGAAGCCGGCGGCGGGGTGAGTGTGGCGGACCAGGTCGACGACATCGCGCTGTACTGGCTGACCGGTACCGGTGCTTCGAGCGCTCGCTGGTATTGGGAAGCGATGCGATGGGTGCCGCGCAGCGCGGAGGAGGAGAACGCCCGGCCGGTGACCGTGCCCACCGCTGTCTCGCTGTTCCCCGCCGATCCCTGGCCCACCGCGCGACGCTGGGCGGAGCGGCGCTACCGCGACCTGCGCCGGTGGAACGAACTGGACCGCGGCGGCCACTTCCCGGGACTGGAGCAGCCGGATCTGCTGGTCTCCGAGATCAGGGACGCGTTCCGGGGTCTCCGACAAAACGGTTAAAAGCATCAGACCTTCGGAGGGATACGACGAGAACGGGTGCTCCTATCGTCGGATGGCGAACCGGAACCCCCTGTGAGGAGCTCCTGATGAAGATCGTGCGCACGATCGGACTGGCCGTGGTGACGGCCTCCGCGTTGGTGCTGTCGATGACCGCGGCCTCCGCGCACGATCCGGAGACGGCGGAGGGACAGGCGGCGGCCCGGACCTTCATGGCCGACCACGTCCCGGCCGAACGGCACGCCGTCACCGGCACCGCGGCGGGTGTTCCCTGCGTCAACGGCAAGGCCGACAAGTACCCGTGCAAGAACGTCGACCTGCTCAGCGTGCTTCCGTTGTCCGGCCTCGGCGGCGGGAACGGCAACGACATCTGGGGCTGGACCGATCCTTCGTCCGGCAAGGAATACGCCATCGTCGGGCGGACCAACGGCACGGCGTTCGTCGACCTGAGCGTCCCGACCTCGCCGAAGTTCCTCGGCAACCTGCCCTCCAACGGCGGCAGCAGCTCGTGGCGGGACATGAAGGTGTACAAGGACCACGCGTTCATCGTGGCCGACTTCATCACCGGGCACGGGATGCAGGTGTTCGACCTGACCAGGCTGCGCACGGTCACCACACCGCAGACCTTCACCGCCGACGCGCTGTACAAGGGATTCGGTCCCGCGCACAACATCGCGATCAACGAGGAGACCGGTTTCGCCTACGCGATCGGCTCCAACACGTGCAGCGGCGGACCGCATGTCGTCGACATCCGGAACCCGAAGGCCCCGGCCAAGGCGGGCTGTGTCTCGCAGGACGGCTACACCCACGACACGCAGTGCGTCGTCTACCGCGGACCGGACACGGCCTACAGCGGCAAGGAAATCTGCTTCAACGCCAACGAGGACACGCTGACCATCGTCGACGTCACCGACAAGGCCAGGCCGGTCCAGATCTCGCGCAAGGGCTACTCGGGCGCGCAGTATTCGCACCAGGGCTGGCTGACCGGCGACCAGCGCTACTTCCTGCTCGACGACGAGCTGGACGAGTCGCGCGGCACCGACAAGCGCACCAAGACCTACGTCTGGGACCTGGCCAAACTGTCCGCTCCCGTGCACACCGGCGTCTACAGTTCGCCCGCCACCGCGATCGACCACAACCAGTACATCAAGGGCCAGTACTCGTACCAGGCGAACTACCAGGCCGGCCTGCGGATCCTGGACGTCAGCGGGGTCGCTTCGGCGAAGTTGTCCGAGGTCGGCTACTTCGACATCTACCCGTCGGGCGACTCGGCGAACTTCAACGGGGCGTGGAGCAACTACCCGTACTTCTCCAGCGGCATCGTCATCGTCAACGGCATCGAACAGGGCCTGGTCGTGGTGAAGCCGAACCTCGGCGGCAAGTGACCGGGGGCTGGGCGTGCGCAAACCCCGGCTCACGGATTGGTTGTTCCTCGCGCTGGCCTTGGTGATCGGCACGGCCGCGGTGTTCGTCGCCCTCAAACCGACACCCGGCTCCGCGCATTCGGCTCACCAGCAGCCCGTCGTGACGGCGGATCTGCTGCCGGCCGCGCACAGCGACGGGCTGTCGGAGGCGGAAAGCGGCTACCGGTTCGAGCGGGTCACCACACCCGCCGTCCGCGGCGCCGAGGTGCCGGTCGCGTTCCGGATCCTCGGCCCCGACGGACGGCCGGTGACCCGGTTCCTGGACAACCAGACCAAACAGATGCACTTCTTCGCCGTGCGCGACGACATGAACGTCTTCCAGCACGTGCATCCGAGGCTGGACGGCGACATCTGGCACACGAACCTCGCACTGACCGACGGTGGCGCCTATCGGATGTTCGCCGAGTTCGTCCCACTCGACACCAAGGATCCGAAGCATCCGGTGGTGCTCGGTGTCCCGTTCACCGTGCCCGGTGACACGACCTTCGTGCCGGTGCCCGCTCCGGCGGGCGACACCGTGACGGCCACGGGATACCGGGTGGCGCGCGTGGACGGCGCGGCCCGGATCCCGTCGATGCGGGCGCAGGTCCTCCGGTTCGCCCTCCGCGGCCCGGACGGCGCGCCCGTCACCGCGGTCGACCCGCATCTGGGTGCCAACGGCCACCTGACCGGATTCCACACCATGCTGCTGTCGGCCACGCATCTGCATCCGGCGCAGCCGCTCGGCGCGGCGCTGGTCGACGGTGAGCTGACCTTCCACGCCTTGTTCTCCGAACGCGGGGAGTACCGGCTGTTCCTGGAGTTCTCACACGGCGGGCGGGTGCACACGGCCGCCATCACGGTCGCGGTGGGCTGACCGGGACGACCTCCGCGATCTTCGGTGCCGCGCCTCCCGGCGACCAGAGGAGCCGGACCTTGTCGGTGACGGCACCCTCGGCGGGCAGTTCCGTGTAGCCGCCCGACATCCTGCCGATCGTGTGCCAGCCACCCGAGGCGTCCGCGAGCTGGACGTCCGCGCCCGCACCGGCGTCCGCCGCCAGGACGACGACCTTGGCCAGTGGCTTCGGCGTGACGGCCGCGACGACGAGCGCGTCGCCGTCCGTCGGCGCCGATGCCGCCGTGTACAGCGAATCGGCGTTGTTGTCCGCCGCCGCGGCCAGGTTCGATCCCATCGGAGTGCCGGTGACGGTGTACTTAGGACTGTCCGGTGTGGACACGGCGAATTCCCGGACCACGACCCAGAAGGTCTGAGCGCCGGTCGTGCGCAAGCGGACGAATCTGGCTTCGGCGCCGTCGGGGAGATCGGCCGAGATCACCGGCTCGGTGACGGTCTTCACCGTCGTCCATTGGGTACCGTCGGCGGAGTATTCGAGGACACCGTTGTGGACATAGTCGTCCGGGCTGGTCGGCTTTCCCATCAGTATGTCCACATGGGACACCCGCTGCGCGGTACCGAGGTCGACCCCGATGGTGGCGCCGATCCGCGGCGCCCAGTCGCTCCAGTAGTAGGTCTCGGGGTCGCCGTCGACCATCCGGGCGGGGACGTTGTCGGTGTAGGTTCCCAGCGACGTCGTCGGCCGCGGCCGGATCCCCGGCAGGCCGAACCAGCGGTCGGCCGTGGCCAGCGCGCTGTCGAGGAACGGCACACAGACCGCCGTGCAGGTGCTCGGATTACGCGGTCCCCGCGAGGTCGGGACGCGGATCGCCTGCGCCTGCTTGAGCGCGGCGACGAGTTCGCCGCGTTCGGCCCAGGCCTTCGCGCCGTCGCCGTCGAGCTGGGCGAGCAGCATCCGCACCGCGTGCTTGCCCGCTTGACCGTAGAGCCCGACCTGGTCGAGCCAGGGTCCGACCTCGGCGAGGAACTTCGGGTTCGACGCCATGCCGCGTCGCAGATCTTCGGGATCGGACGCCATCGAGGTCAGGTAGCGATCCAGTTTCGCGGCCGCGTCCCACGGGTCCTTCTTCTCCAGCGCGGTCCAGAAGGCGGCCAGCAGTGGCCGCAGCACCGGTGAATCCAGATCCGGCTTCCCGGTTTCGAGACGGACGAGCAGACTCGAATAGTTGTTCTCCGCGAACACCTTCAGCGCGGGCGCGGTGGGCCCGCCGAGGTCCGCGATGGCGGCGAGCCAGGACTTGTCGGGGTCGTACCGGTCCGGGTTCCACAGGAAGTCACCGGAGGTGAACTCGGCGATCTTGGACGCCTCTGCCTGCACCATCGGGTTCGCGGTGATGCCGGACAGGTACTTCGCGACCCCGGGTTCACGGCCGATGTACGGGCCGAGCAGCAGACGTTCGGTGATGTAGTCGTTGACCGGGTAGTTGTCCCAGATCAGGATGTCGTGCCCGAACACCTCTTTCGCCTGCCGCGCCTGCTTCTCGGTGATCTGCCCGGCGATCACGCCGACGCCGGTCCACTCGACGATCACGGCCTTGTCGAGCTGGGTGCGCAGCGCGGTCTTGTACGGGGAGTCGGCGAGGTCGTAGTACTCGGTCGGGACGGTCTGCAGCCGCTCGACACCGGGATGCGGCGCGATGAAGTCCTGCTGAACACGGTTGAGCAGGAACGACTGCGCCGCGCCCGCGGCCGCGCCACCGGTGCCGAACTTCGCGGCGTCGGCGTCGCAGTTCCAGCGGGTGTAGGAGATGTCGTCGAGCGGGATCGCGAACGAGCGGACCCCGATGTCCCACAGCGACTGGAACTTCGTGACCAGCGCGGCCTTGTCGGCGTCGGAGGAGTAGCACACGGAAAGGCCGGGGGAGAGGGCGTAGGTGAACTCGACGTGGTTCGCGGCGGCGCGGCTCACCAGTTGCGAGAGCAGCGCGAGCTGTTCGGGCGGGTACTGGTCGCGCCAGCGGGCGCGCAGGAACGGGTCGTCCTTGGGGGAGTAGACGTACATGTTCTGCTTGGTGCGGCCGTAGAAGTCCAGCTGTGCCAGCCGATCGGCGTGTGACCACGGCGCGCCGTAGAAGCCTTCGATCACGCCGCGCAGCGGTGCCGCCGGCCAGTCGCGGATACCGAACGCGCGGCTCTTGCCGGACGCGAACAGCTGCCGGAACGACTGCGCGGCGTAGAACGTCCCCGCGGTGTCCACACCGGACAGTGCGAGCACTCCGCGGTTGGCGGCGAGGACGTATCCGCCGGGGGACAGGCCTTCGGGGCCGTCGATGCGGAGGGCGGCGAGCGCGAGGGCGGTCGCCCTGCTTTCGGTGGGCCCGCCGACGAAGACGACCAGGCCGCCGTTGCCGCGTTCCCGGTCGACGGCGGCCTGATCGTTGTCGCTGATTTTGACGATCGTGCTCGCGCCCGCCGAGCGGAGGACCTGGTCCACGACGGCGAGCGCGGACGGATCGGTGCCCGCGCCGACGACTTCGACGACGGTGCGCGGGATGGTCACCTGCCCCGATCGCGGCGTCACCTGCTGCGGTGTCGGCCAAACCTGCGCCAGGGGTGGAGCGGGGGCCGCGCTCGCCGGCGCGGGGACGGCCACCGCCACCGCGGTCACGAGCAGCGTCACCGGAATGAGTCGGAATACCCATCGGAAGGACATCGGTGGCCCCCAAATCGTCGATCAACGACGTTCTGTGAGCAAGCAAACACCCGATGCGATGACCTGGGCTAGGTCGGTCTGGGTGATTTTCCGACTGGACGGCCGGCTACTCGGCCAAGGCGGCAGCGGTCAGAGTGAGATGCTGGGTCAGTGCTTCGGCCGCCGCGTCGGCCTCGCGCGCGAGTGCCGTTTCCTCCAGTAGGCGATGCTCGGCGAGATGATCGCGGCCGGGAGCGCGGTGCGCCGCCCAGCGGCGGGCCAGTTCGCTCGCGGTCCACATCCGGTCGAAGGTCTCCAGCAGGACGGGGTTCCCGCAGCCGTCCAGCAAGGTCCGATGGAAGACGCGGTGGGCTTCGGACCACGCGTCGCTGATGTATTCGCCTTCTTCGGGAACGAACGGCGGCGTCCGGCTGAGCCGGTGATGGGCGGCGCGGACGCGGGCTTCCCAATCGAGGTCACCGCGCTCGACGGAGAGCCGCAGCACGTGCGGTTCGATGGTCCGGCGGGCTTCGGTGATCTCCTGCCAGCGGCGGTCGGAGAAGGCGGGGACGGCGAAGCCGCGGTTGGGGAGCCTGTCGGCTAGGCCGTCACCGACCACGCGGACGAGCGCCTCCCGGACGACCGCCAGGCTCACGCCGTGTTCCCTGGCGAGGTCTTGCGGTTTGAGCGCGGCGCCGGGGGCGTGGTCGCCGCGCATGATCGCGTCCCGCAGGCGTGTGTACACCTGCTCGGAGAGCATCTGCTTGTCCGATGAGGCCATCGGCGAAGTATAGACGAACCGGCTGATAATCGATTATTCGTGTTATGGTCGATTTATGAACGATCCCTTCGCGAGACTCCCCGAGGTGGCTTCCTTCACCGTCACCAGTACTTCCGTCGCCGACGGTGCCGCCTGGTCGCCTGATCAGTGGGCCGGAAAGGACGTCTCGCCGCAGCTGAGCTGGAGCGGCGCCCCGCGTGGCACCAAGAGTTACGCCGTCACCGTCTACGATCCCGACGCGCCGACCGGTTCCGGTTTCTGGCACTGGGAGGTCGCCGACATCCCCGCCGCCGTCACGGAGCTGCCCGAAGGCGCCGGAGACGACACCGGCTCCGCGCTGCCCGAAGGCGCCTTCCAGGTGCCCAACGACGCCCGCCTCGCCCGCTTTCTCGGTGCGGCGCCGCCCGCCGGGCACGGCGTGCACCGCTACTTCGTCGTGGTGCACGCCCTCGATGTCGAGTCGCTCGGCGTCCCGGCCGACTGCACGCCCGCCTTTCTAGGCTTCACCATGGCCCCGCACGTTCTCGCTCGCGCGGTCCTGACCGCCACGGCGGAAACCCCTGGCCCCGAACGCATCGAGGTCTCCCGGCTCATCCCCGCGTCCGCCGACGCGATCTTCGCGGTCTTGAGCGATCCGAAGGGGCATGTCGACATCGACGCGTCGGGGATGCTCCTCGACGCGGAAGGGGACCCGGTCGAGCAGGCGGGCGACCGGTTCGTGGTCCACATGGACCGGGAAGCGCTCGGGGACGTGCCCTTGGGCAAATACGACGTCGAGGTCGTCATCACCACGCTCACTCCGGGCGAGGAGATCGCTTGGACCGTCGAAGGCCGGATCCGGCCGCATGCCCGGCACATCTACGGCTATCGGCTGGAGCCTGCCGACGGCGGCACGCTGGTCACGTCGTACTACGACTGGTCGGAGGTGGGCGAGGAGTGGAAGGACCGCATCACCTTCCCCGTGGTCCCCGAGTCCGCGCTCAAGGCCACGCTCGGGATTCTCGAGCGGACGGTGCGGCGTCGAAGCGTTTCGCCCACGCTCGGACACTGAACACGACAGAATGTCCCGGTGCGGAAAATCCTCGTAGCGGTCGCCCTCGTCCTGCTCGGTGTCACTGGTTGCCAGGGCGGGGTTTCCGGCCAAGCCGAGCCCGAAGGCGACAGTTTCGCGATCAAGGACGGGGCGCGGCTGCGATTCCGTCCGGTCCTGGCGGAGCTGCCGCCGGGCCAGGCGACGGGCGCGGCGACCGACCGGCAGAGCACGGATCCCGCCGGACAGCAGGCCGCCGCGGCGGCGCTGGACTGCTCGGCGGGATCGGATCCGCTCGACGGCCGCGACGACCCGGCGCTCCCTTTGGTCAGCTGTGACCGTGTGCAGGGTACGAAATACCTGCTCGGCCCGGCCTTCCTCACCGGGGCCGACCTCAGCCGGGCGAGCGCCCAGCTCGATACGCGGTCGGGAGGCCCGCTCATCGGGCTCAGTTTCACCGACGCGGGCGCGCGGACGTGGGCCGACTGGACCGCGGCGAACGTCGGCAAGCAGGTCGCGATGGTGTTGAAGAGCCGGGTGCTGACCGCGCCGATGATCCAGTCGGCCATCACCGGCGGGCAAACCCAGATCACCGGCAAGTTCACCATGGACGACGCCCGTCAGCTGGCGCGCGACATCGCCGGCGCCTGAACCCGCCACCTCCCCGACCGGCGCGGAATACGATCACCGCACCCGACGTTTGAGCGTTCAACTACTTGAGGAGTTGGACATGGGTTACGAGATCCTGGGCACCCGGCAAGCGCCGACCTTCGGCCTGGACACGTTCGGCGACGTCGAGAACGCCGCGGACGGCCAGCCGGTGAGCCAGGCCGAAGCCATTCGCCAGGTCGTGGCCGAGGGCGTCCTCGCCGACCAGGTGGGCGTGGACTACTTCGGTGTCGGCGAACATCACCGCGCGGAGATGGCGGTGTCCTCGCCGGACGTCGTGCTGGCCGCGATCGCGGGACAGACCGAACGGCTCCGGCTGGGCACGGCGGTCACGGTACTCAGCTCGGACGACCCGGTGCGGGTGTACGAGCGGTTCGCCACGCTGGACGCGGTTTCCCGGGGACGCGCGGAGGTCACGCTCGGCCGGGGTTCGTTCACCGAGTCGTTCCCGCTGTTCGGCTACTCGCTGGAAGACTACGAAGTGCTGTTCGCGGAGAAGCTCGACCTGTTCACGCATCTGCAAGGCGAGAAACCGGTCGACTGGTCCGGGACCGTCCGCCCGGCCCTCGAAGGCGCGCAGGCCTTCCCGGTCACCGAATCGGGCAGCCTGCCCGCCTGGGTCGGGGTCGGCGGCACCCCGCAGTCGGTCGTCCGCGCGGCGGCGTACGGCTTGCCGCTGGTGATGGCGGTGATCGGCGGGTCGCCGGAGCGGTTCACCCCGCTCGCCGACCTGTACCGGCGCGCGCTGAAGGAGGCGGGCCACCAAGAGCTGCCGATCTCGATGCACAGCCCGGGCCACGTCGCGGAGACCGACGAGCTGGCCGTCGCCCAGCACTTTTCGCATCACCAGGCCGCTTTCGCCAAGATCGGCGCCGAACGAGGCTGGGGCCCGATGTCCCGCGCCGACTACGACGTCATGGCGGGCCCGCGCGGCGCGCTGTTCGTCGGCTCGCCGGAGACCGTCGCGCGGAAGATCGCCTGGGCGGTGCAAACCCTGGGCCTGTCGCGATTCCAGCTCAAGTACAGCGTCGGCGCGCTTCCGCACGAGCAGCGTCTGAACTCCATCCGCCTTTACGGCGAGCAGGTCATCCCGCGCGTGAAGGAACTGCTCGGCTAGCCTCGAAGCCGTGGTGTTCGATTCCGAGCGATTCGACCTTCAGCCCTACACCGGTTTCGACATGTCCCGCTATGTCCGGCGGACCTATTGCAGCTGGGAGGATTCCGGCTGGGAGTCGCTGCTCGTCCAGCGGTTCGAGCACGTTCCCGTCGCGGAGGACCTGCGGCTGCCCGCCGTCGCGGATCTGCATCTGGTCCTGCCGCTGGCGGGGCGGGCGCTGATGGAGACCTGCGGCGAAGGCCGGTGGAGCCGGCACGAGTGGGCGCCGGGACGGCTCGAACTCGCTGTTCCCGGCAGGCCGCTGCTGCGCCGTTATCGCGGGGACGAGTCGATGCGCAGCCTGCAGGTGCACATCCCGGGCACCACGGTGGAGTCGGTCGCCGCGCGGCTGGGCGGCCGCGCGGTGGACCACGAGGCGATGGTGGCGTCCGTGGCCGGGGGAGATCCGCTGCTCGACGAGCTCGTCCGGGCGGTCGGGAACGCGCGCGAGAATGACGACCTCTACGCCGAATCCGCGGCCGCCTTCCTCACCGTGCACCTGCTCACCCGCCACGCGCGGAAGCCGGGCCCACCGAGCGCGGGCCGGGAGGACGAGCGTGTCCGCGCGGCCATCGCGATGATGCGTGACCGGCTGGCCGATCCGCTCAGCGTCGCCGAAATCGCCGGCGAAGTACATCTGAGCGTCTACCACTTCATCCGGGTCTTCAAGGAGAAGACCGGCCGGACACCACACCGTTTCCTCGGCGGGCTCCGGATCGAGGAGGCGCGAAGGCTGTTGCGGGGCACCGATCTCCCGATCGCCCGGATCGCGGGACGATGCGGATTCGCCACTCCCGGCGCCTTGTCGGCCGCTTTCCTGAAACACACCGGATCGCGCCCCTCGGAGTACCGCAATTCCTGATCACCGCGCCGCAACCCGGCACATGGTGACTCCGCCCGCCCGTTCCTAGGGTGAGTCGGGTGAGTAGTTCTGGAATGCAGTCGTACGACGTCACCGCGGAATCGACGGCGCCGCCCGCCGCGGTGTGGGCACTGTTGGTGGACGCCCGCAGCTGGCCGGTCTGGTCGCGGGTGGGTTCCTTGGAAGTCGCCGCGTCACAAGGACTTTCCGTCGACGGCCAAGACGAGGTCGGCGCGGTCCGGGCGTTCCGTACCGGCAAGACGGTCACCAAGGAACGGATCACCGCCCTCGATCCCGGACGCCGGTTCGCCTACGAGGGGGTGGACGTGCCGGTGATGGTCGACTACCAGGCCGCCGTCGACCTGTGCGAAACACCCGGCGGTGGCACCCGGATCCGTTGGCACGGAACGTATCGCGTGGGCAAGGGGAGCGCGTTGATCTTCCGGTGGTACCTCCGCCGCTTCATGCGGGACATGGCGACCGGGCTCGCCGGTCACGCCGGCGGCCCGGTCCGGAGGCCATGACGGGGAATCAGTGCCGGGCGGCGCCTTCGCGATGGAAGCCCGCGATCATCGCTTCGGTGCTGGGCGGGTTGAAGGGCTGCCCGAGGGTGCGCATGAGCGAGTTCACGCTGGGGCGGTACATCCCGGTCTTGCAGTAGCGGGATCCTTCGAAGACGCCGACCGTGCCGCCGTCGGGGGAGGGCTTGCCGAGCCAGGTGTACCACTTGGCCCGGCGGTCCTTCATCTGCTGGGCCGTGAGAGCGGAAGCGTTGGGCTCACGGGGTTCCCGGGTGTCGCACGTGCCGTAGTCGTACTCGTCGGCGAGCCCGCCGATGGAATGCCCGAGCTCGTGGGCGACGATCTGGCTGGCCTGGATGTTGCCGCCGGACGAGGTCGCGACCCCGCCGCCCGCGCCGCCGTACTTCGTGGTGTTCGCCAGCATGATCACCTGATCGACGTCCGGCGCGGCCGCGGCGTACTGGTTCGCCTTGGTTTCGTTGACGCACAACAGCCGTTCGATGCCGCCGCACCAGAAGTACGAGCCGAGCGCGGTGGTGCGCCGCACGCCCTGGGTCGGGTCGTTGGTGATGCCGGACTGCGGGGACACGACGTCGACCTGCCAGAGGTTGAACTGCTTGCGGTAGCTCTTGTACGGCTCGATGGCGAACAGCGCCGCGATACTGGAGCGGACATGCTGCGAGTACGTGCCCAGCTGCGTGGAGGTGTAGCCGTCGCCGACGAAGACCAGGTCGAAGGTGGTCTCGCTGGGGCCGTTGGTCTCGATCGGGGTCACCGCGGCGGTGGTGATCCGCTGCGGCGCGGCCGCCCGGTCCGAAGCGGGCCGGGTGACGTCCACCCGGGTGATGGTTCCTCCGGGTTCGAAGGCCTCCATCGACGTCGTGAATCGGGGAGCCGCCGACGCCGTCGCGGGAACGAACCCGGTGACGAGGGTGGCGGTGAGCGCGACCATGAGACAGGCACGTCGCATGCGTACTCCTTGCAGGGGAAGGGAGGAGAGGAGTACGAAAAACGATCCCGACTTTCGACGGCTTCCGGCACATCCCAAGTGGCCATAAGGTCCGCGTGATGGACGTCGAGTTGCGTCACCTGCGAGTGGTGTGCGCCGTCGCCGACGCGGGCAGCATCACGCGCGCGGCGATCGGGCTCGGCAGCACCCAGCCCGCGCTGACCGCCGCCGTACAACGGATCGAGCGCGCGTTCGGGGGAACCTTGTTCGTCCGAGGGCGGGACGGGGTCTTCCCGACGGCGTTCGGTGAATGCGTACTCGTCCGCGCCCGCGCCGTCCTCGCCGCGGCGGACACGATGCACCGGGACGCGGTGCGTTTCCTGTCAGACGGCGAGAAACGTCCTGTCGCGCTGGGTGGGATCGGCGGTTCCATGGTCGTCGAGCTGGCGGACCGGCTCGGCGATTCCGGCCGGGGACAAGCGGTTTCGGTGACCACCGAGTTCTCGCCCTTGAGGCTGCTGGATCTCGTGGCCGGCGGGCAACTCGACGCCGCGGTCGTCGCCGACTATCCCGGCCACCTCCTGCCGTCGGCCCCGGGGGTGGCGTCGCGGCCGTTGGCCACGCAACCGGTGTTCGTGGCGATCGCCGCCGGCCATCCGGCCGCCCGCCGCGGCGAGATCGACCTCGCCGACCTCGCCGGGGAACGGTGGGTGCTCGGACCACCCGACGGCGCCGGGTGGCCGGAGTGCTTCGAGGAAGCCTGTGCCCGTGCGGGATTCCGGCCGCAGGTCGCGCACCGGAGCACGGAATTGCGCCCCCTGCAACGCCTGATCGCGGCGGGCCGGGCGATTTCCCCGTGCCAGGTCACCTTTCCCTCGTCGCCCGGGATCGCGATCCTGCCGCTCGCGGGGGACCCGCTGTGGATGCGGTATCTGATCGCCTGGAGCGCGGAAGGTGCCTTCGGTGGGGACTCGGAAGCCTTGATCGCGGCGGCCGAGGCGGCCTACCGGTCCGACACCGAAACCAGCCTTCCCTACCGCCACTGGCTCGCCCGTCGCGCTGGGCCGATCGAGGGCAGGCGTGCCATCGGGTGACACCTGGTCGGGGAATTCCCCTTGTCGGGCAGGGGGTCTTAGCCTCGGACACCTCATCGACGAAGGGTAAGAAATTGCGTCTGCGCGCCCTGCTGGCCGCTGCTGTCCTGACCATCACCACCGCTCCGGCCGCGCTCGCCGCGCCGGACGTCGCCCACGGCACCGATGTCCCACCGGGGCGGTTCGGGTTCGTCGCGAAGATCGCGATGACGAAGATCCCACGCCCCGACGGTTCGACCTACAGCAGCTACTGCACGGGCGCGCTGATCGCGCCGGGCTGGGTCGTCACCACCGGGCACTGCTTCCACGACGCGCACCGCAAGCGGGTCGCGGGCAAGGTGCCGTATCCGACGACGGTGACGTTGGGCCTGGTCGACGAGGCGATCGAATCAGGCGTGGCCCGTAAGGCGACCGAAGTGCTGCAGGCGAAGGAAAACGACGTCGCCCTCATCAAGCTGGACACCCCGGTGACGACGGTGACCCCACTGACGGTGAACCGGGTGCTCCCGAAGGTCGGCCAGCAGCTGACCCTGGCGGGCTGGGGCAGCCTGACCGCCAAGAATCCCGCTCCGGCCACCCGGATGCAGCAAGGCACCGTGCAGGTGGCGACGGTGGCCCCGACGACGGTCGGAGTCCGCGGCGCCGCGCCGTCGATCACGACCAGTGCCTGCACCTACGACTCGGGCGCGCCGTACTTCGTCCCCGGAGGCGACAGCGGTGCCTTGGTCTCGCTGGAGGCCGCCGGGCCGGACTGCCCGCACGCCGGGGTCGAGACGACCTCCCGCGCGGACGTCATCGCGGACTGGATCGCCACCCATACGGGCTAACGGACCGTTTCGGCCGATGGTGCATCGGGTAGTGGCGTGAGCAGGAGGTAGTGCGATGACGAGTCCTCGAACGACCGCTCCTCCGGCGCCGCCGGACCCCATGCCACCGGATCCCGGGGTCCCCGATCCCGGGATCCCCGAGCCGGTGCCGGACCCGGGCAGGCCGGAGCCGGTCCCGGACCCCGGGGTGCCCGAACGGGTCCCCGATCCGGGACCGGACCGCCCCGTGCCGGAACCCGAGAGCCCGCCCGAATCCCAGCCGGGACCGGCCGGTCTCAGAGGGTGAACGCGAGCCAGAGCGCGAGCCAGGCGCAGGCCGCGATCGCGACGACGACCGCGAACACCCGCAGGCCGGTGGTGGCGATCCGGAGCGACGCGGTGCCGGTGTGGTGTCGGTGATTCCCCATGATGACGCCCTCCTTCCAAGATCACCTTCCGCTGTCCGCGCGCTCGCCGCAGCGGGGATGATCGTTCCGGGTGACCCCATCCGGGTGAGGGCTACCCGCATTCAGAGGACTGAACGCGGGGTCGTCAGAGCCAGTTGTTGTGCGTCGCGAAGACTCCCAGCTGGAACCGGCTGGAGACGCCCGCGCGGTCCATCAGGGCTTCGAGGTAGCGGAACAGGGTGCGTCTGCTGACGCCGAGTTCGGCGGCGATCTCGTCGTCTTTGCGCCCGGCGGCGAGCAGGATCAGCAACTCCCGCTCGACCGGCCGGATCGGTTGTCCGGACGTCCGTCCCCGCCGGTCGATCGGGAGCGCCGCCGCCCAGGACGTTTCGAACAGCCCTTCCAGTGCGGAGAAAAGACTGCAGGGGCGCACGATGACGATCGACTGGTTGCGGTCGGCCTCGCGGATGGTCAGCGCGATGGTGGCCGCGCGGTCGTCGAAAAGCGTCAGTTTCACCGGGAGTTCGGGCAGCAGGCGGGCCTGCTCACCGGCTCGCAGGCACGGCAGGATGTTGGCGGCCAGGTAGCCGGGATCGCCGAACGACGCTCCACTGTAGACACAGCGGTAGCCGATCCCGCGCCGCAGCTGCTCCTCCTCCAGGAGATTCCGGCGCCCGCCGGTGAAGTAGGGCGGGGAATCGAGACGGCGCACCTGATGCCGCACCGTGGTCGCGAGATGCTGCAGCCGGGGGATGATGGCGTCGCCGGTGACCACTTCGAGCAGGTCCTGCGCGTTCGGCATCTCCGAATGGGCGCGCCGGAAGGCGCGGTACGCGGTCTGGACCGCGAGCCGCGCGTCGTGCAGTTCCGCCTGTCTTCGCGTGGTCAGCGCGGTGAGTGCCTCACTCGGGTTCGCCGGGAGGTACTCGTCTCCGTCCACTCCGGACGACACCGCGAGGCCGGCGTCGGTCAGTTCTTTCAGCGCCAGCAGGACGGCCTCCGGTGCGTCCTCCCGCCAGGCCAGGTCCTCGGCGGTGACGGGCGCGCTTTCGAGCATCCGCCGGTAGATCCGGGCGGCGATCTCGCCGAGGCCCAGCCTGCTCAGCTGCGAGCCGAGGCCGTCCGGAGGAGTCGTCGATGCCACTTCCCACCTGCCTCTCAGCGGCCTAGACGCCCGAGGTGTTCCGGATCCAGGTGCGGTTCGCCGAGATGCCGGTGTGCGTCGAGCTGTCCACCTTGTTGCCGGCGATGTGCACGCCGACCTGCTTGCCGCCGACGAAGACCGGCCCGCCCGAGTCGCCGCCGTTGGTCAGCCCGTTGCCCCGGCGGGCCTTGATCAGTCCACTCCCGACACTGGTCACCGTCATCCGGGCGACCTTGAGATAGCGCTGCAGATCGCCGTCTTCGTTGTAGCCCCAGCCATAAACGTATTCGGTGTCGCCGACCGCGACGGAGTTACCGAGGGAGGCGTACGTCGTGCTCACCGAGCGGTCCAGTTTCAACAGTGCGATGTCGGCACCGCTGGACGGCGTGTAGATGCCGGCCACCACGGCGTACGTTCCGGCCCGATGGTCGACGTCGCCCACCCGGACGGAGTATTCGGCGCCGGGTTCGTCGATGCAGTGCTGGGCGGTCAGCACCCAGCGGGCGCTGATGATCGAACCGGAGCACCACTGCTCGCCGTTCTGTTCGATCATGGCCGCCCACGGGCCGGACTGGGCGTATTCGCCGTCGATGATGGGGGCCGCGACGGCGGCGGGCGCGACCGTCGTGAGCCCGGCCGCGCACAGCAGGGCGGTGAGGAGACCTCGGATGCGCATGGATGCCTTCCAATGCAGGGGAAATGGGAGATCGACGGGTCGCCCGTCTACAGCCACGGCGGATCGCCGGGGATCTCCCGGCCGGATCCGATACCGGTTTTCCCATGCTAGGCAAGCGGATACGGCGGTTGATAGCGACTAAAGACGGGAGAAGGCCGCGCCGTGCGGCACGAGACCCGGGCTTTCGGCACTCGAGTGCCGATGGCACCGATATGCCACGGACTAACGACGGCGGCGTTTCCCGGACGGCCGCGGATCGAGCAGTTCCTCGGCGAGGAGGATGGCCCGGTCCGACAACGTGGCGGACAACCGCTCCACCGACTCGCCGATCCGGCCCGCTTCCCGGCGCACGCCCTCGCCCACGGGCTCGCTGTGCCGGTCGGCGAGTCCCGCGAGCCTGCTCCCCGAGACCAGGATCAGATCGGCGAGCCGTTCGCCCAGTTCGGTGAGCCGGTTCGCCGTCCGGCCGGCGCGGCGCGCCACGAGGTCTTCGGTCTCCCGTCGCAGCTCCCGGACCGCGGACCTCGACTCGGTCGTCGTCCCGGTGAGCGCGGACCTCAGGGTTTTCGTCACGTCCATCAGGGATCGACCTCCACGCGGCTAGCCTACGTTGAGTGTACAACTGTGCACCGTATTCGTGGAATGCATGGATGCGCCTTCCGTTGCCGCAAGGAAAAGCAGTCAAGTCTGTCCGCATTCGGAGAACGCGCGTACGTCGGCAGCGAAGCAAGTTGAGGGCCAGTCCGAGGGAAGTCGCAAAATTTCTTAAACATGTCGGCTTCTTGCATTTTGTCACCGGGTTGTTGCATGCTCGTACGGCTCTGGCTCCCTCCCCGCCGTCTCAAAGAAGAGAAGACGCCATGACACGTATGCGCCTGTCCCGGATCGTCGCCGGTCTCCTGGTCACGGGGCTTTCCGTCGCCGGACTCTCCTTCGCCTCCGCCGCGAGCGGGCCACCCCCGGACCCCGCGGCCCCACCTGGTCCGGCGGCTCTCGCCGAGGTGCCGTTGACCCGCACGGTGTCGGCGAGCAGCGCGTTGCCCGGCTATCCCGTCGCGAACGCCGTCGACGGAAACCAGGAGAGTTACTGGGAATCCGCCAACAACGCGTTCCCGCAATGGATCCAGGCCGACCTCGGGACCGCCAAATCCCTGTCGCGGGTCGTGCTGAAACTGCCTTCGGGCTGGGAATCCCGCACCCAGACGCTGGCCGTGCGCGGCAGCACCGACGGCACGGCCTTCACCGACCTCGCCGCGCCGACCGGCTACGCGTTCGCGCCCGGCACGAACACCGTCACGATTCCTATGACCGCGTCGGCCCGCTACGTGCGGCTGCAGGTCACCGCGAACACGCGGTGGCCCGCCGCGCAGCTGGCCGAGTTCGAGCTGTACGGGCCGGACACCGGCGACACCGAGGCACCGAGCGCGCCCGCGAACCTCGTGCTGACCGAGCCCGCCACCGGACAGATCCGGCTGACCTGGTCGGCCTCGGCGGACAACGTCGGTGTCTCGGGCTACACCGTCTACCGTGACGGCACCCCGGTCACGACGATCACCGGCACCACGTTCACCGAATCCCGGCCCACGGGGACCCGCGTCGAGTACTTCGTGCGTGCCAAGGACGCGGCGGGCAACGAATCCGGCGACAGTAACCACGTCGTTCGCTCCGGCACGAGCGCGGGCGCGAACCTGGCGGCGGGCAAACCGATCGAGGCCACTTCGGCGGTCCACTCGTTCGTACCCGCCAACGCCAACGACAACAACACGGCCACCTACTGGGAGTCCGCCGCGGGTTATCCGAACTCGCTGACGGTGAAGCTCGGGGTCGACGCGGAGGTCGACTCGGTCGTGGTGAAGCTCAACCCGGACGCGATCTGGGGCGCGCGGACGCAGAACTTCGAGATCCTCGGCCGCGCGCAGGGCGCCACCGCGTTCACCTCTCTTTCAGCGCGTGCCGACCATCGGTTCGACCCGGCCACCAACCAGAACTCGGTGGTCGTCCCGGTCAGCGGACGCGCTTCGGACGTACGCCTGCAGTTCTTCGCGAACTCCGGCGCCCCCGGCGGTCAGGTCGCGGAATTCCAGGTGATCGGCACTCCCGCGCCGAACCCGGACCTCGTCGTCACCGGCACGACCTGGACACCGTCGAGTCCGACGGAGACCAACAAGCTCGCCGTATCGGCGACGGTGAAGAACACCGGCACCGCGAACGCGGCCGCCACCACCGTGAACGTCAGCCTCGGCGGCACCGTCGTCGGTGAGGCGGCGGTCGGGGCACTCGCCGCCGGCGCGTCCACGACGGTGACCGTCGACGCGGGAACGCGTCCGCAGGGCACGTACGCCGTGTCGGCCACCGTGGATCCGGCGGGGAAGGTGGCCGAGCAGAACGAAACCGACAACACCTACACCTCGCCGACCCCGTTGGTCGTCGCGCAGGCGCCGGGGCCGGACCTCGAGGTCACCGGCATCACGTCGACCCCGCCCAATCCGGCGGCCGGTTCGGCGGTGTCCTTCACCGTCGCGGTGCACAACCGCGGCACGAGTGGCGCGGACGCTTCGGTGACGCGGCTGGCCGTCGGCGGCACCACGCTGACCGGCACCACCGGCCCGATCGAAGCGGGTGCCACCGCGAACGTCGCGATCTCGGGCACTTGGACCGCCGCCGACGGCGGCGCGACCCTGACCGCGACGGCCGACGCGACCGGCACGGTCACGGAGACCAACGAGTCCAACAACAGCCTGTCGAGGGCGATGGTCGTGGGCCGCGGCGCGGCCGTCCCGTACGTCGAGTACGAGGCGGAAGCCGCGCGGTACCAAGGACAACTGCTGGAAGCGGACCCGCTGCGCACCTTCGGCCACACGAACTTCGCGACCGAATCCTCCGGTCGCAAATCCGTGCGGCTGGCGGATCAGGGGCAGTACGTGGAGTTCACGTCGGCGAACCAGGCGAACTCGATCGTCGTGCGCAACTCCATCCCCGACGCCCCCGGCGGTGGCGGGCAGGACGCGACCCTCAGCCTCTACGTCGACGGGACGTTCGCGCAGAAGCTGACGTTGTCGTCGAAGCACAGCTGGCTCTACGGCAGCACCGACGACCCCGAAGGCCTGACCAATACCCCGCAGGCCAACGCGCGGCGCCTGTTCGACGAGTCGCACGCGCTGCTGTCCCGGTCGTACCCGCCGGGCACGAAGTTCAAGCTGCAGCGGGACAGTGGTGACAACGCGGCGTTCTACGTCGTCGATCTCATCGATCTGGAGCAGGTCGCCCCGGCGTCGGAGAAGCCCGCGAACTGCGTGTCGATCACGGAGTACGGCGCCGTGCCGAACGACGGGAACGACGACTCCGCGGCGATCCAGCGCGCGGTGACCGACGACCAGAACGGTGCGATCGGCTGTGTCTGGATCCCGGCGGGGCAGTGGCGCCAGGAGAAGAAGATCCTGACCGACGACCCGAACGTGCCCAACGGCGGCGGCCAGTACAACCAGGTCGGCATCTCCAACGTGACGATCCGGGGCGCCGGCATGTGGCATTCGCAGCTGTACTCGCTGATCGAGCCGCAGAACGCGGGCGGCATCAACCATCCGCACGAGGGCAACTTCGGGTTCGACATCGACAAGAACACGCAGATCTCCGACATCGCCATCTTCGGTTCCGGCCGGATCCGCGGCGGGGACGGCGGCGCGGAGGGCGGCGTCGGTCTCAACGGCCGGTTCGGCACCGGCACGAAGATCACGAACGTGTGGATCGAGCACGCCAACGTCGGCGTGTGGGTCGGCCGGGACTACAGCAACGTCCCGGCGCTCTGGGGCCCGGGTGACGGCCTCGAGTTCAGCGGTATGCGGATCCGGAACACCTATGCCGACGGCATCAACTTCACCAACGGCACGCGGAACTCGAAGGTGGTCGACTCGTCGTTCCGCACCACCGGTGACGACTCGCTCGCGGTGTGGGCGAACCAGTACGTGAAGGACCCTTCACAGGACATCGCGCACGACAACGTGTTCGCCAACAACACGATCCAGCTTCCGTGGCGTGCCAACGGGATCGCCGTCTACGGCGGCTACGGCAACAAGATCGAGAACAACATCGTCCACGACACGATGAACTACCCGGGCATCATGCTGGCGACGGATCACGATCCGCTGCCGTTCTCCGGGGAGACGCTCATCGCGAACAACGCCCTGTACCGCTGCGGCGGCGTGTTCTGGGGCGAGCAGCAGGAGTTCGGCGCGATCACGTTCTTCGCGCAGGGCAAGGACATCCCCGGGGTCGTCCTGCGGGACACGGAAATCCACGACTCGACCTACGACGGTGTCCAGTTCAAGACCGGCGGCGGCGTGGTGACCGCGGCGCTGACGAACGTCAAGATCGACAAGTCGAACAACGGTGCGGGCATCCTCGCGATGAGCGGCGCCCGTGGCAGCGCGACCTTGACGAACGTGACGATCACCGGCTCCGCGAAAGGCGACGTCGTCCGTGAGCCGGGGTCGCAGTTCGTGATCAACGGCGGGCCGGTGCCGGCGGTGGTCTCGTCGGGCCGCCGCGGCACACGGTAGGCGGAATCCGTGCCGGGGCCGGAGTGGGCGACCACTCCGGCCCCTTTCACGTCCGGGGGCTCAACCCCGCCACCGCCAGCCGGAACAGCCGGTCCGCCTGGGCGGCCGGATCCGGATGGTGCTCGGTGGCCAGGACGATGCCGACGATCAGCGTGATCAGCTCCGCGACGGTGACGTCCGGCGGCACCGCGCCGTCTCGCACGGCCCGCCGCAGGAGCGGTTCCCCGGCTTCCTCGATGGCGGTGGAACAGGAGTTCTCGGTCGCGGGGCCGTCGTATGAGAGCGCGGCCGCCAGGCCACGGGCGGAGACGCAGTAGACGACGACCTCGTCGAGCCAGGTCAGGAGCGCCTTCCGGCTGTCGTCTTCGCCGGTCAAGGCGACGGCGCGGGCGCACAGCGCCGCGATCCGGTTCGCCGAGACCGCCTCCAGCAGCGCCCGGCGGGTGGGGAAGTGGCGGCGCACGGTCGCGGAACCGACGTTGGCGGTGCGGGCGATCTGCTCCAGTGAGGCCCCGGAGCCATGGGTCGCGACTTCTTCCTCGGCCACCGCGAGGATGCGCGCATAGTTCCGCCGTGCGTCGGCGCGCCGACCGTCGGACATGGTTTCACCTCGGTGTTTGCGTAAGTGGCGGGGCCCGCCATATTGTAGCGGACGATAAGTGGCGGGCCCCGCCACTTAGTTGCGCGAAGGAGCGAACATGTCCGCAGCACCCGTTTTGGTCACCGGCGCCACCGGCAGGCAAGGTGGCGCGACCGCCCGTGCCCTGATCAAGGCCGGCGTTCCCGTCCGCGCGCTGGTCCGCGACCCGGCCAGGGCGAAGGCCGTCGAAGCGCTCGGTGCCGAGCTCGTCGTCGGCGATCTTCACGACGTCGACTCCGTGATCCGTGCGGCCAAGGGGGCCCGCGCCGTTTTCTCGGTGCAGATGCCTGGAGTGAACGAGGACGGATTCGACTTCGCGGGCGAGGTGACTCAAGGCGTCAACCTCATCGAGGGCGCGAAGGCGGCAGGTGTGCCGCAGTTCGTGCACACTTCCGTTTCGGGAGCAGGCAAGCACGTCGAGGCGGACGGATGGGCCGAGGGCCGCTGGACCTCGATGGAGCCCACGCTGGGGGCCAAAGCGGCGATCCAGGACCACCTCCGCGAGGCGGGCTTTCCACAGTGGACACTGCTCAAGCCGGGCTTCTTCATGGAGAACTTCCTGCCCGACATGAAGTTCCTGTTCCCATGCGGGGTGGAGGGCGGCCTGGTGAGCGTCATCAAGCCGTCGACGTCCTTGTCGCTGGCCGCCGTCGACGACATCGGCACCGCCGCCGCCGCGGCCATTGCCGAACCTGAGCGGTTCACCGGCATCGAACTCGAGCTCGCGAGCGACTTCCTGACGATGACCGAGATCGCCGAGATCCTGTCCGATGTGCTGGGTACGAGGCTGGCGGCCCCGGACATGACCGTCGAGCAGGCGGTCGCCGCCGGGATGCCGCCGATGGGCGCCTCGCACGAGTGGCTGAACGTGATCGGCCAGCCGGGGCGTCCGGAGTACGCGCGGGACCTGAGCCTCCCGCTCACCGGCTTCGCCGACTGGGCGCGGAAATACCTTGCGTAATGCGGAGGTGGCCTCTCTCGCGAGCCGAGCGAGGGACGTTTGACAAAGCGGAACACTGCTCCGTATGTTTGTGGAACAGTGTTCCGCTTAATGCGGGCCGTCTCACGAGGGAAGAGTCACCATGAGCACGCCAGTAATCTCGATCGCCCCGGTGGAGCTGCCGTCCCCGGATCGTGCCGTTGACCTGCGTCTGCGGATCTCGGCTCCGACGACCGGAAGCGAGCTGCCGATCATCCTGCTGTCGCACGGCCAGGGCTATTCGAATCATCTCTCCTCCCTGAACGGCTATGCCCCGCTCGTGAACTACTGGGCGGCGCACGGATTCGTCGTTCTCCAGCCCACCCATCTGAGTTCCAGGACGCTGGATCTGGGGTCCGGTCACCCTGAAGCGCCGCTGTACCAACGATCCCGGGCCGAGGACATGATCAGCGTTCTCGACCGGCTCGACGAGGTCGAGGCCGCGGTGCCGGGTCTGCGTGGACGACTGGATCGCGACAAGGTCGCCGTGGCCGGGCATTCGATGGGCGGGCACACCGCGAGCCTGCTGCTGGGCGCGCGATACACCGATCCGCTCAGCGGTGAGGAAGTGAACCTCGCCGAGCCCCGGATCTCGGCCGGCGTCCTGCTCGCCGCGCCCGGCCGCGGCGGCGACGCGGTCACCGAGTTCGTGGCGGAGAACTATCCCTTCTTCGTGAGTACCGATTTCTCCGCGATGACGACGCCCGCGCTCGTGGTCGCCGGCGACAAGGACTCCTCGACGCACCTGACGGTCCGGGGCCCGGAATGGCACACCGATCCGTACTTCCTCTCGCCGGGGCGCAAGACCTTGCTCACCCTGTTCGACGCGGAACACGGTCTGGGTGGGATTTCCGGCTACGACGTCGCCGAGACCACGGACGAGAACCCGGAACGAGTGGCCGCGCTGCAGCGGCTCACGGCGGCCTATCTCCGCAGCGAGCTCTACCCGGGCGATTCCGCCTGGCAGGAGGCGGCCGACGCGCTGGCCGCCGAGTCCGCTCCGCTCGGACGGATCGAAGCGAAGTAGCTCTGGTGTCAGGGCACCGGGATCTCCGCCCACACCGTTTTGCATCCCGCTCCGGCGTCCACACCCCACTGAGCGCTGATCGCGTCGACCAGGGCCAGGCCTCGTCCGCGCGGGCTCGCCGGATCCCGGTTCTTCACGCGGCGGGGCTGCAGGTGGGGGCGGAAGTCGTCCACTTCGACGCGGACGACGTGCCGGCCGGAGGGGACGGAAACCCTCAGCTCGGCGACGCCGTCCGCGTGTTCGTGCGCGTTGGTCACCAGTTCCGTGGTCAGCAGCTCGGTGTCCGCGATCGTGGCGCGGCCGACCTCGCTCAGCTGCTCTCGCAACCAGGCCCGGATCTCTCCCAGCGGTGGGGCGATCCCGGTGCGGAATTCGTAAGCCTGTCGTGTTCTCGTGATACCCACGCGTTCTCCTTAGCGGGTTTCCCAGCTGGCCAAGAGCATGGGCGTGCTTAAGGGAGTACCCCGGGAGCGCGGGATTCACACAGGAGAACTCCCGGCGATCGCGGTGACCCTGATCTCGGCCCGGATCCCGCTGACGGCCGGTACACCCTCGCCGTGCTCACCGACGACGGCTACGAAGTGGTCATCGCGGCCGCGCCCACGCACGTCCGTTCGGTGCGGGAGCTCGTCCTCGACCCCTTGACCGCGGAGGATCAGCGGGCGCTGGCCCGGATCGCCGCCAAGCTGCGGACGCGGCCCGTCGATCTCGCCTGAGTACTTCGAGGCAGGCGATTGTGCGCGCGAAGGTACCTTGTGTCCGCGTCGCGGACTCTGGTCATCTGGCAGGGTTCATTTCGCGCGAAGAGGGGGAACTCTCGTGTTCAGGAAAACAGCCGCCGTCCTTTCGGCGCTTTCGATGGCGCTCCTGGGGCTCGCGGGAACGGCGCACGCCGGGATCGTGCAATGGTCCGACGGTTACGAATCGAACCCCTATGGAGTATGGGAGCTGGGAATCCAGGGCGGTGACGGGCATTCCTGGTTCGACATCGGCATGGGAGTGGCGCGGACCGGCAACAACAACGGCTGGCTCTTCGCCGACAACGGCTGGTCGGCGATGAGGACCGCGAAGTCGCTCGGAAGTTTCCCGTCGAATCGATCGAATTGCGCCGCCGCGATCTACGCGGACCCGGTCGGCGGGGGAGCGAACATCGGCCTCGAGATCTGGGACCCCAATGGCTGGCGGAAAATCTCCCACACGGTGAAGTGGATCGACGACGGCGCGGGCTACCAGCTCATCACACTGCCCAATCTCAATCTGAACGGCGTGGGTACCGTCTATCTCCAGCCGATCTACGGAAACAATGGCGGACCGGCGAAGTACGTCCGCTTGGACGACGCGATCATCCAGTGCGTTTACTGACCGGTCGGCCCGATGTCTCGCCACGGTATCGATCGGCGGGCGACGTTACGACATTCGGTGACTGTTCGCCGATGCGCACCGGCTGAATTCGGGTTTCCGGCCGGTGGGGTGATCACGGAAAACGTCGAAATCTTCGATCCCTCTCACGCTGAAGAGTGAGAGGGATCGAAGTCCCTTCGGCTGGACGGCGCAATGCGGACCTGGTCCGCGTAGCCCCGATTCGCGGAAACAGCCCGTTGGGTGCCTTGACACAGGGCGCTCTGGGTGAAGCCCCGCCCTCGCGCTAACGAAAGGCGAAATATTCCGTCTTTCTCAGGCAGCCCACAGAATTCCGGCTCCGGCCGGGTCTCGAAAGGGAAGTCCATGTCTCGAAGACCACTGTTCGTCGTCCTGACCGCCGTCACGGCGATGCTCGCGTCCACCGCGGTTGCCGCCGCGGCTCCGCCGGGAGTGGACCCGGCGACGGTCGACCTCACCCTGAACGCGGGGCAGAGCACGACCGTGACCAAGAACGTGACGACCTCGGCCGTCCCGCCGAATCCCGATCTCGTCCTGCTCGCGGACACCACGGGCAGCATGGGCGGGCCGATCGGGAACGTGCGGTCGAACGCCGGCGCCATCACCGGTGACGTGCTCGCCGCACAGCCGACCGCGCAGTTCGGTGTCGCCGAGTACAAGGACTTCACCGACTCGGTGCCGTTCAAGGTCAATCAAGGCATCACCGGTGACACGGCCGCCGTCCAAGCGGGGATCAACCAGTGGTCGGCCACGGGTGGCGGGGACACGCCGGAGGCCAACCTGAACGCGCTTTACCAGCTCGCCACCGGCGCGGTCGCGTTCCGGCCGGACGGCACCCGCATCATCGCGTGGTTCGGCGACGCGCCGTCGCACGATCCGAGCGGCGGGCACACGCTGGCCCAGACCATCGCGGCGTTGCAGGCGGCGAAGATCCGCGTGGTCGCCGTCAACGTCGGCGCGCTCGACGCCACGGGGCAGGCTTCCGCCATCACCTCGGCCACGGGCGGCGTGCTGCTGAACAACGTCCCGGCAGGCCAGGTCTCCCAGGCCATTTTGGACGGCATCAAGTCCATCGAGGTCACGGTGACCCCGAAGGTGACCAGCTGCGACCCGCAGCTTACGGTCACCAACGACCCGGGCAGTGTCAAGGTGACCAGCGGTGAGATCGCCTCGTTCACCGAGACGATCAAGGCGGCGGCCGACGCCGCGCCCGGCACCTACCAGTGCGTCGTCGACTACCAGGTCGACGGGGTTTCGCGGGGGTACATCGAGACCACGACCGTGCGCGTGCTCGGCTTGAGCATCGACGACGTGACGGTCGGCGAGGGCTCAGGGGGCGCGCAAGTGCCGGCGACGTTCACGGTGTCGCTGCTCGGCGGCCCCAGCCCGAATCCGGTGACGGTCCAGTACACGACCGCCAACGGCACCGCGACCGCGCCCGCCGACTACGCGGCGGCGAGCGGGACGGTCACGTTCGCCCCTGGGCAGACGGCCAAACCGGTGACCGTCCTGGTCAATCCGGACACCGTCGACGAGCCGAACGAGACCTTCACCGTGAACCTGTCGGCCCCGTCGGGTGCCGGTCTCCTCGACGCGACCGGTGTCGGCACGATCGTCGACGACGACCGTGACGGCGTCTTCTCGTGCACGGGCACCGCGGCGAACGTCCTCGGGGTGACCGCGGCGCGGGCCAACCCGGCGAACCTGCCGTGTGCCGACGACAGCAGCACCGTCGCCGCCGCGACGCTCAACGCCGGCCTGATCAAGGTCGACACCAAGGTGCTCACCGCGTCGACGGATCTCACGCCGGACGACCAGTCGGCGGCTCCGGCCGCGGGCGATCGCGCGCTGGCGTCGGCCAAGATCGACAAGACGGTGATCAGCACGCTCGGGCTGACCGTCGAGCTCGGCGTGATCCAGTCGCAGGCCACCGCGACCTGCCAGCCGACGCCTGGCGGGCTCGCTCCGATGCTGGCCGGCAGTTCGAACGTCGCCTCACTGAAGATCAACGGTGAGTCGATCACGGTGGGCTCGGCGCCGCTGACCATCCCGCTGGTCATCGGTTCGCTGAAGCTGAACGGCCAGACCGTGGCGAACGGCGTCGTGAAGCAGCAGGCCGTCGCGCTGGACACCGCGCTCGCGAAGATCGTGCTCGCGGAGTCCCAGGCCGACGTGCACGGAACCTCGGCGCATCCGGCGGGCAACCCCTGCCGTCGCTGAGCCACTGAGTCCCGCCGGGACGGACGGATTCCCGTCCGTCCCGGCGGGATGGTTCAGGGGAGGGCCTTCACCGCGGCCGCGGTGGCCTCGGCGAGGAGCTTGTTGTCGATCTTCGCGTCCTTGTCCGGCCGGTCGGTGAGCACCGAGACGACGATCGGCGCCCGGTTCGGCGGCCACACGACCCCTATGTCGTTGCGCGTGCCGTAAGCCGCCGTGCCGGTCTTGTCGGCGACCGGCCAGCCGGGCACCCCGGCGCGGATGTTCTGGTCGCCGGTGGTGCTGGCGCGCATCATGTCGACGAGGATCTTGCGCTTGTCCTCGGGGAGGGCGTCGCCGAGCGCGAAGGCGCGCAGGCTCACGGCGAGGGCACGGGGCGTGCTGGTGTCCCTGCTGTCACCGGGCGTCGTGTCGTTCAGTTCGGGTTCGATCCGGTCGGCGTGGCTTGTGGTGTCGCCGACCCCGCGGAACACCGCGTTGAGTCCTTCGGGGCCGCCGAGCTCGCGGAAGAGCAGGTTCCCGCCGGTGTTGTCGCTGTACCGGAGGGTCGCGTCCATGACGGCGCGCAGCGGCAGGCCCGTCGCCACATGCTTCTCCGTGACCGGCGAATTGGTGACCAGATCCTTCTGCCCGTAGGTCACCGTGCGGTCCAGTTCGGCGACCGGCGTCCGCTGCAGGACACCGCCGGCGCTGAACACCTTGTGCGTCGAGGCGTAGGCGAACCGTTCGTCGGCGCGGAAAGCGACCTCGCGGCCGGTCGCGGTGTCCACCGCGTACACCCCGAGCCGGGCACCGAAGGCGCGTTCGAGCTGTTCGAAGTCCGCGCGTCCGGTCGACGCGATCGAGGTGGTGGCCGCGGGCGGCTGTGCCGGAGCGGGCGTGGAACACGCGGCGAGTGACACGACCGAGAACGCCAGCAAAGCGGCCCACCGGCGAGAAGTGACGGACACGATGATTCCTTTCAAGATCGTTCGATGTCCGCAGTCTGTCCAGCGCTGGTCATGCTGTCCAAGACACGAATGACGTCTTTCATGCCAAATCCGCATAGTATGTGGTCGTGGACCTGATCGGGAGTTGCCGGGCGTTCGTGAGCGTGAGCGAGGCCGGGACCTTCACCGCCGGAGCCGCGCTCGCGCGAATCCCGCAACCGGTGGCGAGCCGCCGGATCGCCGCGCTGGAACGGCATTTCGGCGAGCGGCTGTTCGACCGCTCCACCCGGCGCGCCACGCTCACCCCGTTCGGACGGGACATGTTGCCGTCGGCGAAACGGCTGGTGGCCTTGGCCGACACCATGGAGCACGACGCGCGGCGTGCCAGGCTGCGGCCGATGCGGCTGGCGATGCCGGAAACCTGCACCGTCCGCGCGCTGGCCGAACTCGACGCGGCGGCGCGGGCGCTGGACGTCTTCCTGGAGTTCCGGCAGGCCCCGCCGCGGGAACGGGCGGAACTCGTGCGCACGCAGGAGGTCCGCGCGGCGCTCACCGCCGTCCCCGGTGAAGAGGGCACCTGGAAGGTGTCGCTCGGGCTGGCGGGCGGAGGCAGGTCGCGAGCGGGCGTCCTCCATCTGGAAACGCTGCGGGTGGGCCGGTCCGGCCGGTCGCCTCGCCGGGTCTGGATCCAGCCCGAGGACGACGTCCCGCATCTGCGCGATCGCCTCTTCCGGATCCGTGATTCGGTGGGGCTGCGGCCCGCGCAGGTGTCCGTCGCCGATTCGCTCACCGCGGCCGCCGCGGCCGTGTTCGGTTCTGATGATCTGCTGCTGTGCTCGGCGGCCCAGGCCACCGAGCTCGGTCTGACCTGGCGGCGAGTCGGCGAGATCGAGCTCGTGCGCGGTTTCGAGATCACGGCAGGGCCCGGCGAGGACGCGCAGCGGCTCCGGGCACGATTGTGGCCGGACATCGCCCGGTGTCTCGGCGCGGAGGAGACGACGTGAACACGGAAACGCTGCTCATGCGGCTGCGCGCCGAATTGGCCTACGGCGGCCTGCGGGGTTCGTTCCTCGTGCGTGATCTGCGGACCGGATACGAGATCGGCATCGACCCCGACCTCGAGTTCCCGAGCGCCTCGCTGGTGAAGATCCCGCTCGCCGCGGCGACCCTGGAGCGGATCCGCCGGGGCGAACTGGACGGCTCGGCGCCGGTCGACGTCGAGCCGGGGCGGGCCACCGCGCCGGGGCCGACCGGGCTGACGCGGTTCCGGCATCCGGCCAGGGTGGCGATCGACGACCTCCTCTACCTGACCATGGCCATCAGCGACGAGACCGCCGCGGACACGCTCTTCGCGCTGACACCTCCCGCCGAGGTCACCAGGATGACGCGCGAATGGGGCATCACCGGGATCACCGCGCGGCATCCGGCCGCGGATCTCAGCGACACTCCCGCCGAACGCTTCGACCCCGCCGACGTCCACCTCGCGCACGCGCTCGCGATCAACGCGGGCACCGCCGGGCAAGGGCATCCCGTTCCGCAGCTGGACGTGACACGCGCGAGCTCCGGTTCGGCTCGCGCGTTCGTGAACCTGCTCGAAGCGCTGTGGAAGCCGTCCAAAGTGGACGAACAGGTGGCAGCACGGGTGCGCGAGCTCATGGGACTCAACCTGCTGCGTCAACGGCTGAGCCCCGATTTCGTCTCCGACGCCACGAAATGGTCGTCGAAGACGGGCACCGTGCTGAACCTGCGGCACGAGGTCGGGGTGGTCGAACACGCCGACGGCGGGATGTTCGCGATCGCCGCGCTGACCGGATCCCGGGTGCCCGCGGCGATCCAGCCGGAGGCCGAAGTGCTGATGGCCCGCGTGGCGCGGGCGCTGCGGGATCACCTGCGCGAAGGGTGACGTCACGTTCTTCACCGCTGCCCGGTTCTTAGGGGAAAGGACCGGCGAAGTGGAGGATCGGTATGAAGGTCGTCATCGTGTGCGTTTCGGTGTCCCATGGCAACACGGAGAGGGTCGCCGAGGTCATGGCGGACGTGCTCGGCGCCCGCGTCGTCAGCCCCGAGGAAGTCGGGCCGGCCGACCTCGATTCCTGTGACCTCGTGGGATTCGGTTCGGGGATCTTCGGCATGGACTTCCATCCGCGCCTGCGCCGGTTCATCGAGGAGTTGCCGTCGAAGCGGCGGCGGAAGGCGTTCGTGTTCAGCACGAGCGGGCTGCCCGAACCGCGGTTCCGGCGCTACATCCGCCGTCTGGCGCGGCTCCTCGGGCAGAAGGGATTCGACGTGGTGGACACCTTCTCGTGCCGGGGTTTCGACACTTGGCTCCCGTTCAAACTCGTCGGTGGCATCAGCAAGAACCGGCCCGGCACGGCGGATCTCGACGCGGCGCGACGGTTCGCCGAAGGCTTGCTCGGCTGATCGCGCGCGGTGTCGAGATCCTGCCATGTCGGGTATCCGCCAGCTCGCGGCCGTGTAGGAAAGCTGATCACCCGTCTTTACTTCACGTACGGACGTCGGGGGCTCCTGTCGAAAGGGATCATGGTGATCAGTAGTACGAGAAAGACGCGGAGAGGCACGGTGGCCGTGGTCGCCGGTGCGTTCCTGGCCTCGGGCCTGGTGCTGGCTCCCGCCGCGGGGGCGGCACCCGCGGTCAAGGCCGAGCCGGACACCGCGGCGCTCGCCGGCGCGCTGACCAAGCAGGCCGTGGCCTGGGGCGAGTGTTCGTTCCCGTCCGTCGCACCGGCGACGGAAGCCGAACTGAAGAAGGTCAAGGGCCTGGCCTGCGCCACCGTCCAGGTGCCGCGTGACTGGCACAACCCGCAGGACGGCAACACCATCGGCGTCCGCGTCTCCAAGACCGCGACCGCCTACCCCGGCACCGGCAGGCAGGGCATCGCGCTGGTCAACCCCGGCGGACCCGGCGGCGAAGGGCTCCCGTGGGGCGCCGCGATGGCGATGCGCAGCCCCGTGCTGGCCTCGCAGTACGACTTCGTCGGTTTCGACCCGCGCGGTGTCGGCCAGAGCACCCCGCTGACCTGCAGCTACACCGTTCCGGACAGCACGGATCAGAACGTGATCAGCCGGGCGAAGGTCGAGGGCTGCCTGAAGAACCCGCTGACGAAGTTCATCACCACCGAGCAGACCGCGTACGACATGGACTTCATCCGGGTACTGCTCGGGGAGAAGAAGACTAGCTACATCGGCTACTCGTACGGCACGTGGCTCGGCACCTGGTACGCCACCACGTTCCCGGGCAAGGCGCACCGGTTCCTGCTCGACTCCTCCACCGACGCGAGCCGCTCGACCCTGGAGAAGACCTGGGACCTGCAGCCGCGCAGCCGTGACCGCCAGTTCCAGGAGGCGCTGCTGCCGTACGTCGCGCGCAACGACGCGAAGTACAAGGCGGGCACCGACCCGCTCGAGATCCGCCGCAACTGGGAGAAGGCGGGCGGCACGCGGGAGTTCGCGGGCATGCTCTACGCCGCGTGGTTCATCATCCCGGCGATGTACGACACCACCCAGTACCCGTCGGCGGCCTCCATGGTGGCCGCGCTGGCGAAGGGGCCCGCGCCCACCGGGACCGACGCGGAGAAGCTGGAGCAGGTCGTCGCGAAGGCGCTCGCCACTCCCGGCCTGACCGACGCGAACAAGGCGTTCCTGGCCAAGGGCAAGAAGAACGCGCTCGAGGCCATCGCGAAGAAGGACTCGGTCGAGCGCAAGGCGTCCTACCAGGGCGGTGCCGAGGTCGAGACCTGGGACGCCGCGTTCGAGGCGATCCGTTGCCAGGACGGTCAGTGGAACCAGAACCTGCACTACTGGACCTACTGGCAGGCCGACCTGACCGTGAACGCGCCGTTCATCGCGCCGATCATGGCCCTCTCCGGCGCGCCGCTGTGCGCGTTCTGGCCGACCACCAACGCCAAGCCGGCGCCGGACGCCAAGACGTTCCCGAAGCTGCTGATCGCGCAGACCGAGCTCGACGCGGCCACGCCGTACGAGGGTGCGCTCGCCACCGCGAACGGCCTGCCGGGCGCCAAGATGATCAGTGTCGACAACGAAGGCAGCCACGGGATCTTCCCGTACAACACCGACTGCGTCGACGACCCGATCGTCGCCTACTTCCAGACCGGCCTCACGCCGAAGAAGAAGTTCACCGGCTGTCAGGGCCTGCCCTTGCCCGGTGAGGACAAGACGGTCGAGGTCGGCGGCAACCTCGGGCACGACGGGAAGATCAAGATCAAGATGATCACGCCCCAGGTGCGCAAGGCGAACGAGATCGTCCGTGAGCTGCTCGAAGGCACCGCCACGCCGGAAGCGGACGAGAAGGGCCTGCCGGCCAACGCCTGATCCCCGGCAGCGTCGAACGAAGGCCCTCGCGAGCCGATCCGGCTCGCGAGGGCCTCTTCGGCATGATCCGTGACGATTTCGTTATCGGTCCAGCCGCACGATCCGGCCGCTTTCCCCCTCAAGACCAGTGAGCGGACACCGTGGTTCCGCATCGCGTGACATCGATGTCACGCAGACCGATCCTGGGGTGGGGGAGGAGTAGCGTCATGCTCGCCGAGTCGCGAGGCCTGTCGATGGAGGCCGAGCAGCTGTACCGGGCCCTGCTGGAAGGGCGCCCGGGTGCACCCGGTGCCGAACTGGCGGAGCTGGAGCGGTTCGGCCTGATCCGCGCCGGCGCGTCCGGGATCGAGGTGTGCCCGCCGCGTGCGGCGCTGTCGGCGTTCGCGGCGCAGCACGAGGCCGCGGCCGTCCGCGCGCGGGAAGCGGCCGAGGTACTCGGCGCCGCCTACGCCCTGCGGACCGGCCGGGACGCGGACTTCGTCGAGGTGCTGCGCAGCCGGGACGAGGTGATCGCCACCTTCGAGGCCATGCAGACGCAGGCGGGCGTGGACATCGTCGCGCTGGACCCGGGGTCGTACATGAGCCCGAAGGCCGAAGTGAGCACGGTCCAGCCGGGTTCGATGGCGCGCGGCATCGCGTACCGCGTCGTCTACGACTCGTCCGTGCTGCGGACCGACGACGGATTCGCCCAGGTGCAGTCGAGTATCGCGCTCGGGGAGCAGGCCAGGGTATTCCCCAGGCTGCCGCTGAAGCTGGTGATCGCCGACAGCAACCGCGCGCTGATCGCCGTCCCGAACTCCGACGCCGGTGACGTGCTCGCCCTGCTGATCCATCCGTCGATGCTGCTGAGCGCGCTGATCGAGCTGTTCGAATCGTTCTGGCGGATGGGCGTACCGGTGCGGGCGGGTGGTCCGGACGACGCGGAAGCGACGCAGGAACCGACCGTCGCCACACGCCGCCTGCTCGCGTTGTTGAGCGGAGGCCTGACCGACGAGGCGATCGCGCGCGAGCTCGGTATCAGCGAGCGCACGGTCCTCCGGCGGATCAGCCGCCTGCAGCAATTGCTGGGCGCGCAGACCCGGTTCCAGCTGGGAGCGCAGGCTTCGCGGCAGGGATGGCTTTAGTCCTAGCGCGGTTGGAACCGACCGCGTCTCAGATATGTACTTGCCGGTGCGCGGATGGCGGTTTCGCGTGTCTGGATGGACGACACACGTGATCAGATGGACGACTCACGGCAGAACTCGGCCAAGCGCTCCGGCTCCTGAATCCTCGAAGTTCGTCCCGAAGTGACAAGCGGGGTGCCCCCTTTCTCACTTCCCGGTGAGCACGTCCGCATCGCCGCCGGCGTTCCATCATCCTTTCATTGACACCGTTCCCGCGACATCCATACAGTTCCGGGCAGATAAAGAACGGTCTCCGGAATGGAATCCGCTTTCGGCAACGGCGCCGTTCCGAATTCACCCGCTCCTGCTCACGTCGTCAAACGAGGGGCCATGGAAACCATTTCGGAAACGGTCGTCGCCGCCCGCGGCACGGACGACGCACCCGGTGGGGAGTCGTTCGCGACCCTCCTGAGGTACTGGGCGTGGCGGCTCGGCGACGAGGTCGCGGTGACCTATCTCGACCATCGCGCCGGAGCGGACGGCCGGGCGATCACCCTGTCCTGGCGCGAACTCGACGATCGGGTCGATCTCCTCGCCACCCGGCTGACCTCCTTCACCGGCCCGGGGGACAGGGCCGCGATCCTGGCACCGCAGTCCGTCGACTACGTCGTCGCGTTCCTCGGCGCGATCCGTGCCGGGCTGGTCGCGGTCCCGCTGTTCTCCCCGGACCTCCCCGGGCACGCGGGCAGGCTGGCCGCCGTGCTCGCCGACTGCGCGCCGAGGGTCGTGCTCACGACCACCGACGGGCTCGACGCCACCGCCGGTTTCCTCGACACGACGGCTGTCGAGCGCCCCGCCGTGCTCGCCGTCGACACCACTGCTCCGGTCGCGGCCGGTGACCGCTCCTGGCCGCGACCGGAACCGGACGGACTGGCGTACCTCCAGTACACGTCCGGTTCCACGAGAACACCGGCGGGCGTGATGCTGACCCATCGCAACGCGCTCACCAACGCCCGTCAGGCGTGCGACGCCTACGCGATCGAAACCGGGACGACGTCCACCGTCAGCTGGCTGCCGCTCTTCCACGACATGGGCCTGATCCTCGGGATCGGCGCGCCGATGGCGGCGGGCGCGGCGTCGGTCCTGATGGATCCGCTCGCCTTCCTCGAACGTCCGTCACGCTGGCTGCGCGCGCTCTCGGCCAGCCCCGGCGCGATCAGCGCGGCACCCAATTTCGCATACGCCTACAGCGCTTCCCGCGTCACCGAGGCCGAGAAGAGCTACCTCGAACTGAGCCGGGTCGTGTCGCTGATCAACGGCAGCGAGCCGGTCCTCCCGTCGACCATCGCGAAGTTCCACGGCGCTTTCGAAGAGTGCGGGCTGCGCCCGGAAGTGCACCGGTCGTCCTACGGGCTGGCCGAGGCCACCGTGCTCGTGTCCGTCACCGAGGCGGGCAAGGCGCCGCGAGAGGTCGCCTTCGACCGCGAACAGCTCGCCGCCGGGCTGGCGGCGCCCGCGCTCCCCGGGGCGGTGTCGACCACGCTCGTCTCGTGCGGATTCCCGGCGGGGCAACGGGTCCGCATCGCCGATCCGATCACCGGCGCGCTGGTCGAACCGGGCAGGGTGGGGGAGATCCAGGTCAACGGCCCGAACGTCGGAGTGGGGTACTGGGGGCGGCCCGCCGCGTCCGACGGTGTCTTCGGCCTGCCGCCGATCGACCCGGAGTCCGGCGCGGGCTGGCTCGCGACCGGGGATCTCGGCGTGCGGTACGACGGCGAGCTGTTCATGACCGGCAGGCTCAAGGATCTCGTCATCGTCGACGGCCGCAACCACTATCCGCAGGACATCGAACAGACCGTGGAGACCCACCCCGCGGTCCGGCCGCATTCCGCCGCGGTTTTCGCGATCGAACACGCAGACGGCGAAGCGGCGATCGTGCTGGCGGAGCGCGCCAAGGGGGCCGAGGCCGACCTCGCCGCGGCGACCGCCGGGATCCGGAGGGCGGTCTCGGCCGCGCACGGTCTGCGGCCGCACGACATCGTCTTCCTCGCCCCGGGAGAGGTTCCGCGCACCTCCAGCGGCAAGATCAGCCGGGCCCGGTGCCGGAAGTCCTATCTGGACGGTTCGCTGACCGCCCGGCGGCTCGGGTGACCGCGGAGATCCGCGCCTGGCTCATCGCGCGGGTGGCCGAACGGACCGGGTCGCCCGCAGACCAGGTCGACCCCGACCGGCCGCTGCACGAGAGCGGGCTTTCCTCGCGGGAGTCCATGGAACTGGCGGCGGAGCTCGGCCGGTACCTCGGCCGCCCGCTGCCGCCGACGCTGGTGTGGCAGTACCCGACGATCACCGCTCTCGCCACCCGTCTGTCCACAGTGGAGGACGCCGCGGTGGTGAGTAGCGAGGATCGCGAAGAGGAACCGATCGCGATCATCGGTGTCGGCTGCCGTCTGCCGGGAGGCGCGGACTCCCCGGAGCGGTACTGGCGGCTCCTGGACGCCGGACGCGACGGCATCCGCGACGTCCCGGAAGACCGCTGGGAGACCCCCGCCCGTGGCGGTTTCCTCGGCGACATCGCCGGTTTCGACGCCGAGTTCTTCGGCATCACACCCGGCGAGGCCGAAACGATGGACCCCCAGCAGCGGATCTTGCTCGAAGTCGCGTGGGCGGCGCTGGAGCACGCCGGGATCCCGCCGTCCACGCTGCGCGGAAGCCGGACCGGGGTGTTCGTCGGGCTCTCGGCCGGCGAGTACGGCCACCTGACGATGGCTGATCCCGCGGCCGCCGACGTCTGGTCCGCCACCGGCGCCGCGACGAGCATCGCCGCGAACCGGTTGTCGTACCTGTTCGACCTGCGCGGGCCGAGCCTCACTCTCGACACCGCGTGCTCGTCTTCGCTGGTCGCGGTGCACCAGGCGGTGCAGAGCCTCCGCCACGGCGAATGCGGGACGGCGCTCGTCGCCGGGGTGAACCTGCTGATCTCACCCGCGGTCACCGTGTCCTTCGAGCGGGCCGGGGTGCTGGCCCCGGACGGGCACTGCAAACCGTTCGACGCGGCCGCCGACGGCATCGCGCGCGGCGAGGGCTGCGGGGTGATCGTGCTGAGACCGCTGAAGGCCGCTCGCCGCGCGGGCGACCGGGTGCTCGCGGTGATCCGCGGCAGCGCGGTCAATTCCGACGGCCGGTCGAACGGCCTCGTCGCACCCAGTCCCGGCGCGCAGGCGGACCTGTTGCGGGACGCGTACGCGGCGGCGGGCGTCGAACCGTCCTCTGTGGACTACGTCGAGGCGCACGGGACCGGGACCGAGGTGGGCGACCCGATCGAGGCCGGCGCGCTCGGCGAGGTGCTCGGAGCCGGCCGCGAACCCGGCCGTCCGCTGCTGATCGGCTCGGTGAAGGGGAACCTGGGCCATCTGGAAGGCGCGGCGGGGATGGCCGGGCTGATCAAGGTCGTCCTCGCGATGGTCCACCGGCGGTTGCCGCCGACCCCGCATCATCACGAACCCAGCCCGCTTATCGATTTCGCCGGACTCCGCCTTCGCGTGGTGGAAACGGGGACGGACTGGCCGCGCTACTCCGACGTCGTGCGGGCCGGGGTCTCCGCGTTCGGTTTCGGTGGTACCAACGCCCACGTCGTCCTCGAAGAGTGGCCCGCCGCGTCGTTCGCCGCTCGGGGAAAGGAAACGGTGAGCTCGCGGGTGTTCGCGCTGTCCGCTCGCTCGACCGAGGTGCTCCGGGCGCGGGCCGCCGATCTGGCGGACTGGCTCGAAGACCCCGCCCACCGTTCGGTCTCGCTGGACACTGTCGCCGCGACACTGGCGCGGAGCCGGGATCACCTCCGGATCCGTGGTGCGGTCATCGCGGAGGGACGTGACCGGGTGGCCGCCGCCCTGCGGGAAATGGCCGCGGGACGCGAGAGCAGCGACGTCGTCCTCGGCGAAGCCGCGCCCGTGTCCGATGTCGTGTTCGTCTTCTCCGGCTACGGCTCCCAGTGGCCCGGGATGGGCCGCGTCCTGCTGTCCACCGAGCCCGCGTTCCGGGCCGAGGTGGAGGCGCTCGATCCGGTGTTCCGCGCAGAAGCGGGCTTCTCCCTGCGCGCGGTGTTCGCCGGTGAGTACGACCTGCCGGACCTCGGCGCGACGCAACTCGCGTTGTTCGGCATGCAGCTCGCGCTCGCCGCGCTCTGGCGTGCGCACGGTGTCGTCCCGGCGGCGGTGCTCGGGCATTCGATGGGCGAGGTCGCGGCCGCTGTCGTCGCGGGCGCGCTGGACGTCGCCGACGGTCTGCGCGTGATGGCCACCCGCGCCCGGCTGCTGGCCGAGGTCGACGCGTCCGGCGACGGCGCGATGGCGGTGGCCGAGCTGTCCCCGGCCGAACTCGCCGACCTCGAAGCGGACTTCCCCGGTATCACGGTCGCCGTCTACGCCTCGCCGGTCCAGTGCACGGTCAGCGGCGGAGCCGAACAGGTCGAGGCGCTGGTTTCGCACGTGGAGAGCCTCGGCAGGCTGGCGAAGCGGCTGCCGGTCGGGGGAGCGGGGCATTCGGAAGCCGTCGACGCCGTCCTCGGCCGCTTCCGTGCCGAGCTCGACGGGCTTTCCCCTAGGCCGGTGGAGATTCCCTGCTACAGCAGCGTTCTCGACGATCCACAGTGGATGCCGGTATTCGACGTCGAGTACTGGGCGGCGAATCTGCGCCGTCCGGTGCGGTTCAGCCAGGCACTGGCGGCGGCGTCCGCCGACGGGTACGGCGTGTTCGTCGAGATCGCGCCGCATCCGGTCGCGCTGGCCGCGATCGAACAGAGCACCGGAGCGCTCGCGTTGCCGTCGGCGAGCCGCAAGGCCGACGAGCGACTGGCGTTCCTGACCACACTCGCCCGGCTCCACACCCTCGGATTGCCCGTCGTGCTCGACGACGGCGGCCCCCGTCCGCTTCCGGTCGAGCTGCCCGCCCCCCGCTGGCGGCACCGGCGGTTCTGGCCGCGGCGTCCGGCGAACCGGGCCACGGGCGAGCATCCGTTGCTGGGTGTCCACATCGAACAACCGACCGGCGGGCACCTGTGGCGGGCCGACGTCGGGACCGAGACGGTGCCGTGGCTGGCCGATCACGCGGCGATGGGCGTTCCGCTGTTCCCCGCCACCGGTTTCCTGGAACTCGCGCTCGCGGCGGCGAAAGCGGCCCTGCGGCCCGGCGGGCAACTGCGCGTCGGCGGTCTCGAACTGCACCGGGTCCTGCCGCTCGCCTCGCACACCGAGGTGACGACCAGCCTGAGCATCGGACCGTCCGAAGTGGACATCTACGCGCGGTCGGCGGGCGGCGGCTGGGTGCGGCACGCGACCGCCCGCGTCCGCGACGGGAACACCGCGGTGGTGCCGTTCGGCGCGGTCGCCGCCGACGCGCGGCCGGTCGACCTCTACCAGGTGCTGGCGGGGATGGGGCAGAGCTACGGTCCCGCTTTCCGTGGCTTGCGCGAAGTCCTGGCGGCGCCCGGCCGGGCCTCGGCGTCGATCACCCTGCCCGCCGACGATCCGGCGTACGTCCTGCATCCGGTGATCGCCGACGCCTGCCTGCACGCGCTGGCCGCGGCCGCCGGGGACATGCTGCGTGAAGCCGATGGTGTCTTTCTGCCGCTGACCTTGGGCGAGGTCGTCGTCGCCGGTGATCCACGCCGCGGTGTCCGGGTCGACGCCGTGCTCGACTCGCTCGATCCGGCCGGCGACGGCCTGGTCGGCGGTGTCCAGCTGGTCGACGCCGACGACGTCGTCCTGGTGGAGTTCCGCGAGGTCTACTGCCGCCGGTTCCAGCGTTCGGCGCTGCCGGTGCCGATGGCGGACCTGCTGTTCGAGACGGTCTGGCGGGAGGCCGAGCTGCCGTCGGCCGCGCCAGGCCCGCGCCGCTGGGTCGTCCTGGACGAGGACGCGCCGTGGCTGACGGCGTTGCGTGACCGGCTCACCGAAGCCGGGGACGAACTGGTGACCGTTCCGCTCGGGGATCGGGCGGAGCTGGCACGGGTTCTGGGAATCCGCGAGGTGACGGGAGTCCTGGCCTGCGTCGGGACGGGTGGGCCCGACCCGATGCGGGACGCACGGATGGTCGCGACGCTGTCCGGCGTCGTCGCCGAACTGGTCGAAGACGCGCCGCGGTTGTGGCTCGTCAGCGCGGGGGCGTCGGCCGTCGAACCCGGCGAGCGCGGAGACCCCGGCCAAGCCTGGCTGCGCGGACTGGTGCGGGTCCTCGCCTTCGAACATCCCGAACTGCGGGCGAGCCAGCTCGACTTCGACGCCGAGCCGGATCCGGCCCAGCTTTGGGTCGGCAGGCTGGTGGAGGAGATCCGCGCGGACGCGCCGGACGACGAGATCGCCTGGCGCGAGGGTGTCCGGTACACCCGGGTGCTGGCGCGGCCGGAACTCGGCGGACCCGGCCGCGAAACCGTTGTGCGCGATGGCGCTTACGTCATCACCGGTGGGCTCGGCGGCCTCGGCCTGGTCGCGGCGGAGTGGCTGGCGGGACGCGGCGCGACCAGGCTCGTCCTCTCCGGTCGGCGCGGTGCGAATCCCGCTGTCGAACCGCTGCTGGTGGACCTGCGCGAGCGGGGCGTCGACGTCCGCGTGGTGACGGGGGACATCGCGGAGCCGGGGACGGCCGAAGCGCTGGTCGCGGCCGCGACCGACGGCGGTCTGCCGATGCGTGGCGTGCTGCACGCGGCCGGTGTGCTGTCCGACGGTGCCGCCGCCGGTCTCGACCACGACGCCGTCGAGGCCGTCTGGCGCGCGAAAGCGCTGGGGGCGTGGCGTTTGCACGAAGCGACGGCCGGACACGAACTCGACTGGTGGCTGACGTACTCGTCGGCGGCCGCGTTGTTCGGATCGCCGGGTCAGGCCGCCTACGCCACCGCGAACGCGTGGGTGGACGCGCTCGTCGCGTGGCGCCGGGCCGCCGGATTGCCGGCGGCGACCATCGGCTGGGGAGCCTGGGGCGAAGCCGGCGGGGCCGTCGGCAGCAGCAACCCCGTGCTCGAACCGCTCGGCACGGAAGAGGCGCTGGCGGCGATGGACGCCGTGTTGCGCCGTGGTCGCGCGTCGACCGGGATCGCCCGTGTCGACGCCGGGACGGTACTGGCCCTGTTCCCGCGGCTGGCCGGGCGACCGTTCTTCGAAATGCTGGTACCGAAGGACGAGCCGGACGCCGGAGCGTCCACTTGGGACGGACTGGACGCGCTGCGGGCCGTCCTGCCGGACGCCGCCCGCGAGATGCTGGCCGACTACCTGGCCGGGCTCGTCGCCGGGATGCTCGGCCTCGCCGCGGACGAGATCGACCGGAACGCGCCGCTCACCCGGCTCGGCCTGGACTCCCTCACCGCCATGCGCGCCAGGGGAGTCGTGGAGCGCGATTTCGGTCTGCCGCTGCCGATCCCGCTGCTGTTGCGCGGCGCGAGCCTCGGCGAACTCGCCGACCATCTAGCCGAACAGGCCGGGTTCGGCGACGCGGGCTCACGGCCCGCCGAGCCGAGTACGGCCGTCGGGCCCCGCGATCCGGCCGAACGCTGGATCGCCCGGCATTGGCAGGCCGAACTCGGCGGTACGGAACCCGGTGTCCACGACGACTTCTTCGCCCTCGGTGGCGACGCCGAAGCGGCCGAGCGGCTGCGCGTCGTTTTCGCCGGGCAGCTCGGCGCTGTCCCCGAAGGGCTGTTCGCCACGCCGACGATCGCCGCGATGGCCGATCTGCTGCGTGACGCGATCGAGGGACGCGGAGGCTGCCCTGTCCGGCCGCTGCGCGAGGGCGGCACGGATCCGGTGTTCCTGTTCCATCCGGCGGGCGGCCCGACGAGCGTCTACGAGGGACTCGTCCGGCTGCTGCCCGACGGCAGGCCCGTCTACGGGCTCGAACGAATCGACGACGAGGACACGGTCGAAGACAAGGCCGAGTGCTATCTCGAGCTGATCCGGGAGATTCAGCCGCGGGGTCCGTACCGGCTGGGTGGCTGGTCGTTCGGTGGCTGCCTCGCCTACGAGACCGCGCGGCGGCTGACGGCGGCGGGGGAGCGGGTCGACCTCGTGTTCATGATCGACAGCATCCTGCCGCTGCCCGCGCCGGGGAAGGCGGCGCACGAGATCCTGCTGGACCGGTTCGACCGCTTCGCCGAGCACGTCGAGCGGACCTACGGCGTCCCGCTGGACATCCCGCGTGAGGACCTCGTCCGGCTCGGCGACGACGAACAGATCCGGCTGGTGATCAGCGAGCTGGCCGCGCAGGTGCCCGGGATGGGGCACGGCGTGCTGCGGCACCAATACGAGTCCTATGTGGACGCACGAGTGGCCGAACGGTACGAGCCGGAACCCTATGCCGGGCCGGTGTTGCTGGTACGCGCGCAGGAACCGCATCCGTTGACCACCACCCTCGATCCGCGGTATCTGCGCACCGACGAAGCGCTCGGCTGGGACGCCTTCTGCGCGGATCTCGAGGTCGTGCGCGTGCCGGGCGACCACCTGTCGATGATCGACCCGCCGCACGTCGAGGTGGTCGCCGAGGCGCTCGCGACCCGGCTCGGGGCGCCCAAGGCGGCGCGACCATGAGTGACACGACGGCGTTCCGGATCGCCGATCTCGCCGCCCGCCAGGAAGATCTCCGGACCGCCGAGAAACGGGCGATCGACCGTCAGCACGCCAAGGGCAAGCTGACCGCGCGGGAACGCGTCGAGTTGTTGCTGGACCCGGGTTCCTTCGTCGAACTCGACCAGTTCGCCCGGCACCGGTGCACCGAATTCGGGATGGACGCGAACCGGCCGTATGGCGACGGCGTGGTGACCGGGCACGGAACCGTCGACGGCAGGCAGATCTGCGTCTTCTCCCAGGATTTCACCGTGTTCGGCGGCAGTATGGGCGAGGTCTTCGGCGAGAAGGTCCTCAAGGTGATGGACCTGGCGATGACGCTGGGCTGTCCCGTGGTCGGCATCAACGACTCCGGCGGCGCCCGGATCCAGGAAGGCGTCGTCTCGCTGGCCTACTACGCCGAGCTCGGCAGGCGCAACGCGCTGGCGTCCGGCGTCATCCCGCAGATCTCGCTGATCATGGGGCCCTGTGCGGGCGGGGCGGTCTACTCACCGGCGATCACCGACTTCACCGTGATGGTCGACGAGACCGCGCACATGTTCGTCACCGGCCCGGACGTCGTGCACGCCGTCAGCGGGGAACGGGTCACCGCCCAGCGGCTCGGCGGCGCCGCGGTGAACAGCGAGATCTCCGGGAACGCCCACCACCGGGCCGCCGACGAGCACGACGCCATCGACTGGGTGCAGACCTTGCTCGGGTACCTGCCGTCCAACAACCTCGACGCCGCACCGGAATACGCCGACGAGACCGATCCCGGACCGACCGCCGCCGATTTCGAACTCGACCGGGTGGTGCCCGACTCGCTGAACCAGGCCTACGACATGACCGAGGTGATCTCGCGGCTCGTCGACGACGGCGAGTTCACCGAGATCCACAGCGCCTTCGCACCGAACATGATCTGTGCGTTCGGCCGGATGCGGGGCCGCACGGTCGGCGTCGTGGCGAACCAGCCGCGTCATCAAGCGGGCGTGATCGACATCGACGCCTCGGAGAAGGCCGCGCGGTTCGTGCGGTTCTGCGACGCCTTCACCATCCCGATCCTCACGCTCGCCGACGTTCCCGGCTACCTGCCCGGCGAGGCGCAGGAACGGCAGGGAATCATCCGCCGCGGCGCCAAACTGATCTACGCCTACGCCGAGGCGACCGTGCCGAAGGTGACCGTGGTGATCCGCAAAGCCTATGGCGGCGGCTACGCGGTGATGGGGTCGAAACATCTCGGCGCCGACGTCAACCTGGCGTGGCCTACCGCCGAGATCGCGGTGATGGGCGCCGAGGGCGCGGTGCGGGTGCTGCACCGGCAGGAACTGGCCGCGCTGCCGGCGGAACAGCGGTCCGCCGAACAAAGGCGGCTCACCGAGGCATACCGCGAACGGCATTCGAACCCTTATGTGGCGGCGGAACGCGGCTACGTCGATCAGGTCATCGCGCCTTCGCAGACCCGCCTTCACGTGGCGCGGGCGCTGCACGCGCTGCGGACCAAACGGCAGACCCGACCGGCCAAGAAGCACGGAAACATCCCGTTGTGAGCAAGGAGAAGTGATGAAGCGAACCCGGCGGTGGGGTCTGCTGGCGCTGGCCATGGCCGCGCTGCTCGGAACCTCGATCCCCGCGAGCGCGGCGCCCGCACCGGTGTCCGCCGACAACGGCGCGAAAGTCGTCGAGGAGACCTGGCTGGACGCGCGCACGGTCGACCTCAAGATCAGCTCGCCCGCGCTCGGCACCACCGGCATGGTCCGCCTGCTGGTGCCGACCGGCTGGGCCGCGCAACCGGCGCGGACCTGGCCGACGCTGTACCTGCTGCACGGCTGCTGCGAACCGGTCGACTACCGCTCGTGGGACCAGTTCACCGACGTCAAGGCGTTCACCGCGGACAAGGACGCCCTCGTCGTCATGCCGACCGGCGGACCCGCCGGGATGTACACGAAGTGGTGGAACTTCGGGCTCAGGAGCACTCCCGACTGGGACACCTTCCACACCCTGGAGGTACGGCAGATCGTCGAACGCGGCTACCGGGCGGGCCCGCGCCGGGCGGTCGCCGGACTGTCCATCGGCGGATACGGCGCGCTCGCGTATTCGTACAAGCACAAGGGGATGTTCGCCGCGGCGGCGTCGTACAGCGGGGTGCCGAACACCCTCAACCAGGGCGCGCCGCTGTTCATCCAGGGGATCCTGGCTCGCGCGGGGATCTTCAACTACCTCGAACTCTGGGGCGACTCCTGGGGGATGCGGCCGCTCTGGACGGCGAACAACCCGTACGACAACGCGGACGGCCTGCGCGGCACGGCGCTCTACATCTCGTGCGGGAACGGGAAGACCGGCCCGCTCGATCCGCCGGGGCAGTCCGACATCTTCGAACCGCAGGCGCTGGCCTCCTCGGTGACCTTCACGGATCGTTTGAAGGCCAAGGGGATTCCGGCGACCGTCGACTACTACGGCGACGGTACGCACAGCTGGCCCTACTGGCAGCGGGCGCTGCGGAACTCCTGGCCGGTTTTGGCGGGCGGGCTCGGCCTGTGAACGCAAGTCCGTGAAGGCCTCCTTGAGGGACTCTGGGTCCCTCAAGGAGGCCTTCACGGACCGCCGCATTGAGAGGACGAAATGCGGAGAGGTCAGCCGGCGATCAGTTCGGCGAAGCGTTCCGGGCTGACGTTCCCGCCGCTGATGATCACCCCGACCCGGCCCGAGGCGGAGACCTGACCGCTGAGCAGCGCGGCCAGACCGGTCGCCCCGCTCGGCTCGATGACGAGCTTCAGCCGTTCGAACGCGAACCGCATCGCGTCCCGGACCTGGTCGTCGGTGACCAGCGCGATGTCGTCGATCAGCCGCTGGTTGATCGAGAACGTCAGTTCGCCGGGGATGGACGCGGCCTGGCCGTCGGCGATGGTCCGCGGCACCGGGATCGACACGCGTTCCCCGGCCTCGAGTGAGCGTTTGGTGTCGTCGCCGGCCGCGGGCTCGACGCCGACGACCCGGATGCCCGGCCGCAGGGCCTTCGCGGCGGTCGAACTGCCCGCGATCAGGCCACCGCCGCCGACCGGGACGACGAGGGTGTCCACGGAATCGGTGTCCTCCAGCAGTTCCAGCGCCGCGGTGCCCTGGCCGGCGATCACGTGCGGGTGCTCGTAGGGCGGGATGAGCGCGAGACCGCGGTCGGCCGCCAGCGCCTCGCCGATCGCGACACGGTCGCCGGTGTACCGGTCGTAGGTGACGATCTCGGCGCCGTAGCCCGCGGTGGCGTCCTTTTTGGACTGCGGGGTGTCCTCCGGGATCAGGATGACCGCGCTGCTCCCGAGTTCGCGCGCGGCGAGCGCGACGGCCTGGGCGTGGTTGCCCGACGAGTACGCGGCGATGCCCTTGGCCAGCTGTTCCGGCGAGAGCCGGGAGGCGGCGTTGTACGCGCCACGGAACTTGAAGGCCCCGACGCGCTGAAGGTTCTCGCACTTGATGTGGACCTCGGCGCCGACGAGGTCGTCGAGGGTGCGGGAACGCACGACCGGGGTCCGGTGCGCGACCCCGGCCAGGCGGGCGGCGGCGTCGCGGATGTCTTCGATGGTCACGGGGGCGGTCATGATGCTCCTTGATCACGGATTTCGGCGAGATAGTTGTAAGCGGAGGCGCGGGAGATCCCGATCCGGGCCGCGACCTGGGGCACGGCCCGGCGCACGGCGAAGACCCCACGCGCGTGCAGGCTGCGGAACAGGTCGAGACGTTCTTCGCGGCTGAGCGCGGTCCACGGTTTGTTCAGCCGGAGCTGATGTTCGTCGACGATCGCGTCCACCACCGCGTCGACGTCGTCGCCGAAAGTGGTGGTCGGCGTTTCGGCGGCGGTGCCGACATCGGCGAGTTCGCCGACCAGGGTCCGCAGCTGGCCGAGCGCGGTGACGTCGAGGTTCACGCACAGCGCGCCGAACACCGAGCCGCCGCTGTCGCGCAGCAGCATGGTCGAAGACTTGACGAGTTTCCCGGACGCCGTCCTGGTCACGTAGTTCAGCTGGTCTTCGGCGTCGTCACCGCGGGCGAGCAGGCCCATGCCGATCTCGCTCATCGACCCGCCGACGGTGCGGTCGGTGACCGATCCGGCGATCGCGACCACCGACTTCTCCGGACGGCGGAAGTCGTGCACCACGACTTCGCAGAACGAACCGAGCGTCGCCGCGATGCCGTCGGCGACCGGCGCGAGCGCGTCGAGGATCGCGTCCTGCTCAGACATCGCGTACTCGGGCGAGGGCCTCGACTTCGACGACGCCGCCGTAGGGCAGCGACGCGACCCCGACACAGGTACGGGCGGGCCGGGGCTCGGAGAAGAACTCTTCGTAGACCCGGTTGAGGCCGTCGCGGTCGGCGATGTCGGTCAGGTAGACGACGACCTTCACCACGTCCGCCCGGCTCGCGCCCACCGAACGCAGCGCGGCGTCGAGGTTGGCGAAGGCCCGCGGGCATTCGGCGTCGAATCCGCCGGGCACCAGTGCGCCGGTCTCGGTCACGCCGAGCCGCCCGGACACGGAAACCAGGTCGCCGCTGCGGAAGGCCGGGGGATACGGATGCTCGTTGGTCACGAGACCGACTGTATAAGCGTTGGACGGATTGTCCAACCGAATAAGAAGTGACCTACCGCTCACGCGCGACGACGGTGATTGATATACCGTATACAGGCAGGGAGGGATTCCGGATGACCACGAGTTCCGCCGACGCCGTGCAGGACGAGGACGGCCGGATCGTCGCGCCGCCGAGCATGGCCGAGCTGGCCACCCAGGCGCTGCGCGCGATGATACTTTCCGGCGAGCTCCCGCCCGGTACGCGTTTGGTCGAGGCCAAGCTCACCGAGCGGCTCGGCGTTTCCCGTCCGCCGCTGCGCGAGGCGTTGCAGGTCTTGGCCTTCGAGGGGCTCGTCGTGCCCCATCCTCGGCGTGGCGTCATCGTCCGCCCGCTGACCCGCCACGACGTCTACGAAATCGTCACCCTGCGCGAAGAGCTCGAAGCCTTCGCCGTCCGGATCGGGATCCCGGTCCGCTCGCCGGAGCGGTTGCAAGCCTGCCGGGACGCGCTCGCCGCTTTCGAGCAGGCGGGCCGTGACGGCGACGAAGGTGTGTTCACGCAACGGAAGTACGACTTCCATCAGTCGATCGTCGCGCTGGCCGGGCATGAGCGGGTCACCGAGGCGTACCGCGCGCTTTCCCTGCAGATGCAGTTGTGCATGGCCCTCAACCGCAGTGCCCGCCGCGGCGGTGAATCGTTGCTGCAGAACGTCGAGCGGCATCGCGAACTGCTCACGATCATCGAGGGCGGCGACCCCGAGGCGGTGTTGCAGGCGTTGGCCGATCACGGTCACGGGAGCTTCCTCGACGAGGTCGTGGACCAGCTCGACGGCGGTACCCCCGATTCGGAACGCTGGCTGGCCGAACGCCGGAGCCGCTGAGTGTCCGGTGGGGGGGGGGGGGGGGGGGGGGGGGGGGGGGGGGGGGGGGGGGGGGGGGGGGCGGGCGCCCGCCCCCGCCCCCGCCCCCCCCCCCCCCCCCCCCCCCCCCCCCCCCACTTGACCGACGCTCCCGCCGGCTCAGCCCCAGCCGGGCAGGATGAACAGCAGCCAGGTCGCGATCGGTGCGATCGCGCACATGCTGAATCCCCAGATCATCAAGCCCCGGAACACTTTGTCGTTCTGGCCGGCGGGCGCGTTGGCCACGACCAGCGCGCCGCTGGTGGAGAACGGCGACGAGTCGACGACCGACGACGAGATCGCCAGCGCGATGATCATGCTGACCGCGCCGACCTCGCCCGCCAGCAGGAACGGCACCGCGAGCGGGATGAGCGCGCCGAGGATCCCGGTCGTCGACGCGAACGCCGACACCACCGCGCCGATCGCGCAGATCAGGATCGCGGCCAGCAGCGGCGAACCGATCCGCGTCACCAGGTTGCCGAGCCAGTCGATCGTGCCGACCCGCTCCATCAGCGAGACGAAGGTGACGATCCCGCAGATCAACAGCACCGTCGGCCACGCCACCTCGCCGACGGCCGCCTTGGCGGATCCCGGCGAGACCAGTGACAGCACCGTCGCGACCGTGAGCGCGGTGAAGCCGACGTCGAGTTTGAACACGAGCGCGCCCACCGCGAGCGCCGCCAGCCCGATCAGCGTGAACACGTGGTCGCGAGTGAGCGGAAGGCGGTCCTCGGGCTCGTCGGTGCCGCCACTGGAAGGCGTGGGGTCGCCGGTCATCGTCGTCACCGTCGAGGAACCGCTGTGCGCGAGCGCGGCGACCTTGGGCTTGGCGCTCGAGGAGCGGCGGATCAGTTCACGGCCGCCGAAAAGCAAGAACACCACGACACTCAGCACCAGGTTGAAGACGAAGGAGGACACGAACAGCAATCCCGGATTGCTCGGCAGGTTGTCGCGGGCGACGACGCCGTTGACGATGCTGCCGAAGATGCTGATGGGGGAGAAGCCGCCCGCGCTGGCGCCGTTGATGATCAGCAGGCCCATCAGCATCGGGTTGATCGAGTAGCGGCGGGCGAACCCCATGCCGATCGGCGCGATGATCGCCACCGCCGCCGGCACCACCGCGCCGACCGCGGTCAAGGCCGCGGTGACCACGAACATCACCCAGGGGATCAGGGCGATCCGTCCGCCGACGGCGCGCACCACCAGGTGCACGAGCCGGTCGACGGTGCCGTTGCCTTTGGCTATCGCGAACAGCAGCGTCACCCCGACCAGGATGACGAAGAGATCGCCGGGAAAGCCCGAGACGATGTCGTCGGTGCTCTCCCCGGCGAAGGCCGTGCCGATCACGAAGGCGGCGACGAACGCCAGCGCTCCCATGTGGACGGGGAGCACGGTCGCGATCAGGAAGACCAGGGCGAGCGCCACGACTGTGACGAGTTGTATGGACATCGGAATCCTCTGCGGTCGGCGCTGACACATTCAGGGAATCGGGTCGAAGTTGTTCGGGGCACCCCCTCGACGGAGTTCGGTACACGGTATACCGTGCAAGCGGCGAGACCAAGGTTTCGCTCCGAAACTTTCGAAGCCGAGCGTGGAGGCGCACATGACATACGCGGCCGGACGGCACTTCCTGCAGATCCCGGGCCCGACGAACGTCCCCGACGTGGTGCTCCGGGCGATGTCGGCGGCGACCATCGACCACCGCGGACCGGAGTTCCAGGAGCTGGCGACACAGCTGCTGCGCGACATCAAGCCCGTCTTCGGCACCACGAACCCGGTCGTCATCTACCCCGCCACCGGGACGGGGGCGTGGGAAGCCGCGCTCACCAACACCCTCAGCCCCGGCGACACGGTCCTGGCTTTCGAGACCGGCCATTTCGCCACGCTGTGGCAGGAAATGGCGCGGGGGCTCGGCCTGCACACCGACTTCGTGCCGGGCGACTGGCGGCGCGGCGCCGACCCCGAGGTGGTCGCCGAAAAGCTCGCCGCCGACACCGCGCACCGGATCAAGGCCGTCTGCGTGGTCCACAACGAGACCTCCACCGGCGTCACCAGCCGGATCCCGGAGATCCGCGCCGCGATCGACGCCGCCGGACATCCCGCGCTGCTGCTGGTCGACACCATCTCGTCGCTGGGCTCGATCGACTACCGGCACGACGAATGGGGTGTCGACGTCACCGTCGCGGGCTCGCAGAAGGGCCTCATGCTCCCGCCGGGCATGAGTTTCAACGCGATCAGCGACAAGGCCCTCGACGCCGCCAAGACCGCGTGCCTGCCGAAGATCTTCTGGGACTGGGGCCCGATGCTCGCCGCGAACGAACGCGGATTCTTCCCGTACACCCCCAACACCAACCTCATGTACGGCCTGCGGGAAGCCTTGCGGCTGCTCTACGAAGAGGGGCTCGAGAACGTCTTCGCGCGCCACGCCCGGCACGCGGCCGCCACACGCGCCGCCGTACGCGGATGGGGCCTGGAGGTCCTGTGCCAGGACGAGCGCGAGCATTCCGGTGCGCTGACCGCGGTCCTGATGCCCGAGGGGATCGACGCCGACAAGGTCCGCGCGATCATCCTCGACCGGTTCGACATGTCCTTGGGTGCGGGACTGGGCAAACTCGCCGGGAAGATCTTCCGGATCGGGCATCTCGGCGCGTACAACGATCTCACCCTGGCCGGCACTCTCGCGGGAGTCCAAATGGGACTGACGCTCGCCGGTGCCCCCGCCGATCCACGCGGGCTGCAGGACGCCCTCGAACTGCTGCAGAACGACTGAGGGCGCGCCGATGACCAGCCTTCTCGAAGACGCGTTGAACGCACGGATCAAAGGTGAAGTCGCCTTCGACGACTACACGCGCCACCTGTTCTCCCGCGACGCGAGCATGTATTCGATCATGCCGCGCCGGGTCGTGTTCCCCGTCGATCACGAGGACGTCGCCGCGGCCGTCGCCACCGCGGCGGAGTTCGGCGTGCCCGTCGTCCCGCGCGGGGCGGGGACCAGCCTGGCCGGGCAGACCGTCGGCCCCGGTCTGGTGCTCGACCTGTCACGGCAGATGAACCGGATCATCGCGCTCGATCCCGTCGCGCGGACCGCCGTCGTCGAACCCGGCGTCGTCCAGGACCAGCTCAACAAGGCGGCGGCCGCGCACGGGCTGATGTTCGGGCCCGACACCTCCACCAGCAACCGCGCCACGATCGGCGGCATGGTCGGCAACAACTCGGCGGGCTCCGGGTCGCTGACCTTCGGCATGACCATCGACCACGTCCGCGCGCTGGACGTCGTCCTCGCCGACGGCTCCACCGCCCGCCTGGAGCCGGTGAGCGAAACCGAGCGTGCGCGGCGCGCTGAAGCGGACACGCTCGAAGGCCGCATCTACCGCGAACTCCCCGAACTCGTCACCGCGCACGAAGACGCCATCGCCAAGGGCATGCCGGTGTTCTGGCGGCGCGCGTGCGGCTACCGGCTCGACCGGCTCTCCGGATACGGCGACGACAATCCGTTCGACCTGGCCAAATTCGTCGTCGGGGCGGAGGGCACGCTCGTGCTGGCCACCCGGATCGAGGTCGATCTGGTGCCCAAGCCGCAGAAGACCGTCTACGCGGTCGGGCATTTCGAGACGACGCACGGCGCGATTTCGGCGACGCTCGACGCGCTCCGCTGCGGTCCGCATCAGGTCGAGATGATGGACAAGACGATCCTCGATCTGTCGCGGCGGAAGATCGAGTACGCCGATCTGGGCAACCATCTCGTCGGCGACCCGGCGGCGCTGCTGTTCGTGTCGTTTTCCGGCGACGACGAGACCGTGCTGGCGGCCAAACTCGACGAGGTCGCCGCGCTCTGGGCGCGCAACGGACACGGCTATCACACGCTCAAGCTCGTCACGGCCGCCGAACAGGCGGCGCTGCTCAAGGTCCGCAAATCCAGCCTCGGGCTGCTGATGGCGGCCGGCGAGGGGACCAAGCGGCCGCTGGCGTTCATCGAGGACACCGCCGTCGCCCCCGAGCATCTCGCGGAGTACACCGCGCGGTTCAAGGAAATCCTCGACGAGCATCGCCTCGAAGCCGGGTTCTACGGCCATTGTTCGGTCGGCTGCCTGCACATCCGGCCGTTCGTCGACCTCACCGATCCCGCCCAGGTCGACACGATGCGCGTGGTCGCCGAGAAGATCAAGGATCTCGTGGCCGAATTCGGCGGCGTGAACTCGTCCGAACACGGCGATGGCCTGGCCCGCTCGGAGTTCAACCGCGAGATCTTCGGCGACGAACTCTACGAAGCCATGCGCCGGGTCAAGAAGCTGTTCGATCCCGCGGGCACGATGAACCCCGGCAAGATCGTCGACGCGCCCTCGATGACCGAGAATCTCCGCGACCGCGACGCCCTGCCGCCGGCGCCGCCGCTGCGGACGATGCTGTCGTTCGAAGTGGTCGGCGGGATGCGCGACGCCGCCGATCGCTGCATGAACATCGGGCTGTGCCGCAAGACCACCGGCGGCGTGATGTGCCCGTCGTATCAGGTCACCCTGCAGGAGGAGCATTCCACGCGCGGCCGGGCCAACGCCTTGGTCAAGGCCCTTTCCGAGCCGGACCCGAAGGCGGCGCTTGGCGGGGAACGCCTGCACGAGATCCTCGACCTGTGCCTGATGTGCAAGGCGTGCAAGAGCGAATGCCCGATGAGCGTCGACATGGCCTCGCTCAAGGCCGAAACCCTGCACCAGCACCACGAAGAGCACGGCACGCCGCTGCGGTCACGGATCTTCGGCTCGATCCGGTTCCTCAACCGGCTCGGCTCGGCCACCGCGCCACTGTCCAATGTGCCCGGACGGATCGGGCCGCTGCGCAAGCTCATGGAACGGGCCGTCGGCATCAAGGCCGAACGGCCCCTGCCGAAATTCGCGCGGGACAACCTCGTGCGCTGGAACCGCCGCCGGGTGACGGCGCCGGGAACGGCGGGCAGGGTGAACTGGCTCGCGGATTCCTTCACCACCTTCACCGAACCGCGGATCGGCAAGGCGGCCATCGAGCTGCTCGAAAGCGCGGGCTGGGCGGTGGAACTCGCGTCCGGTGGCTGCTGCGGCCGGTCGAGCCTGTCCAAAGGCCTGCTGGACGACGCCAAGAAGAAGGCCACCGGGCTGGTCACCTCCTTGGCCCGCGACACCGAACCGGGATCGCCGATCGTCGGCTGCGAGCCGTCGTGCGTGTTCACCCTGCGGGACGAGACCCTGGCGCTGTTGCCGGAGCTGCCCGAAGCGCGGCAGGTCAAGGAACGCGTCCGCCAGGTCGAGGAGCTGCTCGTCGAGGCGATCGACGACGGCAGGCTGAAGCTGCCGGAGCGATCGTGGCTCAGCGGGCGGCGCGTGGTCTTTCATGGCCACTGCCACCAGAAGGCGGAGGTCGGCACCGCCGCCACCATGGCGCTCCTGCGCCGGATCCCGGGGCTGGAGGTCGCCGAGATCGACTCCGGATGTTGCGGGATGGCGGGCTCGTTCGGCTTCGAAGCCGAACACTACGAGACCTCGATGGCCGTCGGCCGTGACCGGCTTTTCCCGGCGCTGGACCAGGAACCGGACGGAACATTGGTCGCCGCCACCGGGGTTTCGTGCCGTCAGCAGATCTTCCACGGCGCGGGCCGGACGGCGTGGCATCCACTCGAACTGGTCCGTGAAGCGCTCGGTGGTCCGGCATGAGGCTGATCCGTTTCGGCTCGGAGGATGCCGCCCGCACGGGTTGTGTCGAGGGTGACGTCGTCCGCGCGTATGACCCGGACACCGGCCCCGGCGAGGTCGTCGGCCCGCTGTCCGGGGTCCGGCTGCTCGCGCCGTGCGAGCCGCGCACGATCGTCTGCGTCGGCAGCAACTATCCCTGCCAGCTCAAGGAAAAGGGCCGTCCGTGGCCGGAACGGCCCGCCCTGTTCCTCAAGGCACCGAACGCCGTCACCGGTCCCGGACAGCCGATCCTGCATCCACCCGAGGTCGAACGCCTGGAGTACGAGGGCGAACTGGCCGTCGTCATCGGCAGGACCGCGCGGAAGCTGACCGTCGACGACGCCGGCGAGCACATCCTCGGCTACACCTGCGCCAACGACGTCACCGCGCACGACTGGCGGGCCGACGGCCAATGGGCCCGGGCCAAGAGCGCCGACACGTTCCTGCCACTCGGGCCCTGGATCACCACCGGCATCGGGAACGGAGACCTCGAAGTGACCACACGGATCAATGATCGGCTCGTCCAGCGGTCCACCACCCGGGAGATGATCTTCGGTGTGCCCGAAATCCTGGCGTGGGTGACCCGCTGGTTCACCCTGCGTCCCGGCGACGTCGTGCTCACCGGCAGCCCGGCCGGGGTCGGGCCGATGAAGCCGGGGGACGAGGTCACCGTCGCGATCGAGGGCGTCGGGGAATTGAGCAATCCCGTCCGGCTTTAGACCACCTCGAAGTTCGCCATCATCGCCATGTCCTCGTGTTCGGCGTTGTGGCAATGGAAGACGTAACGGCCGCGGTAGCCGTCGAAGCGGGCGATGACCTCGACAGACTCGCCCGGGGCCAGGTCCACGGTGTCCTTGATGCCGCCGTCGAACGGCCCCGGTGGCCGCCCGCCACGCGAAAGGACCCGGAATCCCACCAGATGCAGATGCACGGGATGGTGGATGTCGGCGACGAACCGCCAGATCTCGGTGTCGCCGAGGCGCGGGCTCGCCGACATCAGGTCCGGTGAGAAGGGTTCCCCGCCGATCACCCAGCCCTCGCGGCCGTGGACGGTGCCCGCGCGGAACGAGAACTCCCGGGTGACCGTGGCCTGCTCGCGGGGGAGCGGCGGGATTTCGCTCAGTTTCGCGGGAACCCGGCTGTCGTCCGGGACGCGGCGCGCGACGACGAACCGCATGACCTGGGCGGTCGAGCCGGTGCCGAGCCGGTTCACGAGGGTGACCTCGGTGCCGACCGGATACCGGCCGAAGTCGACGACCAGGTCGTACCGTTCCGCCGGCGCGATCGGGAGATGGTCGTGTTCGCGCGGGACGTCGAGGAGGCCTTGGTCGGCGCCGATCTGCACGAAACCGCCGCCGCCGGGCGGCGGCGGGTCCAGCGCCAGGTCGTAACGCCGGGCGTTGGAGCCGTTGAGGACACGCAGCCGGTAGCGCGCGGCCGCCACCTCGTGCACCGGCCACGGCGCGCCGTTGACCAGGATCACGTCACCGAAAACGCCTTCCACGTAAGCACTTTCGACCCCCGGCGTGGTCCGCAGCGACCGGTCGAGGGAGGGATAGGCGAACTCGCCGTGCTCGTCGAAGGAACGGTCGGCGATCATCAGCGGCAGCTCACGGTCCCCGGACGGGAGCCCCAGCGCGTCTTCCTCGTCGTCGCGGATCAGGTGGAAACCGGCCAGGCCCCGGTACACGGCCGGACCGGTGAAATCCATGCGGTGGTCGTGGTACCACAGGGTCGCGGCCCGTTGCCGCAGCGGGAAGACGTAGTCGCGCTCCCCGTTCGAGATCCGGGCACGGGCGTCGGCCATGCCGTGCCCGCCGTGCGCGGTGGTCCAGCCGGACCGCGGCAGGACGAGATCGGTCGGATAGCCGTCGGATTCGGCGGGCGTGTGCCCGCCGTGCAGGTGGACCACGGTCGGCACGGGAAGTTCGTTGCGGTGGTGCGCCACCACCGTCCGGTTCCGTCGCGATTCGATCGTCGGCCCGGGGAAGATCCCGTCGTAGCCCCAGATCGGCGTCCGGACACCGGGCAGGATCTCGGCCGTCGCCGCCCGCTGGGTGATCGTGTAGTGATCGGCGTCGGCGGTCCTTTGCGGACGCAAGACCGGCGGGACCGGCAGCGGCACCCGGAAGGGTTCCGGCAAGGGAAGCCCGCTGCGCAGCAACTCACCGGTCCCCGGGGCGCCCTGCGCGAGCAAGCGGGGAGCCGCGACCCCGGCGGCGACGAGGACGCCGGCCCCACCGGCGAGCCCGAGGAAGGTCCTGCGGGGAAGACGGCGGCTCATCGGCCCGTCCGCCAATTCTGCGGCCGCCAGACGGCGATGGTCGTCAGCACCACTCCGGTGACCAGCGCGACGCCGAGGGGGATGTGCAGATCGAGCGCGCCCGCCAACCCGGCGAGGTACTGCGCGGTCTCGCCCGACGCGAGCAGCAGGCTGATCCAGAACAGCCAGCGCGGCCCGCGGACCAGCCAAAGGGCCAAGGCCGCCAGGATCTGCGCGTACGCCAGGTACGACACCGCGTCGGCGCCCCAGCGGTGCAGCCAGAGCATGTCGTAGTCGCCGCCGAGATAGCCGCCGGCGAACACCGGCTGGCCGATGATCGCGACGGCGTGGGCGCTCACCAGCACCCGGTTCACCACCAGCGCCACGTTCGCCTTCCGGCTCGGGCCGGTCAGGGTTTCACTCACGCGATCGAACGTAAGAGCCGACGCCTTATGCTGTCCAAGACAAGATCGGTTATCTGTTCATAACAGGTGAGGTATCAGCAGTGGATCTTCTGGCCCTCCGGTACTTCCAGACGGTCGCCCGGCTCGAACACGTCGGCCGCGCTGCCGAGAAGCTGCGTGTCGCGCAGCCCTCGCTCAGCCGGACCTTGGCCAGGCTGGAAAACGAGCTCGGCGTTCCGCTGTTCGACCGCCACGGCCGCCGGATCAGGCTCAACCGGTTCGGCGCCGCGTTCCTTCGCCGCGTCGACCGGGCACTGGCCGAGCTCGACGACGCTCGTCAGGAGCTCGACGACGCCGCCGGGCTGGAACGCGGCACCGTCACCGTCGCGGCCGAAAGCCTGCTCGTCCTCACCGAACCGGTTCGCACCTTCGTCCCCGGCCATCCGCTGGTGGACGTGCGGCTGTCCCAGGCGTCGGGGGAGGGCATGGCGGAGAAGTTGCGGTCCGGCGAGGTCGACCTGTGCGTCACCTCCCAGCCCTTGGCGGGCAACGACATCCGCAGCCGCGTGCTCCTCGACGAACAGGTGATGCTCTGCGTACCCGCCGGGCACCGGCTCGCCGGGCGTGGCCGCGTCAGCCTGGCGGACCTCGAAGGCGAGCCGTTCCTCACCACACGCCCCGGGTACTGGCAGCGCGCGCTCGCCGAGCGCCTTTTCGCGAAGGCCGGGCTCGATCTCCACATCGTCTGCGAGGGTGACGAAGCCGCGGTGCTCTTCCAGCTCATCGACGCGGGCCTCGGGATCGCGTTCGTGCCGTCGCTCGGGCTGCGGCCCGAAACCAGCCAGACGGTGGTCTGGCTGGACGTCGACGATCCCGGGTGCCGCCGCGTGCTCAGCGTCGCCTGGCGCGAGGACACCTATCTTTCCGTTGCCGCCCAACGCTTTCGCGATCACGCCGTCGAGCACTTCCACGCACAGGCCGGGCCCCGGTCGCGGTGACCGAGGCCCGGAGGGTGCTTACGGGTTGAGCGTGACGCTGTAAGCGCTCAGCGCCTCACCGATCGGCTGGAAGTACGACGTACCGCTGCCCTTGCCGGAGGTGATGCCCAGCCCGACGCTGCCGGAGAACAGGCAGCCGCCCGAGTCACCGGGGTTGACCAGCGCGTTGGTCTGGATCAACTGGTAGACCGAGCCTTCGGCGTAGTTCACCGTGACGTTCAGCCGCTGCACCGAACCCGAGGTGAGGTGGGTGGTGCTGCCGCTCTTGCTGATCCGCTGCCCGACGGTGGCCGAACCGGCGGAGGCGATCCGCTGGGTGGAGCCGTTCCACAGGGTGACCGCGCCGGGCGCGCTGCCGGTGGTGTTGCGGATCAGGCCGTAGTCGTTGTTCGGGAAGCTGGCGCCCTGCGACGGCCCGACGTTCCACTGCGACACCGCGCGGGTGCAGTGGCCGGCGTCGAGGATGTAGTTCTGGCCGCCGCGGTTGGTGTTGAACCCGACCGAGCAGCGGGTGCCGCCGCCGGTGATGGCCTCGCCGTTGTAGATCGCGGTGTGCATCTCGCCGGTGGTCCGCTCCACGCGGACCCGGTCGCCGAGCGCTTCCGCGGCCTTCACGAGAGCCTCGGAGCCCTTCGCGGCGTCGGAGATGGTCAGCACGACCTGGTTGGCCTTGGGGTCGAGGCCGATCGAGGTGTGCGCGACCGTGGGCAACGCCTGCAGGGCGTTCTGCGCCCCCGTCAGCGCCGCGCTGGAATGCTTGACGACGCGGGCCCGCGCGCCGGTCGCGGTGACCTGGTCGGCGGCGGCCTGGTCGAGCACGTTCACCACCGGCTCGGCGTTGTCGTCGAGGTAACCGTCGGCGGCACGGGAGCCGAGCGACGCGGTGACCTTTCGCAGCGTCTCGACGCTCGCGGTCTGCGTCCGGAGGAATTCGACCGCGTCGGCCCGGCTGATCCCGGCTTCGGTGGCGAGGGACGTCACCGCCTCGTGCTGCACCGTGGGGGAGTAGCCCGCGATGGTGGTGGCGGTGGCCGTGGACGGGGCGAGGAAGCCGACGACCGCGGCCGCGGCCACCAGTGTGGTGGCGGTACGGGCCAAGGGGTTTGTGCGCATACCGGTGACTCACTTTCGCGAGGGAGGATCCAGCGCGAGGGGTGGCCGCGCTGGACACAGTGGGGTCGCCGGGCACGGCCAAGGCGCCCCGGCACCGGTGATCCGGTGCCGATCATGGTGATCCGCGGCACCGGTGGCGGATACCGACTTTCGTTGGACAGGAAGAAAAATAGGTACCCGCGAAAGGGACTACCGAGGTTTACGCGCACAGTAAACGATGGGTCTCGTGAGTGGTAAGGGCGGTTCTATTGGAGGGGTAGGCCAAACGTGGCGTTCTCGGGCGGGCGGATGGTGGGATGAAGGCTCCCTTCGCCGCGCCTGATGCGGTGAAAGGAGCCTTCGGCCCTGGTCAAGCCACTCACGAGGCGTCGAAAGCCAGCCGTGCGAAGCGTTCCCCGATGAGCCGGTGCGTGGCCGCGTCCGGATGGAGACGGTCGGGCAGCGGCAGCTCGGCGTGGTCCGCCTCGCCGTACAGTTCGAGGCCGTCGAGATGGCGCAGGTGCGGATCGCTCGTACTCCGCTCCTTGACGATGCGGGCGAGTTCGTCGCGGATCACGGTGAGCGTCAGCTTTCCCGCGGCGGTCTCCGCGGGATCACCGGTCGCCCTGAACCGCACTTTTCCTTCCCGCAGGCCGTCCGGGTCGAACTCGAGGGGCCCCGGCGTGTGTTCGTGGATGGGGCAATAGAGCGGCGAGACGACCAGCAACGGCGTGGTGGGGTGCCCTTCCCTGATGGTGTCGAGGAAACCGTGCACCGCCGGGCCGAACGCGCGCAGCCGCAGCAGATCGGCGTTGACGAGGTTGATGCCGATCTTGACGCTGATGAAGTCGGCCGCCGTGTCCCGCATCGCGCGGGCGGTGAACGGGTCGAGCAGCGCGCTGCCGCCGAAGCCGAGGTTGACCAGCTCCACTCCGGCGATGGCCGCGGCCGTGGCGGGCCAGATCCCGGTCGGGGTCGCCGCGTTGGACCCCTGGCTGATGGAACTGCCGTGGTGCAGCCAGATCCTGCGGTCCGCAGACTGGACACTGTGGACGGACGCGTCGGTGCGCAACGCGACGAGCTGTGTCGTTTCGTTGTGCGGCAGCCAGATTTCGACGTTCTTCTCGTGCCAGGGCAGGCCGTCGAACCGCAGGGTCCGGACGGGACCCGGCTGATGCCGTGCGTCGCCGGTGGTCAGGTCGACGGTGATCGTGTCGCCTTCGGTCACGCTCGCCTGCCCGGCGAGCCGCCCGTCGACGAACAGGTCGTAGACGCCGTCGGGCCTGGGCGGCGCGCCGGCGAAGACGCGTTTGGTGGCCAGGACGTCCAGTTCGACGAGTGACGCCGTGGTGCGGAAGACCAGCCGCACCCCGGACGGCTGCGATTCCGCCATGGCCAGCTGTCCGTCGGGGATCTGCTGCCTCGCCCGCGCGGGCAGGCGGTGGGGGAGCAGGCCGCGTTCGGTGTACTCGAGGTCCAGTGCACCGCGGACGAGGGCGGCGGTGATCGGGGTCGTGAGCATTCTTCCGTTCATTTCGTTCGGGGCCAGGCGCGCAGCAGGACGTCGAGCGCGTCGAGGATCTCGGTCCAGCTCTCCTGCGAGCCGGGGACGCTGTGACTGAAGCCGCCGGCGGCCTCCAGGCCGACGAACCCGCTGAACACACTGCCCAGCAGCCGGACCGCGTGCGTCTGGTGTGGTTCGGCGAGGTCGTAACCGCGCAGGATCGCCCGCGTCACTTCGGCGTGCCGGACACCGGCGCTGGTGGAGGCCTTGTCCGGGGTGAGCCGGAATCTCGCGGCGGTGAATCTGCCAGGGTGTTCGAGGGCGTAGTCACGGTGGACGTTCGCCAAGGCGATCAGCGCGTCCTTGCCCGCCAGGCCCGCCACCGCGGAGGCGGCGAGATCGGCGAGCTCGGCCAAGGCCAGCAGGGCGATCTCGGTTTTCAGCTCGTGGGCGTTCTTCACGTGCGAATACAGGCTCGCCGTCTTGACGTCGCACCGTTTCGCGAGCTCGGTCGGGGTCACGTGCTCGAAGCCGATCTCGTCGGCGAGCTCCGCACCCGCCCGGACCACGCGTTCCGTGGTCAGTCCCGCTCTGGCCATGCCGGCCACCTTACCATATTGCATTCGGAATTTGCCTAATGAGATTAGGAAGCAGGGAAACCTGGGTTCGGTAGCGCCGCGCTCGACGGAGGCTGGGCACAGCACGAACGGAGGTGACGTGATGAACACGGTGGACCCGGCCAAGGCCCGGCACGACCGCCTCGAGCGGCTGCGCGGAGACCGCCGGCTGCTCGTGGGCGCGATCCTGGCTTCGGCGGTCGTCCTGGTCTGCGGCTTCTTCGCCGGACGCGGCTTCGGTGACCTCGTCGAGCAGTTCCGGACCATGGCGATCGACAGCGTCTTCGACGACCGAGGTGACGGCATGCCGCCGTACGGCCCCATGTGGGGAACCTTCGGCTTGCTCGGTTGCGTCGCCGCGGGCGGCCTCACGAGGGCCGCCCTGCGGCGGTACCAAGGACGGTCGTCGGGACCGGCGTTCCCCGTCGTGCTGGCGTTCGCCGCCGGCACGCTCGGCCTCTGGTATTCGTCGAGAGACTGGCTTCCGCCGCTCGCCGTGGGCACCGCCGTCGACCCTGTCTTCCACTCGGACGAGAAGTGGGGCTTCTGGGCGTGGCTGATGTACTACGCCGACCGATGGGCACCGGCGTTCCTGTTCGTCCTGACGATGCTGGCGCTCTGGTACACCATCCAGGGTTCGCGACAGCACGCTGAACTGGCCCGCACCCGGGAACGGCTGCTGCGGCACGGTTGGCGGGTGCCCGCCCGGATCGTCGAAGTGAAGCTGCTTCTGGGCGGGGACGAATCAGGCACCCGTGTCGTGGGCGCGAACGTGACGGTCATGTTCACCGATGGCGCGGGTGTCCGGCACTGGGTGACCCGCCGCACCAGGGACACCGCGATCGCGACCGCCGAAGTGCTGTTCGACCCGGCATCACCGGGCGACGACAAGAAGATCTTCGTGGCGTTCCGGCGCCATCCCGCCCTCAGTGACTGGCTGTCCGCGAACTGATCTCTGGAGTATCCATGCCGCTCGCCCTGATCCGCGGATTCCTGACCGGGATCATCATCGGGACCACCCTGTGCGCGTTCATCGTGGGGATCATCCTCGAGTACGTGCCCCTGATAGTCACGGGCGTCGGACTTCCCATCGCCTATGGAATCCTGCTCTACCTCGCCGGGGCCCCGCGACGCGCTCGCGAGGCGAGAGTTGCGCCGGTGATCGCGCTCGCGAGGATCGAGAGCCTCCGCGCGGGCGGCACCGAGACGGGGGACATCCCGGTCTACTTCGACCTCACCGTCGCCCCGGAGGGCCTGGCGACCTACCGGTTGAAGATCACCCACGGCATCAACCTGGTCGATCTCCAGAGCTACCGCCCGGGTGACGTCCTCGTCGTCCGGTATCCGCCGGACCGGCCGTGGAAGGCGGAGGTCGTGGAACGGCCTGCGCCGTCGTGGGAGCGGCGCGCGGCCGAAGCGGTGATCGAACCCGCCCCGGAATCCAGCCTGGTGCGGGAACCGGCGGAGGGCTGCGCGTTCGGCGCGCTCGCGGTCCTCGGGTTCGCTCTCGGTGCGGCGCTCGTGCTGTTTCTCTTCCGCGCGGAGCTGTTCGCACCCGAAGCGCCCGCCCGAGCGGAAGAGACCCAGTCCGCCGTGACCACGTCCTCCTTGGGATCCGCGACCGTCACCGTCAGTGGATCCCTGCTGGGCGAAGGGGAATTGCGCCGGGCGATCGACTCGCTGGCGCAGGCCACGGACGTCTCCCAGGTGATCACCGCGGTCGTCGAGGACCGGCGGCTGACCGTGGTCTTCGCCCCGACGGACGCCCAGGTGCCGAGGTTCGACCTCCGCGCGCCGGCGGTCGACCGCGTCCCGGCCCTGGTCCAGCGGGCGAAGGCGACCATCGACGTCGGGGAGCCGCGAACGTGGCAGGTCACGATCATCCCGTTCGGGACGGGGGTGAGCAGCCGGGTGATCGTGACCGGCCCCGATGGCAGCGGCTCACTCGCGGACGGCGGCTGAGCCCGGCCCGTGCTTTCCGGGCGCGGCGCTGCCGGAGTACTCGCCGAGGCCGGAGATCAGCGCGGTCAGCTCCGCGTCGTTGTCGTAGCGGCGCTGGTGCAGCTCGGCGATCTTCGCGCCCATCTCCGGATCCGGGTCGTCGGTGACGTCGAAGGACGCGAACCGGTCGACCAGCGGGAGACCGACCCGGTCGGTGTTCCGGTGCGCCGGGTGCATGAGGTACTCCCAGTACCCTTCGAGATCTTCGATCGCGAAGACGGCACCCCATTCGTAGTCGCCGCCGAAATCGCGGCCGACCACGAAGGACTTCACCGACGGGATGACCCGGCCCTGATCGCGGAGGCTCTCCAAGGCCTCCTCGACCTGCTCCGGGGAGGCGTCGGGCCGCAGGGTGAAACGGTTGCCGTGGTAGATCATCGTGTGTCCTTTCGGTTGTCGCGAACGCGTCGGTGCCGAGGTGTCCGGCACCCCACCAACTTCGCAGCGGGGCGCCGGGGTTCGCATCGGTGGAAATCGCCTATCCCCGCGCCGCCGATGTCCACAGAGGACTGGCGCGTCGCCCGCCCCGGGACAGCGGTTGCGAGTGCCTTGAGCTTCGGACATCCCGGACACTGGTAGAAATGTCCGGTGCGGGACTTCTTGAAGGGTTTACGGATGTTCGGGCGAGGCCTCGGCATCCTGGCGCGGTCGCCGAGGCTGCTGCTGATCGGCGCGCTGCCCGCGTTGCTGACCACGGTGTTGCTGATCGGCGGGATCGTCGCGCTGGCGTTCTGGATCGACGATCTCTCGCTGCTCATCACGCCGTTCGCCGACGCTTGGTCGCCGGGCTGGCAGACGACGATCAGGGTGGCGGCAGGCGTCGCGGTGTTCGGGGTGGTGCTGGCGATCGCCATGATCGGCTTCACGGCGATCACCCTTGCCGTCGGCGGGCCGTTCTACGAGCACATCGCGGAGAAGGTCGAGGACGATCTCGGCGGTGTGCCCGGCGCGGTGGACCTTTCGTGGTGGCGGTTGCTGGTGATGGGCCTGAAGGACGGGCTGGCCCTGGTGCTGCGCTCGCTGATGTTCACGATTCCGCTGCTGATCGCGGGTTTCCTCCCCGTGGTGGGACAGACCGTCGTGCCGGTCCTGCTGGCCTTGGTGACGGCGTGGTTCCTGGCGCTGGAACTGATCGCCGTGCCGTTCTACCGGCGCGGGATGGGTCTGAAGCAGCGCCGGACGCTGCTGCGACGGCACCGCGCGCTTGCCCTCGGGCTGGGGCTTCCCGTGTCACTGCTGTGCCTGATCCCGTTCGCCGCGCTGATCGTGATGCCGGTGGGCTTCGTCGGCGGCGTGCTCGTCGCGCGTGAGGTCCTGGCGGCGGACGCGGCCTGAGCTTCCGCGGTCGCGTCTGTGTCAGATGACGCAGACGGTCACCGCCGGGCAGACGACGGGTGGCGTGGACCTCGGTCCCTGCCGCCGCTGACAAGTCCGTGAAGGCCTCCTTGCCTACCCTGAAGGTAGTGAAGGAGGCCTTCACGGACAGCGCCGGACTCAGCCGACGGGCTCGATCCAGATGTTGCGGAACCGCGGATTCTCACCGGGATCCCCGTGGTCCTGCAAACGGATCGCGCCCGGTGCCGCGCTTTCCGGGATGCTGTCGCCCGTACCGCCGTCGATCTCCACGTCGTTGTGGACCACGACGCCGTTCCAGACCACGGTCACGCGGGCGTTGTCGGTCTTGTTCCCGGCACCGTCGAACCGGGCGGCCCGGAAGGTGACGTCGTAGGTCTGCCAGGTCCCGGGCGCCGTCGCCATGTTCCGGTCCGGTGCCTTCTTCGAGTAGATCGAGCCCGCTTCGTTGTTGGCGAGGGTGGTGTCCCCGAAGGATTCGAGCACCTGCAGTTCGTAGCGTTCCTGGAAATAGATCCCGCTGTTGCCCCTCTGCTGTCCGGTGACCTCCGGCGGATAGTCCGGCTCGTTCCATTCGACGTGCAGCCGGAAATCGCCGAACTGCTGTTTCGTGCGGATGTCCCCGCCGTTCGACTCCATCGCTCCGCCCGAGACCGGCCAGGTCGCGGCGCCGCCCGCGCGTTTCTCCCAGGCGTCGAGGTCTGTGCCCTTGAACAACTGGACACGCCGGGATTCGGTCAGGGTGAGGCTGTCGAGGTTGACGTTGCCCGCGTCGCCGGTGTCGTAGCGATAGGAGATCGTGTTCGGTCCGGCTTTCAGGTTCAACGTTTCAGGCTGTGTGTTCCAGGTGTCCCAGTTCCCGGTACTGGCGAGCCTGACCTGTTTCACCTTGGCGCCGTTGACGTAGACGGTCACCGATTTGGTCCCTGGCGCGGGATCCGGGCCGTTCGAGTAGCGCAAGGCGGCGTCGTAGGCGCCGGACTTCGGCGCGTTCACGGTGAACGTCGTCGCGGCGCCCTGGTTCCAGTAGCCGTCGACGAATCCGGTGCCCGTGTAGCCGGCGTGGTTCGTGTTCGTCGCGGCGCCGCCGCTCAGTGCGGCCCGCTCAGCCTCGTAGGTCGTGCTCGCCGGAGGACCACCGACCAGGGAATTCAGCGTGTACCAGGCTTCCGTGCTCCACAGCGCCGCACCGGATTCCGACGCGAACGGACGCGGCGACCGCACGTGGACCACGTGCCCGGCCTTCAGCCCTGCCACCTGCAGCGTGACCTTCTTGCGGTCGGCCGACAGGCTCGCCGAGGTGACGGACAGGGTCTGCTCGTCGATCTTCGGCCCGCCGTACGCGGGAGTCGGCTGGTAGCGCCACTGCTGCGCCTGGTACTTCGCCGCGAGGTTCTGCGCGGTCTCTGCCGACAACGGCTGGGTGTACTCCAGTTCGAATCCGCCCGCGACGGCCCGCATCGCGCGGATGTCGAAGGCGTTCGTGCCGTTGGGCGTCACCTTCTGCAGGCCGTAGGCGAGTTTGCCGGGCTGGCCCCAGTTGCCGCCGCCGTCGATCCCGCCGGTGTAGATCGCGCCGTCGGGGCCGAGGCTGATCCGGCTGACGCCCGACTCGAGGCCCTGGGTCATCCGGAAGACCGCGCCCTGGTACTCGCCGTTGACCTTCTCCAGGAACGCTCGCTGCAGCCCGCCGTAGGTCACGTCGCCGTACACCATCTGTCCGGCGAACGGGCCCTGCGTCAGCATGACCATGTTGCTCGGTGAGTTCGCGATCTCGTTGTGCGGCAACCACAACACGGGCGCGGTCACCGGCTTCGCGTCGAACGGGCCCGGGGGATTGGTGTAGTGGTTGAAGAAGCGGTCCTGCTTGATCCGCACGAGCTTGTTCGCCGGCAGCCAGCCGCCCTGGTTGTCGGTGACGAAGACGTCGCCTTCCGGTCCCCAGCCGATGCCGTGCGGCGTACGCAGCCCGCCGGCGATGTAGGAGACCTTGCCGGTGGCCTTCTCGACCTTGATCGTGGTGCCGCGGTTCGGCGCGGGCTGCGGGTCGGTCGTGGCGCCGCCGTAGTTGATGGACACGGAAAGGTTGGCGTAGAAGAAGCCGTCCTTGTACAGCAGGCCGAACGCGAACTCGTGGAAGTTGCCGCCGAACGGCCAGGTGGCGACCGTGCGGTAGTCGTCGGTCACGCCGTCGCCGTTGGTGTCGTTCAGTTCGACGAGGCGCGTCTTCTCCGAGACGTACAGCTTCCCGTCGACGTACTTGACACCCATCGGTTCCTTCAGCCCGCTGGCGACGCGCTGGGTCCGGACCTTGCTCGGATCGGTGTTCCCGCTGACGTTGCTCAGCAGATGGACCTCGCCGAGGACCTTGTCGGAGCCGCCCCAGGTGGCGATGGCGAGCCGTCCGTCCGGCAGCCAGTCCATGCCGGTGACCTGCGGCTGGAATCCTTCGGGACGCAGATTCGTCAGCGTGAAGCCGGGGTGGACGCCGTTCAGCGGCAGGCCGTCACCGGGCGAATCCGTGGCGCCCTCGCATTCCTTGCGCCCCGGCGCGGTCACCCGCACGACGTCGGCGTCGGTGCTGAGCACCGAATTCGGCACGAGCGCGAAGTCCGCCGCGCCCGGCGGCCGCCATTCGAGGGTGACCTGCTGATCGTTGGTGTTGTCGAAATGGTCGATCCGCAGGGCGTGGTACCCGGTGCTCAACTGCGCCGATCCGGTCGCCGGCGTCGCCCCGTGCAGGCCGTCGTGGTTGATCACCGTCTGGCCGTCGATCCGGAGCCGGGAGCCGTCGTCGCTGGTGAGCCGGAATTCGTACTGCCCCGCGGTGGTGATGTTGATGTTCCCGATGACCTCGGAGACGAACCGCTCGTCGAGCCCGAAATCGGCGGTGGTGGTCCAGTTGATCGTCGGCATCAGCTTGTCGACGTTGGGTGTCTGGCCGGATTTGATCGCGCAGAGCTTGGTGAGGTCGCGCTGGAGGTCGTACGTGCGGAGCGTGACACCGGGCTGCTGGGGTGGGATGGCCGCTTCGGCCGGGGCTGTCGTCAGCCCGGACAGTGCCGTGACCAGCGCCAACGAGGCGACGATGGACCGGGTGAAGCGCTTGCGGACGGACGGAAGCATCGTTGCTCCTCGGGTCGGCGGCGGAGCACCTCTGTGACGACGCTGAACCTAAGAGGACTTTCGGTCGAAGTCAACGAAAGTATGTACAGAACGGACGAAAGTTAGTCTGAACGGCCTCTCCGGGCCGACGGCTAGAGTCGCGGTATGGGGAAGCTTCATGATCTGATCCGGCTGGTGCCACCGCCGGCGGAGCCCGTCGCTCCCGGCGGCGATTGGCAAGAGGCCGAGGCGGAACTCGGCCTCACGCTGCCAAGCGAATTCAAAGCACTCGCGGCGCGTTATGGGGCGGGACGCTTCGACGACATCTCCTTGCTGAGCCCCGGCGAGCTGGCCACGGCCGCGCGTGATCTCCTCGGGATGGCAGGGCCGTTTCGCGACGACTGGCCGGAAGCGGTGCCGTTCGCGCTGTGGCCCGAGCCTGGGGGCGTGCTGGAGTGGGCTCGGACCGGCAACGGGGACTCCCTGTGCTGGGTCACCGAAGGCGAACCCGACGGCTGGACGACCGTGGCCTGGAATCCACGGGCCGGCGCCGATCGTTATTCCCTGAGCGCGGTGTCTTTCCTCTTCGCCTACCTCGAAGGACGGCTCGACAGCCCGTTGCTCGGCCCACCGCCGCCGGAGCCGTGGTTCGAGCCCCACCGCGACAGATCCCATGTGTACGTCCGGCTTTCCGACGGCGATTCGCCCTACGAGCAACGCCTGAGGACCCTTCGCGACGCCCTGAGCCCTACCGTGGACCGCGGTTCGTACGACGACGGGGAAGGCAACCGGCAGCATCATTTCAAGGCCATCGGCCGAGATTGGCTGCTGACCTATGAAGAGTGCTACGGGCACCAGATCCGGATCGCGTTCCCGCCGGAAGACGGCGGAGACGCGCGCGCGGTGATTCTCGCCGCCGCCGACGCCATGGGATGCCGGGTGCGCTCGGCGACGACGATCGAAGGGGAACCCGTCTGGCTCGGATAGAGTTGCGGCCAGAGCGGGGGAGGGCGAGTGACGACGGGATCGGGCGAGCTTAGGTCGGCCGTCCTTGCTCAAGCCTGGGAACGCATCGACGGCGTCGAGGTCCTGTCGTCGGCCGACGGCGGGCCGCTGACCCGGACGATCAAGAAGATCATCGACCCGCTGGTGATCCGCACGGCGGCGCGTCCCCGGCTCGGTCGTCCGGTGCTGGACGCGGTCACGGCGGCGGAAGTGACGGAACTCCTGCTGGCCGACGCGGACCGGTTGCGTGCGACGGCCGCGTGGTTCGTCCATCTCAAACGTCAGCGCCGTGCCCTGCGTATCACGGCGGGCAATGTCCAGGACGTCTGTTTCCCGCTGGCCTACGAGCTGGCGACGGGTTTCGGCTCGCCGGGGCCGGACGCGGCGGAGACGGCCGCGGCGGCGTTGCGGGATCTGCACGGCGAGGGCGGCACGGCGGGCGTCGATCAGCTCACCGCGTATCTCGCGGATCCGCGGCACGAAGCGCGGCTGACCGCGGAGCTGCGGCGCCGTTGGCACGCCGAATCCGCCGTACCGCAGGACATCGCCGCGCTCCGGGCGTTCGTCGACGACCTTTCCGACACCGCTTGGCGTGCTCTCGCCGATTCGCCCACCGGGCACGCTCTCGGGCTCGGACTGCGACAGCCGGGCGGGGCCCGCGCTCTGCGCGGTGCCGTCCAAGGGATTTCCGGGCTGCCCGTACCGGATCTCGGACTGCAGCGCGGGGATCGCACCGCCGTCCCGCCCTTGACGCGGCGCGACGAGACCGGCACCGAACTCCTCGACCGCAGTGTCGAACGGCGGGTGCGCGCGACCTTGCGCCGTCTTCCCCCGGACGAGCGGCCTCCCGTCGAGGACCTCGTCGACGACGAACTCACCCGGGTCGCCGCCGGATTCGGGCTCGGCCTGCCCGCACTGGCCGCTTGCTTCGCGCTGGGTGTCGTCCTCGCGCCCGCGCTGCGGCCGCTCGACGGCGCGGCGCCCGCCGGAGTCCCCGAATTCGCACGGCGGCTCAACGCGCAAGTGGCGCGGGAGGGTTACGTCCTGCACGCCCGCCGTGCCCTGGCCGGGGCCACGCCGCTCACCCCGCGGCCCGACGCCGAGCTCCTGCGCGATCTTCGCGAGTTCGCCAAGCACTTCCTCGGCAGGCTTTGGGTCCGGCTGCACGGTTTCGACGTCCGCGGTGATCTGCCTGCCGACGCCTCCGACGTCCGCGACCTCGTCACCGGCGTGGTCCGCTCGACGTCGCTGGATCTGCGGACGAAGGTGCGCCGCGCACTCGTGGCCCGCCTGCCGGATCTGGAGGCCGTGTCGTGACGCATCCGGTGCACACCCCCGTCGTCGCGGCCGACGGTGCCCTCATCCGCTTCGCCCTGGCCGATCTCCTCGCGGGCCGGACGACCACGATGCGCGTCGAGCTCAGTGACGCCGGCGTCGCCGAACCCTGGCTGACCCGTTTCGTGGGCGAGGAGGCGAGCCTCGTCGCGCTCGACCAGGGGCAGGCGGATCTCCCTGCCCGGCCGGAACTCGGCAGGCTCGCGTTGCTGCTGTGGCTCCGGCGTTGGTGGCCCGCCGGGCCGTCGCTGGGAGTCCCGTCGCTGGACCCGGCGTTGCTGGACCTCGAAACGGCGGTCGCGACAGCCGAGGTGGAGGACCTTGCCGAAGGACTTCTCGACGGTTTCGAGGCGTCCCCGGCCGAGCTGTTCGACGCGGCGGTCGCGGACGACGCCCTCGTGGCGGCCGCGCGGCCGGTCGCCGAAGACGTACGGGGACTGTGCGCTCGTCTTGCCGCGTGGTTCGACGAGCAGGACGACGTCGTGCGTGCCGAAGCCGCGGCGGAGGTGTCGGCACGGTTGGAAACACCGCTGCCAAGCCAAAACGCATACGTGCTGGCCGCGGGCCTCGATCCGGTCGCACCCGGCGAAGGCGTACTGGCGAGTGGACGCGCGAGCGTCGACTGGGCGCGGGTGCCGCCAGGGATCCTGGACGCAGGGGAGGACACGGTGAGCTGGCGGATCGTCGCCGCCGCGGCCGCCACCCGGCTCGAAGTCGTCGTCACGGGCGCGTTCGCCGACGCGGCCATCACCGCGTTCGCGAGCCACGAGGGCGAGCCGTTCGCGGAGGTGCCGCTGGAGCTGGGTGCCGGACGGTTCACCGGCACGGCCGACTTGGACGAGTCCGCGACCAGGCTGGCCGCCGGGGTCCATAGTGGACAGATCGCGCTCGTCGTCGGCGTGGCGGACGAGGGTGTCGCCGGGACCACGGCGGAAGACCGGGCGGAAGTGGTCGCGCTCGTGCGGGCACGCCGTCCGGAAGCCAGGACGCTGGCCGAACGGGCGGCGGCCGCTTCCGCCGATGAGGAGTTCTGACGTGCTCGTCGGTATGCCACCGCCCCAGAACTCCCCGGACCGTCCGCTTCCGCCAGAACTGGGGCCGGCCACCTCGCACGGCTACAACTGTCGTTGTGTCGCAAGGCATTTCGGCCTCGATCCGGCATCGTACGGCGAAGTGCCGGCGTGCTCGCTGTCCGCACGTCAGTACCAGCGGCTGCTCATCGACGCGGCCAAACTCCAGGACAAGGCCAAACGTCTCGCCGCCGCCCGGGACGTCGCCGGCGCGCACCGGATGTACGGCAAGATGCGGGAGATCGCGCAGCGACTGGACCGGACGGATCTGGACCTCGCCGCCGTCAGCGATCTGGCCACCGTCTGCTATTCCGCGGGCGACCTGCGCAACGCGAGACAATGCGCCGAGGCGGTGCTCCACGCCTTCAAGGTGAGCACCGCCGCCATCGTCCACTTCGGACAGTACGCCGAAATCCGGATGATCGAGGGCTCCCGCGAGGTCGCCGAGCGCGTGCTCATCTCCTTGAGCACGGAGGAAGGCGACGTCGTCAAGGCGCGTGAGCTGATCGCCGGGCAACGCCGCCGGGCGGCGCTGCGCAAACAAGAGGGCCCGGGCCAGTACCCGCCCGAGCTGCTCGACGTGCACGGCGCGGACGAGCTGGAACTGCGGATCTTCGACGTGCGTGTCCAGATCGCCGCCGGGGACATGGCGGGCGCGCGGGCCGCGCTCGAGGAGATCCTGACGGCGCTGGACGCGATCGCGGAAATCGACGAGGTCCGCGAGCAGGTGGCGACTCTGCGGGCGATGGCGCGAGCTGAACGCGCCCGCGTCCGCCAGGCGGGTGGCGAAGACGCCGACGCGCGTGCGGATCTGCTGCGGTTGAGCGCCCAGCACGAGGGCCGGCCTTTGGCCGCCAGGGCGAGTATCGAGCTCGCGGCCGACCGGGCCTTCGGGGGCGACTTCCCCGGAGCGGTCGCCGCGATCGTCGCCGCCCGCGACGAACTGGCGGCCGCCGGCCTGACCGGCGATGTCGCGGAGGCGAGCCACGCGCTGGGCACGCTGCTGCTGTACACGGGTGATGTCGTGCAGGCCAGAGACCAGTTCGAGCACGCGGGAAAGATCTGGACGGCCAACGCCGACGTTCCGGGCCTGCGGCGGCTCGCCGTGGCGCTGGCCCGCTGCGCCATGGCCGAAGGCGACTGGGCGATGGCGGGGGAGCACGTCACCCGCGCCCGGGAGTCGGCGCGGACGTCGGGGGACTGGTCGGACCGCCTGCACACGGATTTCGTGGCGGCCACGGTCGGCTTCGCCCACGGCGAGGACCTGCGTTCGGTGCTGGATGTGCTGCTCCCGCTGACCCTCGCGGCGGCGGAGTACCGGTTCGAGTTCACCGCGCCGCAGGCACGCACGGCCTGGGCCCGCGACGTCGCCGGCCCGGCGATGGAACTGCTGATGGCGCTACTGGCCAGGCTTCAGGAGCCGAGGCTGGCGGCCGAACTGATCGAGCGCACTTGTGCCGTCGGCGCGTACACGGGTGCGGAAGGGCGTTCGCTGGACCTGACCGGTGCGCCGCCCACCCTCGAAATGCACCCGGCCACCGAGGGACTTCCGTTGGCGGCATTGGGTTCCGTCACGTCGTCGCTTCCACTGCGGCTCGCCCCGCCGCCCGCGCTGCGCTGGTCGCCTTCGTCGCCCATGGAGCTGGACCCGTGGCTCCGCCTCGCCGCCGAGCGGTATCAGCTGCCCCGTCCGGCCGCCGAAACCGTCGAAACCTGGCCTGCCGCCAAGTCCGGACGCGAGACCTTCCTCCTGCGCTTCGCCGACGCCGGGCACACCTTCCTCACTTGGCGGACGACGGAGGATCTCGACACCGTCCACACGCATCCGATCGATTTCACCTTGGTCGCGACCGCTCGCCAGTGTCTGGACGCCGCGTCACCCACACCGCACGAAGGCGAGAGCGTGGCCGACGCGGTCCGGCGCTCACTGAGCGAAGACGCGTTCGGGAGCTTCGCCGGGGAACAACGCCTGGCCCGCGTCCTCGCGCTCAACCTCCTGCCCGCGGATCTGGTCGAACGGCTCCGGCGTGCCGCCGCCGGGGGACGCCGCCCGCTCCTGCGGATCCAGCCCTCACCGAGCCTCGCCGGCGTCCCGTGGGGAATGCTGGCGCTGCCCGATCGGCGGGCCGATCACGTGCTCGAGATCGACGAGATCGGCGGCTGTTTCGACGGCGACGAGCGCGTCCTCGACGTCGCCGACGTCTCGCTGCTCGCCCCGGCCGCGATCCCACGCCGCCCGTCCCCGGCCGGCGGCCCGCCGGTCTACCTGCTCGACCCGCGGATCCCCGGCCAGAGCGCGTTCGGCGAGCTGGGTTCGGTGCTCGGCAAGCAGGACGCGACGTCGCCGCTGATCCGCCACCTCGACACGCGGCTCGCCGAAGGCCCGGTCCTTCCCGCCGCCGCACACGGGCTCGAGCTGGTCCGCCGCACCGACACCGATCGCCGTCTGCTCGCCGAACTGGTGGCGGGACCCTGTTCGCGGCTGGTGTACGTCGGACACGTGAGCCGCGTCCGCGACGAGTACGGCGCGCAGACCGCGCTGCATCTGTCCTGTCCGGCCGATCTTCCGGGCACGGCCGCGCCGATCGGAGCGCACCGGCCGTTCACCGCCGCCGACCTCGCACTGTCCGGAATGGACACCATGCCCGCGCGGGTGGCGCTCATCGGCTGTGCCAGCGCGAGCGATTTCGGCCTCGCCGAACCCTTCGGTGTGCTGCTCGCCGCCGTCGCGGCCGGAGCGGGCCTGGTCGCCGCCACGGTCTGGGCGCTGCCGACCTCGGCCGCCGTGCCCGGTTCGGATCCGATGTCCGAACTGGTCATCGCCGTCGACACCGCGCTCGCCGGTGAGGATCCGGTCACCGAGCTGTGCGACTGGCAGCGTTCCCGGCTCGCTCGCTGGCGCGAGAAGCCCGAGCCGGCGGTCTCGCCGGTCTTCTGGGCGCCCCTGACCTGCCTCGACGCGACCGACGACGGGAAAACCTGGGTTCGGTAGCGGGACGGGCCGCCGAAGCTGTGTCCAGTACCGACGACACGGCGAAAGGCGGCACCCGATGTTCAAGAAGATCCGCGACAAGATCAACGACGCGACGCAGCAGGGCATGGCGCGGGGCGAGCAGGACTTCCAGCGCCACGCGGAGCAGTTCCGGCAGGCCGCCGCCGCGCAGGGCCACGACATCACCCCGCAGCTGCCCACTCCGCAGCTGGCCGCGCAGGCGTTCCGGAGCCTCAACGCCGACCCGGACATGGCGGCGTTCATGGCGCTGCCGATGGACGAGCAGTTGCGCCAGCAGCAGGAACTGCAGGCCTACGGCACCGAACTGCGCAGGCTTTACGACACCTGTGAGCCGGCCACCCTGGTGATCCGCGAGCTGGAGCCGACCGGCCGGAAGATCGCCGGACAGGCGCAGTACACCGCGACGCTCGAGGTCACCCGCGCCGACGGCACCACTTACCGCACGGTGACTCAGCTGATCACGCCGCTGGCGACGATCCAGCAGTACGCGCCCGGCACCCGCCACGAAGCCCGCGTCGACCCGGCCGACCCTGGCAAGGTCGCCGTGTTCGGCCCGATCGCGTAGGCGGGGGCGATGTTCGGGACCTTTGAGTTCGGCCTGCCGGAAGACTCCCGGCAGGCATCCCGCCCGGGCCTGCGTCTCTGGCTGCTCGGCGTGCCCACGACGCTCGCCTGGGCGGCCGCGGGCTGGTCGGGCGCACTCGGGCTGCTGGACGGCTTCAGGTTGATGTCGCTGAACCGCATCGACGCGTGGGGGCCCGACGCGGGCCCGGCGGTCTCGCTCGTCCTGTTCTTCAGCGTCTCGATCACGGTGGCCTCGTCGCTCGGGTTCGCGATGCTGTGGGGCGGCGGGATGTCGCTGCGCGGGATGGGTGTCGGCTTCCGGGCGAGCAGCCTGGCCGCCTCCCTCGGCGTCACGCTGGGCACCGGCGTCGCGATCCCGTCCTGGACTCCGCCCGAGGCGGTGGGGAAGCGGCTGCCGTCCGAACCGTGGACCGATGTCGACTGGATCGTCTACTACGAGCCGTATCTCGTCCCGGCGGTGGCCGGGGTGACCGCGCTGGTCATGATCATGGTGCTGGGACGGGCGTTCGTCACCAAGGCCGAGGCCGACGACCGCGCGCAGGCGCTGGCCCAGACCGGAGTGCAGGTGATCGGCCAGGTGATCGGCGTCGAGTTCACGAACGTCTGGGTGATGGGGAACCCGCGGTTCACCGTGCAGGTCCGGTTCCCCACGGAGTCCGGTGAGCGGACCGTCATCGCCACGATGATCACCTCGCCACTGCAGGCTCCGGCCCGCGGTTCGACGGTGAAGGTCACCTACGACCCGCTCGCCCCCGACACCGTCCGGATCGATCCGGATCCGGCGGATCGGGCGGCGGGCGGAAACCTCGGCGCCTTCCTGCCCCCGCCGTTCTGATCGCCCTCTACACTCCCGCGGATGGACGAACAGACGGCAGAGGTGTCCACCGCGCAGGCGGTCCGCAAGGCGATGATCCGGCTGGTCCCGTTCCTCGGGCTGCTCTATCTGCTCAACTATCTCGACCGGGTCAACGTCGGGTTCGCGGCGCTCACCATGAACGCCGACCTCGGCATCAGCTCGGCGGCCTACGGACTGGGCGCGGGCCTCTTCTTCGTCGGGTACTTCTTCTTCGAGGTGCCCAGCAACGTGATCCTGCACAAGGTCGGTGCCAGGGTCTGGATCGCGCGGATCATGATCACCTGGGGCATCGTCGCCTCGGCCACCGCGTTCATCCAGGGCGAGGTCAGCTTCTACATCGTGCGGGTGCTGCTCGGCATCGCCGAGGCCGGCTTCTTCCCCGGCATCATCCTCTACCTGACCTACTGGTTCCCGCGGAAGGTGCGGGCCAAGATCGTCGCGCTGTTCTTCCTGGCGGTCCCGCTGTCGTCGGTCATCGGCAGCCCGGTCTCCTCCCTGCTCATCAAGAACGGCGACGGTCTCCTCGGCTTCGACGCCGGCTGGCGCTTCATGTTCTTCGCCGAAGGGGTGCCTTCGATCCTGCTCGGTGTGGCGGTGTTCTTCCTGCTGCCGAGCAAACCGAAGAACGCGAAGTGGCTGACCCCGGACGAGCGCACGGCGTTGCAGTCGGCCATCGACACGGAAGACACCCGTGAGGTCGGCAAGGAGGTGAGCACCCGATCGGCGCTGACCGATCCGCGCGTGCTCGCGCTGGCCGCCGTCTACTTCGGGATCATCTTCGGCCTCTATGTCCTCGCGTTCTTCCTGCCGCAGGTGATCAAGGGCTTCCAGCAGCAGTTCCAGACCGACTACAGCATCGTGGAGATCGGGCTCATCACGGCGATCCCGTACGCGGTGGCCGCCGTCGCCATGGTGTTGTGGGCACGCCATTCGGACCGTACCGGCGAACGGGCCGGGCACGTCGCCGTCTCCGCGTTCGTCGGCGCGGTCGCGATCGCCGTCGCGCTGTATCTCGGCTCGCCGCTGTGGGTGATGATCGCGGTGACCGTCTGCGCGGTCGGCGTGTTCACCGCGATCCCGGTGTTCTGGCAGCTGCCCAACGCCTTCCTGAGCGGAGTCGGCGCCGCCGCCGGGATCGGCCTGATCAACTCCTTCGGTAACCTGTCGGGCTTCGTGGGCCCGTACCTCACCGGCTGGTTGCAGGGGTTGACCGGGAGCTTCCGCGCCGGGATGTGGGCCGTCGCGTTCTTCATGGCGATGGCGGGCGCCATCGCGTTGACCTTCCGCCACAAGGAAAAGAACGCGATCAAGTGAGGTGGTCGAAGTCGCCGCGGACCCACCGGATGTGGGTCTCGGCGCTTCGGCGCACGACGGCGCGGGCGTCGCGATCGATCGTGTCGCCGCCGAGGGTGTAGAGCCGGTCGTAGGTGAAGTCGTCGAGCCGGTCGACGACGCGGCGCACCACGGCCGCCGACAACGGGATGTGCTTGGGGAAGTTGCGCTGGAACGACACCCAGCCCGGCGCGAGCCCGCCCGAGATCGTGTCGCCGGCCAGGATGCTGCCGTCCGGTGTCCTGGCCACGGCGCTGCCGCGCATATGCCCGCCGAGCCGGACGAGGTCGAGGCCGGGCAAGGGTTCCACGTGCTCGTCCCAGAACTCGAACGCCGGATCGGGCGCGGGCAGCCATTCGCGATTGCGTTCGTTGACCAGCACCGGGACCCCGCCCAGCGCGCGGCTCCAGCCGAGCTGGGCGCCGAACATGTGCGGATGGCTGGTGGCGATCACGGCGACGTCGCCGAGACCACGTACGACGTCGAGCACCTCGGTGTCCAACCAGGACGGCGGATCCCAGAGCAGGGTGCCCGCCGGGGTCGTCGCGATGAACGACCAGTGCCCGATCGCGAAATGCGGGTCCCGTTTGACGCTGTGCAGGCCGCGGCCGTGATCCCGGTGCAAGGTCTTGTGCGGCGCCGAGATCAGTTCCTCGTGCGTCCACCAGCGTCCGGTGTGCGCGCCGAGGTCGCCGGCTTCCTCGATGCCGACCTCGCCGCGGTCGAGGACGCAGCGAGGCGGTTCGGGGGTGGCCGGGTGTTCGATACCGCACCTGTCGCAAATCCACATGATCGACAGCTTGCGACCTCCAGCGCGCTGGAGGTCAAGACGCGTCTTCCCCCGGCTCGCCGAGCCGGGGGAAGACGGGCGGTCAGCTGACAGTCGTCTTGCCCAGGACGGCGTCCTGGTCGGGCGGGTCGAGGGTGAGGTTGACGTCGAACTCGCCGAGCGAGCTGTCGGTGATGATGTGCGAGGTCGCCGCGGCGTCCACGCTGCTGGTCGCCTCGCCGGCGGGCGTCCCGGTCGGGATGGTGAAGTCGACCTTGCCCGTCGCGGTGAACTTCAGCGAACCTTCGGCGGGCACCTCGGTGTCCGGGATCGGCAGCTCGATGGGGATCGACACCTTCTGCTCGCCGAGCGCGACGTTCACCTTCGAGCTGATCGTGCCGGAGAGCTTCTTGGCGCCGACCAGCCGGAGCCCGTCACCGGCGGCCTGGCCGGAATCGACGTCGAGGGTGAACGGCACCGAAATCGGCTCGCCCGCCTTCGCCGCCGCCGGGATTTCCGCCTTCACCACCACGGCCACCTGCTGGTCGCCGATCATGGGGAAGCCGCCCTTGTACGTGAGATTCTTTTCGACGGCGGCCGCGGTTCCCGCCGCGGTGAGCATTACGGTTCCGGCGACCACGGCCGCGATCCCGGCCGCGCGGAATCGCCGGACACCCTTCCGTACGAGGGTTTCCGTCATGTCTGGTCCTTTCGTCGTTGAATGGGCTCGAAACCGAATGTAGGTGGAAAGTCACCAACGAGGAAAGGGAAAGATCTCTCGCGTTTTCTTTATGCTTCGATCTTGTCACGCGTATGTGGAATGGCGAGTTCTCGAATTGTCATGCGAAGGCGGAAAGGGGAAATGCCGTCCGTATTCTTGTCACCCCGGTGACAGGTGCTCCGTCCGCGCGGCGAACGGCTATCGTCTTGATCGTGACCGAACGACCTGAGCCGTGGCACCTCCGGACACGCAGGTTCCTGCGCGCGACGGACCAGCGCGGTGAGCTGGTGCGCGGCGCGCGGTTCCTCCGCGGGCTCGTCCCCGGGGACGGCGAGCCGCCGGCGCCGTCGACGGGCCGCTCGTCCGACCGGCTCGCCCGCCTGCTCGCCGAAGCGGGCGCGGACCGCCCCAGCGCCACCCGCGAGCTGGGGCTGGCCGCGGTCCAGGCGTGGCAGGCCGTCCGTCGCTCCGGCGCCCCGTCGCGGTCCACCGACGGGATCACCGTGCTGTTCACCGACCTCGTCGGCTTCTCGACCTGGGCCCTGGAGGCCGGTGACGACCGCGTGCTGGAGCTGCTGCGGGAGGTCTCCAAGGTGACCGAATCGATCGTCACCGGACACCGCGGCAGCGTCGTCAAGGGGCTCGGCGACGGGGTGATGGCCGTGTTCGCCGACCCGGGTGAGGCGGTGAACGCCGCCTACGAGACGTGCTCCGCCGTGGGCGTGATCAAGGCCGACGGCTACCTGCCCCATTTGCGCGCGGGGCTGCATCGCGGGAATCCGCAGCGGGTCGGTGACGACTATCTCGGCGTCGACGTGAACATCGCCGCCCGGATCATGGCCGCCGCCGACGGTGACGAGGTCCTGGCCAGCGGAAGTGTCGTCGACGAACTGGATCCCGGTGCGGTGATCACCCGTCAGCGCCGGAGTTTCCGGGCGAAGGGGACCCCGAAGGATCTCCGGGTCTACCGCGTCGTCCCTCGCTATGCGGCCGACGGCTGACTGTCCTCTCGATCACCTTCGCTTGCCCGCCCCTCTATTTCTCTAGAGGCTGGCTCTATGGGCATAGAGTTGGACTCCGGTCAGGTCGCCGTCGCGGCCCTCCTGGAGGAGGTGCCGCGAAGGCGGCGAGGTGTCTACCTGTGGGGTCCGGTGGGGCGGGGGAAGACGATGCTGCTCGACGCCTTCCACGCCGCCGCGCCCGGCCGCAAGAGCCGATGGCATCTGCACCCTCTGCTCGCGCGTCTGCAGTCCACCGCGCACGACCTCGGCGGGATCGACCGGGCCGTCGCCGCCGTGCTGGACCGGCTCTCGCTGCTGTGCGTCGACGAGTTCCATCTGCACGACATCGGTGACGCCATGCTTCTGCAGCGGCTGCTGAAGGCGGTGTTCGACCGCAAGATCATGCTGGTCGCGACGTCGAACTACCCGCCGGAGGGATTGCTGCCGGATCCGCTCTTCCACGACAAGATCGAGGCCGTCGTGACTGCGCTTCGAGCACACGTCGACGTGGTGCGCCTCGACGGCACGAACGACTACCGCCTCCCGGGAACCAGGTCGGGCCGATTCGTCGTCGGCGACTTCCCGGAGTCGGCGGCCGGTGTCACGTTCGGTTTCGATCGGCTCTGTGCGACCACTGAGATGTCGATCGGGGACTACCTCGACCTGGCCGCGCGCCACCGCCGGTTGACCATCACCGGCGTGCCGCCGCTGCGGACGGCGGGCGCCGACGCCACGATGCGGTTCCGCGTCCTCATCGACATCCTCGTCGACGCGGGCGTGGAACTGGCCGTCTACGCGCGGACGTCGCTGGACGATCTCTTCCGCGACCCGCCGGAAGTCCCGGACCTGGACCGGATCCGGAGCAGGCTCACCGCGCTGTCCGATGGAAAGGTCCATTGTGGAGTCGACTGACCGGCGGACACTCATCGCCGAGGCCGCGACGGAAATCCTCGCCTCACAAGGGATCCGCGGTCTGACGCACAGCGCCGTCGATACCCGGCTGGAGCTGCCGCGCGGCTCGACGTCGTACTACTTCCGTACGCGTCAGGCCTTGCTGGAAGCGGTGGTCCGGCGTATCGCGGACACGTCGGCACACCGCTTCCAGCTGACCGGCCTGGCGCACGCCGCCGTCGCGGGCCCTGTCGCCGCGGCGAACGCGATGGCGGCCTGGCTCGACGATCTTCTGCTGAGCCGCCGCCATCACGTCACCGCCCGCTACGCGCTGGCGATCGAACTTTCCGGCTTCCCCGAGCTCCACGAACTCCTCGCGCGTGCCCTGTTCTCCCGCGAGCACGCGACGCGGTTGTGCGAAGCCCTCGGCGCGTCCGATCCCGGCACGGCGAGCGCGGACCTCATCAGCCTGATCGAAGGCCTGCTGTTCGACCGGTTCGCCGGTGCGCGCTCCCTCGACGGTGTCGAGGCGGGCACCCCGGCCAGTGTCGACCAGTTCGCCCGGCCGCTGGCGGCCTACCTGCGAGGAATGCCTTAGCCCGGCATCTCCGAAGGCTGCGAGTCCAGCCCTGCCCGGGACTTCGTCCAGTCGCCACGCGTGAAGTCCGGCATCGCCACCGGTTTCCCGCCGCGAGCCAGGGAGACCACGCTCAACGGCACGGGGGAGCACCAGGCCGCCGAGTCGTAGACGTCGATGTCCGGCACCAGCCCGGCGCGCATCTGCTGCACGATCCGCCACTGCAGCACGTAGTCCATGCCGCCGTGCCCGCCGAGGTTCGGGTCGTCCTTGAGCTTCTTCCACAGCCAGTGGTCGTGGCGGTCGCGGTACGGTCCGAAGTCCTTCCACGCGTGCCCGCTGTGGTCGGGCTCGAGGTAGATCCGGGCGGGGTAGTCCTCCACGATGCCGCGGCTGCCGGCGAGGCTGTTGATGCGGCTGTACGGCCGTGGCGAGCTGACGTCGTGCTCGGCGCGGATGATCCGGCCCTGCTCGGTCTCGATCAGGCAGGTCACCAGGTCGCCGTTGACATAGGTCTCTTTCCACGACGGGTGGCCAGCCGGCATGTGGCGTTCCCGGTAGTCGGCGAGCCCCTTCGGCTCGGTCGCCGTGGCGCGCAGGGTGGCGAACCGGTCGCCGCGGTTGACGTCCATGCAGGCGGCGATCGGCGCGAGCCCGTGCATCGGGTAGAAGCTCGCGGTGCTGCGGGTGTGCCATTTCCGGCGCCACGCGTCGGTGTAGTACGTGTCGGAGAACAGCAGCTCGCGCAGGTCGTGCAGGTAGCCGCCGTGCCCGTTGGTGACCTCGCCGAAGAGTCCTTCGTGCGCCATCTTGAGGATGGCCAGCTCGTTGCGGCCGTAACTGCAGTTCTCGGCCAGGAACAGGTGTTTGCGGGTCCGCTCGCTGGTGTCGACGAGGTCCCACAGCTGGTCGAGCTCGGTGGCGATCGGCAGTTCGACGCCGACGTGCTTGCCGGACAGCAGCGCGGCCTTGCCCTGCGGGTAGTGGAACTCCCAGGGCGTGGCGATGTAGACGAGATCGATGTCGTCGCGCGCGAGCATTTTCTGGTAGGCGTCGGCGGATCCGCCGTACTCGGCCGGACGCGGACGCCCGTCGGCGGCGAGCTTGTCCGCGGCGGCCTTCGCGCGCTCGGCGCGGATGTCGCAGACCGCGGTGACCACGGAGCCCGGAACGGCGCTCCAGCCGCCGATCATGGACATCCCGCGGTTGCCGAGACCGATCATCCCGACCCGGACGGTCTGGTGCCGCTCGAACGGGACGCCGATCATGCTGCGCTGACCAGGACGGCGGGGCGAGCTCGCGGCTTCTTCCGCTGCGGTGGCGCTCGCCGGCATCGCGGCGAGCGCCCCGGCGGCTAGCGCGCCGCCGAACAGTGTCCGCCGGGAGACAGAGGGCAGGTCGGCCATGAAGAACACTCCTTCGTGTCGCCTTCGGTGCCCAGACCTTGTCCAATCGCCGCCGGATATGTCAAGAGATGCGCCAAAGTGCGCAGTAAACTGCACTATTGCGCAGTTTGGCTGTTTGTTTATGGCCGCTTCGCGCAACCCGGGTGCGCGCGCACCCGGGTCGCGCTCGCGCTCAACGGCGGATCAGTACCTGGTCGATCGACTTGCGCACCAGGTTCGGCACCACGCAGTCGTCCGCCGGGTAACCGACCGGGATAACGGCGAACGCCTTCTCGTTCTGTGGCCGCTCGAGCAGTTCGCCGAGGAACCGCATGGGCGATGGCGTATGCGTCAACGCGGCGAGTCCGGACAGGTGCAACGCCGTGATCAGCATGCCGACCGCGATGCCCACCGACTCGTCGACGTAGTAGTGCTTGTGTTTGGTGCCGTCCTCGTCGAGGAAGTAGCGCTGCTGGAAGACCACGATGAGGTACGGGGCGTCGGTGAGGTGGGTCTTCACGGCGTCGGTACCCAAGGGGCGCAAGGCGGACAGCCACTCCTCGCCGAGCCTGCCTTCGTACGAAACGCGTTCCTCCTCTTCGGCGGCTTCGCGGATCCGCTGTTTGGTCGCGGCGTCCTTGATGAGCACGAACGTCCAGGGCTGCTGATGCGCGCCGCTGGGCGCGGTCGAGGCCACCGCGATGGCGTCGACCAGCACCTGCTCGGGCACCGGGTCGGTCGAGAACATCCGCACGGTGCGGCGGCTGTCCATGCGGCGGCGCAGATCGGCGGCGGTGGCCAGCGATTCTTCCGTGGGCATACGCGCCGGACGGTAGGGCACCGGCTCGAAGGGGTCGCCGTAGGTCGGGGTCCACTGTGCTGCGGTCATGATGGCGATTCTGGCGTCGGACCCGGCTTTCGGGAAGCCCCGGCGTCAGGTTATGTCCTTGGGGTTATGCCGCCATCTGTCCCAAGTGGACGGACGCCGGGCGTCGTAACCCGTGGGTGGTTCCAGTACCTAGAGGGGCACTTAGCGGTGGTCGCGGCGAAGAGATAGGTATCCACTGCACGACTTTCGTCGGTGTCCGATTTCTCTTGCCGCGTCCCAGAATCAGCACACCCGTCCCCATCGCGCGGCTGAATCCCGGCCGCAGAAATGAGTCGGAACCATGCGACTGCGCTCCTTCGCACTGATCGCCGGCACCGCCTTCGCGGCACTGCTCGGCGTCACCGCCCCCGTGGCGTCCGCCGCCGAACCGTCGTCCGGCGTCCAGCCGATGATCATCGGCGGCCAGAACGCGTCGAGCGGCCCGTGGGCGGCCAGGCTCTTCGCCAACGGCCGGCAAACCTGTACCTCGACGATCATCGCGCCGCAGTACATCCTGACCGCGAAGCACTGCGTGGCCAGTGGTGGCACGTTCACCTTCCGGATCGGCAGCCTCGACCAGCAGAGCGGCGGCACCATGGCCACCGGCTCCACCGTCACGCGGCACGCGAGCGCGGACCTCGCGATCGTGCGTCTCACCGCCCCGGTGACCGCGACGTACTCGCCGCTGGGCACCACCGCCAGCGTCTCCGTCGGCCAGACCGTCCAGGTCTACGGCTGGGGCGCGACCAGCCAGTGCGGCTCGGAGATCAACTGCCAGTCGCGCTACCTGAAGGTCGCCAACGTCTCGGTCACGTCGGTCTCGTGCCGTGACTACAACGGCGGCGTCGCGGTGTGCGCGCGCCGCGGCGACGGCATCACCGCCGGCGGGGACTCGGGCGGCCCGATGTTCGCCTCCGGCCGTCAGGTCGGCGTCGCGTCGACGAGCGACCGGCAGACGACTACGGCCTACACGAACATCACGCGGTACCGGCCGTGGATTCAGCAGGTGGCCGGGGTCTGACGGTCGGTTGTAGCGGGGCCCTCCTCGGCTTCTTGCCGGGGAGGGCCCTTTTGTCGCGTATTTGTGAGTTCGAGTCCAGCATGGCTGGGTGAGGACCAGCGGCCGCCCGAATGGGGGATTCGGCACGATCCGCGTTCGTGGGAAGAGCCTGGAGGTGGGCCGTTCGTCTCGCTGGTTCGCCGCTGTCGTCCGGGTGAACGACGACGAGCGGACTCCGCCGATGTGTGTTGTCCTTGCCCGGCAACACGCCATCACGGGAGGTGCTCGCGGTGTTCGGAGGGTTGGTCGCGCTGGGGATGAGGTCGGGGTCGATCCATCGGGTCGGTGTCCCGGACGGTCGCGTGACGACTCTCCACGAGCACGCCGGAGCGTTTCCCGACGGTGTCGTGGTGCGGAATGGCGCCGTTTATTGGACCACGATGGGAATTCCCGCTCGGATACCCGGAATGACGGGAGAACGGAGTCTGGACTATTCGCGGCGTGATGGGGGGCTGCACATGGTGAGTCTCGATGGCGGCCATACGCGCGACGTCGTTCCGGCCGGTTCCATCGTCACGGGCAAACAGGTCGTGTCCGACGGCGCCACGACCTTGTACTGGGCGGACCGCGAAGGCTGCCGCGTCAGCCGCGTGCGCGTGGACGGGACCGGGCTGACCGACCTCGTGGTGAACAGCCCCGATTCCACCGGGCGGCAGGAGTGTGTCGGCGTCGCGGTCGACCCCACCGCGGGTTATCTGTACTGGACGCAGAAGGGGCCGGCGAAGGGCGGGCAGGGCCGGATTTTCCGCGCAGGCCTGAAAATACCGGCCGGAGCCACCGCGGCGGATCGCCAGGACGTCGAGGTGTTGTGGGAGAACCTCCCGGAGCCGATCGATCTGGAGATCCGCGGCGATTGGCTCTACTGGACCGACCGAGGTGCCCCGCCGGACGGGAACACACTCAATCGCGCGCCCATCCCGAACTCCGGCGGGCGGGGCACGGCGCCGGAGATTCTCGCCGACGGCTTCCACGAGGCGATCGGCCTGGCAGTGGACGACGAGGCCGGACTCGTCTACGTGTCCGATCTCGGCGGGCGGATCTCCGCCGTGGCGCTACCGGAAGGACAGGGCGGCGGCACGCGCGTCCTCGCCGATCTGGGCGAACCGGTTTCCGGGATCGCCGGAATCAAAGACTGAACAAGGAACGAGAGGCCGGAACGCCATGGCGTACACGCATGACTTCGAGGACATCCGCGACCGCCCGGTGGCGGTGTTCGGCGCGGGAACACTGGGGCGGCGCATTGCGCTGATGTTCGCCTCCCGGGGCGGGAAGGTGCGGATCTACGACCCGAGCGCCGAGCAGGTCGCCGCGGCCATCGACTATGTGGCGCAAACCTTGCCCGGTGTGGTGGCCGAGCGTGGCCACGGCGACGTCGGCCGCGCGGAGGCGGCGACATCGGTGGGCGAGGCTCTCGACGATGCCTGGCTCGCCGTCGAAGCGGTGCCAGAGCGGCTGGACATCAAAATCTCGCTGTGGGGTCAGATCGACGAGGCGGCTCCCGCGGACACGATCTTCGCCACCAACTCGTCGTCCTACCCATCGCGGACGATGATCGAGAAGGTGAAGGACAAGACGCGCCTGTGCAATATGCACTTCTACATGCCGCCCGGCTCCCCGGCCGTCGATCTCATGTCCGATGGCGAGACCGACCGCGGCTTGCTGGACACCTTGCTGGCGGTGCTTCCCGAGTTCGACATCCACCCGTTCGAGGCGCGCAAGGAAAGCGTGGGATTCATCTTCAACCGCATTTGGGCGGCCATCAAACGGGAATCGCTGGCGGTCGTCGCCGAGGGCGTCGCGCGCCCCGAGGACGTGGACGGAATGTTCCGGATCAACTGGCAGATGCCCGTCGGGCCGTTCCAGATGATGGACCAGGTCGGGCTGGATGTCGTGCTCGACATCGAAAACCACTACGCGGAGGAGAACCCCGCCCTTCCCGCCGGCCCTCGGGAATTGCTGCACAAGTATGTCGACGCCGGCAACCTGGGAGTCAAGACAGGAGAAGGCTTCTACCACTATCCTCAGTCGTGACACCGGTCGGCAGGGGATCCACGGTCCTGACGCGGGTAAGCGCTTCTGCCGCGTCGCCACGAAGCCCGTGTCCCGGTCCGGCGGCACGTTTGAAACGAATGGCGCGTACGGCTCAAGCGTTGTGGAATCCGGGTGGCTGAGCAGAGGTCTTGCGTGCCCGATGGTTGGCGACGTTGACACGGTTCCCGCAAAGCGCCGGCATGCAATAGCGACGTCGGCCTGGCCGAGTGGTGTCGATGAACGTGCCTCGGCAAGTGGGTGCACTGCAGGCACGAAACCGTTCCGCGCCGAGAGTGTGGACAACGCCGAGTGCTCCGACGCCACAGATCACCGACAGCACGTCTGGTACCGAAGTGCCCGGCCGAAGGGAAACCGCCCATCGGGTGGGATCGTCGACGAGAGTGACGGCGCCGGCCCTTGCTGTGAGGGCGGAAGCGCCGTCGATGAGGTGTGCCGGGTCTGGGTGGCCTATCAGGTCCCGCACCGTGGCCCGCAGCCGGTGAACCGCGCGCAGATCGCCAGTGCGTGGGGCAACGGGTATCGAGTGAAGCTCCGCGAAGGCGGCAAGAGACGCCAGGTCGGGCAGTTTGTCTTCGCCGCGCCACACCTCCGGCGCCGTGTTGACCAGGTCGGTAGCGACGCCTGCCGCCCAGGCGTAATCGTCTAAAGCTACTTGCATCCCTTACCAACCTCTCGTACGTTCGCGGTTAAACGACACTTTAACCCTTACAGGAGGTTGACCGTGGAGATCGACGCGTTGGTGTTCGACATACTCGGCACGCTCGTCGACGAGTCGGCCGGGATCCGCGCTGCCGTCGGGCAGGCCACGCCAGAAGCCGACGCTGACGAGCTGGTCAGGCTGTGGCAAGGCCACGTCGAGACCGAGCAGCGGCGCATCGTCGCGGGGGAGAGGCCGTACGCCCCGAGTGACGTTCTCGACCGCGAAGCGGCTCAGATCGCCATCAAGACGGACGCGGTGCCGACGCTCTCGCCGTGGCCCGACTCCGTCGAAGGACTGGCCAAGCTGGCTGAACACCACACGCTGATCGGACTCTCCAACGCCAGCCGGACGAGCCTCCTCCGCATCAACTCCCACGCCGGCCTCCGGTGGCATCAGGCTCTCTCCGCGGAGGATGCGCGGACCTACAAACCCGACCCGGCGGTCTACGAACTGGCCGTCGATCTGGCCAAAACGAAGCCGGAGCGGCTGCTCATGGTCGCCGCCCACGCGTGGGACCTGAGGGGAGCGCAGAGCGTCGGTCTCCGGACCGCCTACGTCGCCCGGCCCGTCGGCGACCCGCCCTCGGCGGAGGACCGGTTCGACTTCCACGCCGACGGCCTCGCGGATCTGGCCGTTCAGCTCGGAAAACCACGAACCTGATCAAAACTGTCGGTGCCTCCCGCTAGGTTCATCCCAGTCCCCACCGAGGCACCCCCGCAAGGAGAAGATGCGTTGTCAGACTGGGAAAGAGCAAGCACGGCCCGGGTATTGCCACCGGCCCGCCCGCGCAAGCTCGCGAAGGTCCCGTTCGTCGAATTGGCCGACGGACGGGTGCAGGGCGTGGTGTCCAGCGGATCGGACATCGGGCGGGTGTACGTCTCGTCGGTCGCGGCGAGCACGTACGAATTCTCCTGTAGTACCAACAATAATCGGCCCTGCGGCGGGGCTCGGGGCATGTTCTGCAACCATATTCTCGCCCTGATCAACGAATCCACCCTTCAATACGGTGCCGAGCGGGTCGCGCGGTACTTGCGCGTCGAGGTTCCCGAGCCGACGGCGCAAGCCATTTCGCAGACCATGAGCGCTACACGGCCGAGCCAGGGCGACAGCACCGCTGCGGCTTCCGTGTTCAGCCAATTCTTGCGCCACTTGGCATATCTCGAATTCGCGGCGTCGACGGCGCCGGTGCCGGAGCTCCAGTGGTTCCCGTCGACCAGGGCGGTGGTCTGATGCGCGTCGATCTGCTCACCGATCCCATCGCCGGCCTCGACGAGGCACTGGCGGTTGTCGACGCCTTCGACGACGTGCTCGTCGCCGGGTTGCTTCGTCCTCAGAAAATCGCCGGCTTGACCGAGCTGGCCGATGCGGTCGCGGGGTCGCCGTTGGCGGCGCGGGTTGCGGAGGCCGCCGAGAAGACCGCGGCCGGTGCGGCGGGGGAGGAACACTTCGTTTCCCTTGCGGCGGCGAGGATCGCGGTGTTCGGCTCCGTGCACGACGCGGTCTTTGCTCGTCTCGCCGAAGCGACCGGTCGGCCGCTGGGCGAGGACCCGACTCGACAAGCGGCCGAGACAGAATCGCCGAATCTGCTGGCCGCTGCTCGTTCCTGGCTCTCCGATCTGGCCCGCGCCGGGTGGCAGGGCATCGACCACGACCTGATCTCGGGCTCGGCGCAGGTGATTTCGGCGTTGCTGGCGGAGCCGAGCCTGCGTCGGCTGGCCGTCCTGCTCGACGGTTTCGCCGCTGAGCTCGCGGCGTCCTGTCCTGGTGCGGCGCTGGATCGCGTCCCCGTCCGCCGCTGGGGTGACCTGTGGTCGCGGGCGATGGTGCTGACCTTGCCCGCCGCCACTCCCGCGGTCGGCACGGTCACCGGACGCTTGCTGCCGCTCGGGGTCGATCTGCTGGAACACGCGACGGCCGCGCAGGCCCAGGTCCACGCCGTGTTCGAACCCGAAGACGGCACGGCGCCCCGTCTCGTGCGCGCGAATGTGACCGCGCCGAAGCCGGACACGATCATCGGCGCGGGGATCTGGCAGTTGCTGCGCCCGCATCTTTCCCTGCTCACGGCGATCAGCGAGGGCCGTTCGATGGACCTCGTCGACATGCCGGTCACCGGCGAGGGTGACCTGCTCTGGCAGGACGAGCTGGCCCGTCTCGGCGAGCCCGCGGACGCCTTCTCGACGGCGCGTGTCGCGTTGCCGAAGGCCGTCATGCCGGTGGTCGCGCCCTTGGATCGGCATCCGGTGCGGATCGCCGTCCCTGTCTTCCTCGAGGGCTACGACATCGAGGGCGACGAAGACCAGCTCACGTTCACCTTCGCCGGGAATCGGCTCCCCGTCGAGACCGATCGCATTCCGGCAGCCGGTCCGCTGACGCCGAAGGCGGTCGCGAGTTCCAGCGCCTGTATCGGCCTGATCCGATGGGACGGCGGATTCCGCCTCCAGCCGCTCGCCGTCGAGACGACCGTGCGCAAGAAGACCACCGCCCTGCACGCCGGAGCCTGGGCCGGTGGCACCACGGACAAGGTCGGGGTCAAGGCCGAGAAGGCGGCCACCGACGCCGCGGCCGTACTGCGCGAGCGCGCCGGAAGGCTGTTGCGGAAATGACCGAACCCGAGGACAACCGCCGCCAGGTCCTGTACTGGCGGCTGCTCGCCCGGCTCTTCGACACCGAGGAGCAGGCCGCGCTCGAATCGGCGAGTGTGGCCGTGGTCGAGGACATCGGCCTGCCGGCCGCACTGCTGGACCCGAACGTCGCCGTCGACTCGGTCGTCCAACGTCATCCGGAGCTGGCCGCCGAGTTCGACGGGCTGATGGTCCCCGAAGCCGAGGACAGTCGGGACAAGGCGGCGGAAGTCCGGCGCGCTGCGCTCGTGTCAAAGGTGCTGCTCAACGTCTTCGCTCAGCCGCCCCACACGGTGACGGCCAGCAGGCTGTCGTGCTGGCAGTCCGACGCGGGCTGGCTCGAGCGGGCGCTGGGCTGCCGTCCGGGCGAACTGCGCGCCGGTCGTCCCGGTGGCGCTCCGACCGGGCTCGGCGGCACCGGCGGGGGTGGGACACCCGACCTGAGCACCCTGCTCCCGGCGATCGGCCCGGACCTCGGCGACATCGAGGCGGACCTCGTCAAGCGGATGCATCTGCGCGAGGTCCTCGCCGATCCCGCCCTCGCGGCGAAGCTGAGCCCGAGTATGTCACTCATCGAACAGTTGTTGCGGGACAAGGACAATCTGTCCGGAGTCGCGTTGGCCAACGCCAAATCGCTCATCCGCCGCTACGTCGACGAGATCGCGGAGGTCCTGCGGACCCAGGTCGAGAAGGCGTCGACGGGCAAGGTGGACCGTTCGGTCCCGCCGAAGCGCGTGTTCCGCAACCTCGACCTCGATCGCACCATCTGGAAGAACCTTACGAACTGGAGCCCGGAAGAGGAACGGCTCTACGTCGATCGCCTCTACTACAAGCAGACAGCGAAGAAGACCACCCCACAGCGGCTCATCGCGGTCGTCGACCAGTCCGGGTCCATGGTGGACTCGATGGTCAACTGCGCCGTGCTGGCCTCGATCTTCGCCGGATTGCCCAAAGTGGACGTTCACCTGATCGCCTACGACACGCAGGCGCTCGACCTCACGCCATGGGTCCACGATCCGTTCGAAACGCTGCTGCGCACCAACCTGGGTGGCGGCAACGACGGCATGGTCGCGATGGCGCTGACCCAGCCGAAGATCGCCGAGCCCGCGAACACCGTGGTGGTGTGGATCTCCGACTTCTACGAGACCCGCGTCGAGCAGCTCTTCGAAAGCATGGCCGCGATCCACCGGTCCGGGGCGAAGTTCATCCCGGTCGGTTCGGTCACCAGCGCCGGCCGGGGAAGCGTCAATCCCTGGTTCCGCGAGCGCTTCAAGGATCTCGGCACGCCGGTGATCTCCGGCCACATCACCAAGCTCGTCCACGAACTCAAGACTTTCCTCACCTCCTGAACTCCCCGAAAGGCAAGACATGTCCGACCTGTTGCGCGCCCCCGCCGAGATCAGGTACGCCGAAGAGCTGGACTGGCTCGAGTCGGTCGACGACAACCCCAAGCCGTTCGCCTGGCGCCTGTCCCCGAAGATGCTGCGGCTGTTCATCCTGGGTTCCGAGCGCGCCGACGGCCTCGACCGTGAGATCGCGCAGAAATGGTTCGGCGACCGGAGCATCGTCGAGCGGGCGATCGTCACGCTCGCCTCGGACCGCGGGCTCCTGCTGATCGGCGACCCCGGCACCGGCAAGAGCTGGCTCGCCGAGCTGCTGGCCGCCGCGATCTCCCGCAACTCCACGCTCGTCGTGCAGGGGACCGCCGGCACCACCGAGGACCACATCAAGTACTCGTGGAACGTCTCGATGGTCATCGCGAAGGGCCAGTCCCGCGACTCGATGATCCCGTCGCCGATCATGACCGCGATGGAGGCGGGCTCGATCGGCCGGTTCGAGGAGCTGACCCGGTCCACCAGTGACGTGCAGGACGCCCTGATCTCGATCCTGTCGGAAAAGTACATCTCGGTGCCGGAACTGGACAGCGACGGCATCGTCTTCGCCAAACCTGGCTTTTCGGTGATCGCCACCGCCAACAGCCGCGACCGCGGCGTCAACGACTTGTCGTCCGCGCTCAAGCGGCGCTTCAATTTCGTCCGCATCCCGGTGGTGACGAACAAGAAGAGCGAGGCGGAGATCGTCCGCTTCCGTACCGAGGAGCTCCTGCGCCGCCACCAGATCGAGCTGGACGTGCCGCCGACGCTGCTCGACGTGCTGCTGCGCAGCTTCGGCGACCTTCGCGCCGCGGCGGCGTCGGCGGGCAGCGACGACGAGAAGCTGGAGTCCGCGTTGTCCACGGCCGAACAGATCGGCGTGCTCGAAGACGCGGTGCTGCACAGCAACTTCTTCGGGGAACGCGAGCTGACCGCTCGCGCGCTGGCGTCCTCGCTGGTCGGCTCGCTCGCCCGTCGTGAGCCGGAGGACCTCGCGATCCTCAACAAATACCTGCACGGCGTCGTCGAGCCGCGCAGCAAGGACGAGGGCGGGGACTGGCCGGAGTTCCTCGACGGCGGCCGCGACGCGATCGCCACCCTCTCGTGAGCGGCGCCTTCGAGGCGTTGCGCGGCCAGTTGCAGGAGGCCGCGGCCGCCTTCGCCGACGGTCCCGGCGTGTTGGAGGGCATCCTGCTCGGGCTCGTCGACGACGTCGACCGCGCGGTGCGCGAGCCGTTGGAGATCTTCCCGGTCTGCCACCATTCCCCGGCGTCGGCCGTGGCGATGGCACGGCGGTTGCGGGAGAAGCAGCCGAAGGTGGTCTACCTCGAACTGTGCGAGGACATGGCGCCGTTGCTGACCGAGCTGCGCAACTGCCGTCTTCCCGTGGCGGTGCAGGCCTTCGCGACGGAGGTGAAGGGATTCCCCGCGGAGTGGGCGCCCTTGTCCGTGGTCGCGCCGATCACCGAGGCCTCGGCGGAGTACCAGGCGATCGCGTATGCCCTCGACACCCCGGGCGTCGAGCTCGTCCTCGTCGACCGGTCGGCGGACCACGTCTTCCAATGGAACGAACGTGAACCGTCCGCTGACCCGGACACGCCGCCCGCCGCCGAGGAGGAGGCCGCGCTGCACGGTGACGCGGTCGGCGTCGAGATCGGTGATCTGCGGCCCCGGTTCGCCGAACTCGAGGAACACCTGCTGCGGCACGGGCGGGTGCGGCACTGGTCGGAGTGGTGGCACCAGTACGTCGAGCTGCCGCTCGGCGACAGCGACCACGACACCTATCGCCAGGTCATGTTCCTCATCGGCAGCCTATTCCGACGTCTCGCGCCCGGGGACACCCGGCACGTGCGGGTGGACGAAGACCGCGAGCGCTACATGTGGACCCGCATGCGCGAGCACCTCGCCGCCTCGGGGGCCGACCCCGCGGAGTGCCTCTACGTCTGCGGCGCCTTCCACGCGGCCAGCCGGGTCGCCGAGTTCGGCGTCGAGGGTGCGGACGGCTTCGTGATCAGCCCGCGCAGTGAAAGCACCTGGCAGTACGGGCTGATCCCGTCGAGCCACGCCTCGATCGAGGCGCAGTTCGGGCTTGCCGGGGGATCGGTGTCGATCGCCGCGACAGAGTGGGCCAAGAACCTCAAGCGCACCAAGGTCAAGCAGTTCCAGCTGGAAGGGCAGGTGGGCGGGCCGAAGCGGAAGAAAGCCGCGGAGCTGCCCGCGCCGACGCCGGAGGCAGTGGATCCATCGGACCAGCTTTCCGGCTTCCTGCAACGCCCTCCGGTGCTCGACCGGCTGGACGAGGCCGAGCTGCTGGGCTGGTCGGTCGAGATCGTCCGGGCGGCGCGTCGGAACGGGTACCTGGCCTCGACGGCCGACGCCATCGCGGTGTTCGAGACCTCGATCCTGCTGGCGGGCGTGCGTGACCGGGCCAAACCGACGCCGTACGACTTCCAGGACGCGGCGGTCACCTGCATCGAGAAGGACGTCGTGCCCGGCAGGCGCGACGTACGCCGCCTCGTCGAGATCATGATGGGCGGCGACCGGATCGGCCAGGTTGGCTACGACGCGTTGCCGCCGTTGGCGCGCGACGTGCACGACAGGCTGGAGCCGCTGAACCTCAAACTGCAGCAACGAGGTGTGCAGCGGGCGCTGCTCGACATCGCGTCGAGCCCGGAGCTGGAGCCCTGTTCCGATCTGCTGTGGATGCTGCGCTACCTGATGCCGCACGGTGCGGCGAGGCCGATCATGGGCGAGCGGCGGCTCGGCGAGCGGCCGATCCAGGAGTCGTGGGATCTGGCGCTGGGCACCCACCAACGAGCCCTCATCGAGCTGGGTTACGAGGGTGTCAGCGTCGAACAGGTGCTGGAGCAACGGCTTCGGCGGGCCGCCTACCATCCGCAGGCCACCGCGGCGAAGGTGCTGGGAGCGGTCGAAGACTCGACGCTCTATCTGCGCAGCGCCCGGTTGGCGGGGGAGCTGGGCACACGTGCCCTTGAAGTGCTGGCCACCGAACGCACCGTCGACGGTGCTCCGGAGGTGCTGCGGCGGGTGCGGAGGCTGCTGGCGCACTACCGGACCAGCGAGCCGGTGCTGCCTCGGTGGATCGAGGACTTCGTCAAGACGGGGTACGCGCACTACTGCACCCTGCTTCCGGCGGCCTTCGCCGACGAGGAAGCCGGTGTCGAGCAGGTCGCCGCGATGCTGGGCTTCCTGTTCAGCATGGAGTCGCTCGCCTTGTCACTGGGATGCGACCGCACGCAGCTGGAGCTGGCGATCGTCGGATCGCATCCGCAGGAGCCGTCGAAGGTGGCGCTCCTGTGGGCCGCGCAGGTGCAGCTTGGTCGTCTCTCCCGCGCGGAGTTGCGGGAGCGGTGCGCCGAACTGCTGGCGAATCCGATGGTGCTGCCCGCTTATCCGCGCTACCTCAGCGGATTCGTCCACGCGTTGGAGCCGGCGCCGGGTCTGGCCGACTTCGTCGTCGAGGCGGTGTCGAACGCCTTCGCCGAGCTTCCGGACAGGTTGCTGTTGCCGTGGTTGCCGACGTTGATCACCACGCTGCGGTCCCGGGGAGCCGAACTGGTGCCGTTGCTCGTGCGTGAAGCCGGACGGATCTTCCCCGGCCGGCTCGCGGTCCTCGACGAATGGGTCCCGCCTTGGAAGGACCAGCCGGAACCCATCGCGGCGGCGAGGAAGGCCAAGAGCGGCGGCCTCGCGCTGCTGGCGGCGCATCCGGCGACCTGTGACGCGGTGGCCGGTCTGCTGGGCTGCGACGAGCCGTGGAGGAGCACCGCACCCGCCGGCTTGGCGTTGCTCGGACGGTATCCGGAGTCCGCCGCCGCGTTGGAGGAGGTGCTCACCGTCGTGTGAACCGAGGGGCTGTCGCCGGAGCGTCCGGCGACAGCCCGCTCCGTCAGTCGGCGACCCAGCTTCCGTGGAAGCCCAGCGGTACCGGCCTCGGCAGGTGGATGCGGGCCAGGGGCTTGGCGGTGAAGTCTTGCGCCGCGAGGATCACCAGGTCCGTCGCGTCGCGGTCGGGGTTGTTGACGTAGGCGAGGGCGTACCCGTCGTCCTCGGCCTTGCTGCGGGAGGACGGCACGAATACCGCTTCGCTCGCGTCGGCGCCTCGGCCGAAACGGTGCACTTCCGAGCGTCCGTTCCGCAGGTCGTGCTTGATCAGCGCGTTGCCGAAGGCGCCGGAGGGCTTGTCCAGGTACACGTCGAACAGTTCACCGGGTGAGGCCGAGTAGCCATACCGGTGCCGTCGTGACACCAGGCTTTCGTTGACCCGCGGGAACTCCTGCGGCCGGTCGTCGAGAACGCGGCGCCGGACCCGTCCCTGCGCGAGATCGATCGTCCAGCGCTCCAGCACCGGCGGGCCCGACGCCGACGGGCCGCCGAAGCCCTGCTTGCCCGCCACCTCGAAGGGGGCCGGCATCGTGGTCAGGTCGACCACCACCGTGGAGCCCTGTTCGTAGGCGTTGAGCGTATGCGAGTAGAACACCGGATCCACCCCGAACCAGCGGACCGGGCCGCCGTCGCGGTTCATCACCCCGACCCTGGCCGGGTGATCCGCGTTCCACTTGTAGGGCACCATCTTGCCCGGCTGCGGATCGAAGGTGACCGGCACGTCGAAGACGACCACGTAGTTCTCGGTGAGCCCGAAGTCGTGCATCATCGGGCTGTCGGTGACCGGGATCCGGGTGGTCCGGACCACGCGCCCGGTCCGGTCGACCATCAGATGCCGCACGTGATCCCAGGTCGGGTGATAGGTCACCGCGTGCAGCTCGTCGGCGCGGGCGTCGAACTTGGTGTGCGCGGTGTAGGCGCCCTCCAGCGAACCGCTGAAATCGAACGGCCCCAACGTGTTCAGCTCGTCGTCGAGCTCGTACACCGGGGCACCGGATTCCTGCAGGGTGAGGATGCGGCCGTGATGGCTGATCACGTGCGTGTTCGGCGCGAAGTCCTCGGCGGGTACCGGCCACGGGTACCGCTCGCCGAGTTTCGCCGCGACGCCGGACGCACGCACCCAGCGGTTGCGGTACCACTCGGCCTTCCCGTCGCGCAGCCGGACGCCGTGCACCATGCCCTCACCCAGCATCCAGTGGTGGGCGCGCGGATCTTCGAGCCCGAGAACGTTCGGCCCGGTGCGCAGGTACCGCCCGCAGAGGTCCTTCGGAATGCGGCCGGTGACGGGCAGCCCGAACGCGGTCACCTCCTCTGTGACGGGCTTGAACGCGCCTTCGATGAACGGGTAGCGCGGTTTCGCCGGAGCTTGCGCGGCGACGGCGGACCCGTTGCTCCCGAAGGTCCCGGCGGCTCCGCCGATCGCGAGCGCGGCCGCCCCGCGGAGCACGTTTCGCCTGGTCGGTTCGGTCATGGTCGTTCCCCCAACTCCTAAGAAACTGTGTATGCCATGAACAGTGTATGCCTTTACCGGTTTTGGGTGCAACAATGCCCGGATGGACGACGTGGAGATCGAGTCGCTGCCGCCGGGTACGGCATTGGCCTGGGGGCATGCCCCGGCGCCCCGGCGCGGGCCGAAGCCGGGATACAGCCTCGAGCAGATCGTCGACGCGGCCATCGCGCAGGCCGACGCGGAGGGCTATGCGGCACTGTCCATGCCGTCGATCGCCAAACGTCTCGGCATCACCGCGAACGCGCTCTACCGATACCTGAGCTCGAAAGAGGAACTGCTCGTCCTCGTCGCCGAAGCGGCCTGGGGGCCGCCGCCGGAACTGCCGTCCGGCGATTGGCGCACCGCGGTGACCGCCTGGGCTCGCGCGCTCCTCGAACGCTGCCGCCGCCATCCATGGCTGATCGACTTGCCGGTGCGGAGTGCGCCGAGCACGCCGAACCTGCTGGGATGGCTGGAAAGTTTCCTCGGGGGCATGGCGGATTCAGGTCTGGGCGCCAAGGACGTGACCGGCTGCGCGGTCCTGGTCGACGGATGGGTTCGCAGTACCGCTTCACTGCTCCGGGACGTGAACGCGAGCCCGCCCGAGCAAGTCCGGGCGCTGGGCGCGTTCCTGGTGCCGCGTCTCGAAGGCCGGGGCTACGAACGCGTCGCCGCCGTGATCTCCGGTGAGGCGTACGGCGAGGAAGGTATGGAGGAGGCCGACGTCGAGTTCGGCCTCGGTCGCATCCTGGACGGCATCGAGGCGCTCATCGAACGCCGGTGAACACTCCGCCGAGGCGCGACGACCGATGTCCGGCCGTCGCGCCCGTCGCCGTCAGGCCGCGACCGCGGGGACCGGCCACGACGGTGAACGGCCCAGCAGGGCCATGATCGTGTCCAAATCGGACTGTCCCGCCGCGTCGACGGCCGGCGCGAAGGCGGCTCCCGGCGCGTTTCGGTTCTCGCCGTCCGGGATCGCCTTGGCGAAGCGCAGTCCGGCGTCGAGGACCTCTCGCTGGAACTTGATCGGCAGGCCGAGGGTTTTGGCCACGTCCCACGAATGCACCAGGTAGTCCACGAAATGGAAGCCGAGCGCCTGCTCCGCGCTGAAGGTGACTTCGGTGGAGAACTCGGGGAGCGCGAACCTCCGTTCGGCGAGGTCGTGGGGGACGAAGGCGTTCAGCACCCGGTTCACCGAGGCGCGGTAGGTGCCAATGGGGTCGTCACCCAGGGGGAGTAGCCGCCAGTGGTCGAGATGGCTCTCGCCTTCGGCCGCGGCGGCGAAGCCGTGGTGCTGGGTGGCCATATGTGCCAGCAGGCCGTGCAGGGTCCAGGCGCTGCACGGGGTCGGTTTGGTCAGGTCCTCGGGGGTGATCTTGGTGACGAGATCGAGGCTGGTCCGGGTCACGAGGGCGTCGAGGATGCGGAGTTCATCGATAGGCATACGCATATCATCTACGCATGCGTACGAGTTCGTCAACCGGTTCCGGAACTCCGGTCGGTATGGTCTGCGCATGGCGGAGCAGGGGAGGCCGGATCTCGCGGCGATGCTCGGCGGGCTGATGCGACGGCTGATGAACGCCGAGACGCCGGTGCTGGCCGAGCACGGGTTGACCATGTGGGGCTACGTGGTGCTGAGCGCACTCGACGACGGGCCCGTCCGGACGCAGGCCGCGCTCGCCAAGGCGATCGGCGCGGACAAGACCAGGATCATCGGCACCCTCGACGCCCTCCAGGAGGACGGGCTGATCACCCGCGAGCCGGATCCGAAGGACCGCCGGGTCCGGCTGCTGGGGATCACCGAGGCGGGCCGCGCGTCGCGGAGGTCGGCTCAGGCCCGGATCCAGGAGCAGGAGGAACGGCTGCTCGGTCAGCTGTCGGCGGCCGACCGCAAGGCGTTCCTCAAGGCCGCGCGCGTGCTTTCCGAAGCGAGGTGGCCGTGACTCAGCCCAGCTCCTCGACGATCATTCCGGCCGGATAGTCCGACGGCGACCGGCGCCACCACGCGCTGAAGGCCTGAGCCAGCCGCCGTGGCACCTCGACCTGCGCGCCGCCTCCGTGGAACTCGATCGTGACCAGCAAGGCCTCGACATCCCAAGGGATCCGCCGGGCCAGTTTCGCGTAGTCGGCGCTGGCGGACACGAACGTGACCGCTTTCGCCGCGCCGATCCGGCGCCTTTCCGCCAGTACTGCGTCTTCGAGCACTCCCGGCGGCCAGTCGCTGAGCCGCAGCTTCCGGTCGTAGTAGGAGATCGGCTCGTCGGCGCGCAGGATCCCGTAGCCGCCGCTGAGGATCAGCGTCCGCCCGTTCTCGGCCGCCTCGCCCAGCGCACCGCCGACGTTCCGGTAGAAATTCCCGCTGTAGCGGAGCCACGCGGGCCGCAGACCGCCGCTTTCGACCTTCGACTTCGCCAAGACCTCGGCTCGCGTGCGAAGCAGCGCCTCCGGCCAACGCGTCCCGGTGTCCTCGGCATGGCCGCCCCGGTTCTTGGCCTTGGAAGGGCCGAGAACGGTCAGTGCCTCGCGCGGATCGATCGCGTCGAGAACGTCGGCTGCCTCCATCGCGGGGATCCTATCGGCGACGCGCTGACCGGCCGCTGATCGGTCCCGGGCATGCTGGAGGGACCAGACCGCGGAGAGGGGGAACATGTCGCCACTGGTCGTGCACGGCTTATGGTCCCGTGGCCGCGGAATCGTGCTCTGGGGTGAACACGGCGACCGCCCGGCGACGACGTCGATGCGGCCGTCGACCGCGGCCCGGCCGCATCCGTTCGCCGCGTCGGTCGCCGATCTGACCGCCCTGCATCCTGGGAAGCCGGCGTCGGCGGTCCTGCTGTTGCCGTCGCGGCGCGGCGGTCCGGTCGCCTCGCCCGAGCTGGGCGCCCGCAGCCGTCCGCAGCCGGAACCGACGCTGGAACCCTGGTCGGTACCGGCGCTCCTGATCGACCCCTCGGAGCTGGGGGACCTGGCCGACACGGTCAGCTACGGCACTTCGGTCCGCCATCTCCGCGCCGTCGTCCGGCTGGCGGACGACCTGGTCCGCCGGGGGCGGGTGCTGCCCACACTCGTGCGGAACGAGATCGTGGCGCGGGCGCGCTGGCGGCCGGTGGCCCGGGGCGGGGACGCGGTCGCGGTCCGGGCGCTGATCGCGGCCACCCCACCGGTCGGTCGCGCCGAACATCCCGGGCCGGATCCGGCGGCGCTCGTCACCGACGCCCTCCACACCCTGGTCGACGCCGCCGTCCGCGACCGGCTGGGCGCCGCCGGACACGCCACGGAAAGCGATGGGCGCGAAGGCCCGTTCGGGTCGTGGCTCCACGCGCTGAAGAGCGCCGACGACCGGATCGGCCAGTCGCCGGGACGGATGGGCATCGTCGCCGAGGGCATCGCCGCCTGGGACGCGATCGGCGACACGGACCTCACCGAGGGCACCGTCTGCGTGCGGCTCGACGAGGTTCCGACGTTGCACGGCCCGGCCGACCAGACCGGCGACGGGACCAAGTGGCAGCTGCGTTTCCTCCTGCGCTCCGCGGCCGACCCCAGTCTCCTGCTCCCGGCCGAAGACGTCTGGTCCGGCAAGGCGGGCGCGAAGTTCACCGACCCCGAAGGCCTCTTCACCGCCGAGCTGGAGCGCGCCGCCGGGGTGCTGCCGCTGCTCGGCCCGGCGGTCGACGCCGAGAAGCCGGGCGTCTACGACCTCACCGTGGCCGAAACCGTGGAGTTCCTCGACGGCGGCGCGGAACAGCTGGTCGCGGCCGGATTCGACGTTCAGCTCCCGGCGAGCTGGGGTGGCAGGCGCAAGCTCGCGCTCAAGCTGTCCGTCCGCGGCGCGCCCGTCGACCAGGCCGCGGTGCACCGGCTCGGGCGGCATCAGCTCGCCTCCTACCGCTGGGCGCTCGCCGTCGGGGAGGACGCGCTGACCGACGAGGAACTCGCCGGGCTCGCCGCCGCGAAGTCGTCGTTGGTGCGGCTGCGCGGCCGGTGGGTGAGCGTGGACCCCGAACTGCTGCGCGCCGGTCTGGACTACCTCCGCCGCGACCCGGACCGCGAGAAGCCGCCGCTGCCCACCCCGGCGGACCTCCTCGCCCTGCTCCGTGGTGGCTTCGAAGCGCCGCTGCCGGTCACCGAGGTCACCACCGACGGCTGGATCGACGACTTCCTCGCCGGCCGGGTCCAGCGCACCATCGCACCGGTCGAGCCACCGCCGACCTTCGTGGCGACGCTGCGGCCCTATCAGAGCCGCGGTGTCGCCTGGCTTGCGTTCATGACGTCGATCGGGCTCGGGGCCTGTCTCGCCGACGACATGGGGCTCGGCAAGACCGTCCAGTTGCTCGCGCTCGAAGCGACGGAGAGAGCACAGGACGACGTCGGGCCGACGCTGCTGGTCTGTCCGATGTCGCTGCTCGGGACGTGGCAACGGGAAGCCGCCAAATTCGCCCCGGAGTTGCGTGTCCACCTCCATCACGGTGCCGATCGCGGCCGCGTGCGGACCGAGGGCGTGGATCTCGTCGTCACCACCTACTCGACCGCCGCCCGCGACGCCGACGAACTCGCGGGCATCCGCTGGCACCGGCTCGTGCTCGACGAGGCGCAGGCGGTCAAGAACCAGAACACCGGGCCCGCGCAGGCCCTGCGCCGCATCCCCGCCGGGCACCGGGTCGCGCTGACCGGGACGCCGGTGGAGAACCGGCTCGCCGACCTGTGGTCGCTTTCGGATCTGCTCAACCCCGGTGTCCTCGGTGGCAGGCAGGAGTTCCGCGAGCGGTTCGAGGTGCCGATCGAGCGCCGGGGCGACCTCGCCGCGGCCACCGAGCTGCGCCGGCTGACCCGGCCGTTCCTGTTGCGGCGCCTCAAAACCGACCCCACCGTACTCGCGGACCTGCCCGAGAAGATCGAGATCCTGCAGGAATACCGCCTCACCCGCGAACAGGTGACGCTGTACCGCGCGACCGTGGACGAGATGATGACGAAGATCGCCGACAGCGCCGGGGTCAAACGGCGCGGCAACATCCTCGCCGCGATCACCAAGCTCAAGCAGATCTGCAACCATCCCGCGCATCTGCTGCACGACGGGTCACCGATCGGGCATCGCTCCGGCAAGGTCAACCGGCTCGAAGAACTCCTGGCGGAGATCCTGGATTCGGGCGATCGCGCGCTGTGCTTCACCCAGTTCGCCGAGTTCGGCCACTTGCTCGTGCCGCATCTCTCACACCGGCTGAACGTGAAGATCGCCTTCCTGCACGGCGGGTCGTCCCAGCGCCGCCGCGACTCGATCGTCGAGCACTTCCAGTCGGGCGAGGGCCCCTCGATCCTGCTCGCGTCGCTGAAGACCGGGGGAGCGGGGCTGACCCTCACCGCCGCCACCCACGTGCTGCATCTCGACCGGTGGTGGAATCCGGCGGTCGAGGAGCAGGCCACCGACCGCGCGTTCCGCATCGGCCAGCGGCGCAGCGTCCAGGTGCGGAAGTTCGTCTGCCCCGGAACCATCGAGGAGCGGATCGACGACGTCATCACCAAGAAGGAGGCGCTGGCCGATCTCGTCGTCAGCGACGGCGAGGACTGGCTCACCGAGCTGTCCACCGATTCGCTGCGCGAGGTCTTCGCGCTCGGCAGGGAGGCGGCCGATGACTGAGGGCTTCCGCCGGGCGTTCGACGAACTGGGCGTCCACAAAGGACTCGTGCCGCCTTGCACGGTCGATACGCTCACGATCGGGCCAGGGGCCGCCGTCGCCCGGGTGCGGGTGACCCGGCAACGGTTCTACGACGTCCGTATCGGCCTGCCGGCGTTCGGCAAGCAGGTGTGGACGGCGGTCACCGCGGCCGTCGTCGCGGACGAGTCCACGAAGACCGCCCTGCTCGACGGCCGCGTGCCGGACGGCATCGAGCGTTTCTTCGCCGCCGAGCAGGTGCCGCTGTTCCCCGAGGCGGCGTGGGAACTGTCGCTGGACTGCACGTGTCCCGGCACCCGCGTCCCCTGCGATCACCTCGTCGCGGGCCTGATCGCACTCGAGGAGGACGCGGACCCGTTCTCGATCTTCACGCTCCGCGGCCGCGATCGCGCGACGTGGCTCGAAGAGATCGGACGGCAGGCGGGTGCCCGGGTGACCGGCCCGGCCGCGGAGGACGAAACGCCCGGGCTCGACGAGGTGATGGACGACTTCTTCGGCTGGGGCCCGGCCGGGGACGTCACGAACACGCGACGACCGCCCGCCGGGGATCCGCTGGGACTGCTCGAAGAGGTCCCGCCGCTCAAGGCCACAGTGGACGGAACCTCGGTCACCGCCCTGCTGCGGCCGCTCTACCGCGCGATCACCGGTCAGGAGAAGTAGGCGTCGACGATCCTGTCGTCCACTTCGGACAGTGTGGCGGGTGACCACTTCGGGGAGCGGTCCTTGTCGATGATCTGCGCCCGGATTCCTTCGGCGAACTCGGCGGTCGAGAGAGCGTGGGCCGAGATCCGGTATTCCTGTGCCAGCACGGTTTCCAGATCAGGCAGCGCCGCCGCCGACCGGAGCGCCCGCAGGGTCACCTTCAGCGCGGTCGGCGACTTCGCCTCGATCTCCTTGGCGGCGGTGGCCGCCGCGTCACCCGCGGCGTGGAGCCGGGCCAGGATCTCTTCGACGGTGTCCGCCGCGTAACTTTCGTCGATCCAGGCGGCCTCCGCGGCCAGCGCGCTCGGCGGCGCGGGTTCGGCGATCAGCTCCAGCGCGGCGTCCGGGGCGCGCGACAAAAGCGCGTCGAGCAGGTCCGGAACCCGTTCGCTGGGCACGAAGTGATCGGCGAGTCCACAGTGGATCGCGTCGGGTCCCGAGATCGCCCCGGCGGTGAGCGCGATATGCGTCCCGAGTTCGCCGGGAGTCCGGGACAGCAGATACGTGCCCCCGACGTCCGGGACGAAACCGATGCCGGTCTCGGGCATGCCGACGCGGGAGCGTTCGGTGACGATCCGGTGGCTGCCGTGCGCGGAGACGCCGACCCCGCCGCCCATCACGAGCCCGTCCATGAGCGCGAGGTACGGCTTCGGGTAGCGCGCGATCAGGGCGTTGAGCCGGTATTCGTCGGCCCAGAACCGCAACGACGCGGTGCCACCGGCGCGCGCGTCCTCGTAGATGGCTCGGATGTCGCCGCCCGCGCAGAGCCCGCGATCGCCGGCGCCGTCGATGAGGACGGCCCGGACCCCGGGGTCGGCGCGCCATGCTTCGAGGTGGTCGAGCATGGCGAGGACCATGCCGTGGTTCAGCGAGTTCAGCGCACGCGGCCGGTTCAGCGTGATCCGGCCGATTCCGCTCTCGACGAGGAACTGGACGTCATTCACCAAGCCAGCCTAAAAGTAGGAAGTCCTACTATGTCGAGGTTGTGGCGTACGCCTCAGCCGCGTTCGGCGGCGCGAGCGGCGGGTCGGGGAAGAACCTGGTCAGCATGACCGTTTCCCACGCGATGGTGAAGTAGAGGATGCCGGTGGCCGCCCAGCCGGTGAGTGGTTCTCCAGGCCAGAGCAGCACGGAGGCCACCGCGGTCAGCGACGCGGCGACGAGCGCGGGGAAGAGCACGGTGAGCCCGACGAAGGTGAGCCGTCGTCCGCGCCCGCTCCGGATGCCGATGGCGGTGACGCCCCACAAGGAGACGAGAACGCTCAACGCGCTCAACCCGCCGACATAAGCGGCACGCTCCCAGGGATCGAATTCCCACGGCAGCGCGGTTCTTCGCAGGAGCAGGCCGAGTCCGAGCAGGAAGAGCAACGCGCCCACCGCGAACGCGACCACCCGGCGGAACGGGGTCGCGCCGCCCTTGTCGGGGAGGTAGTGCCAGCAGAAGTACCCGCCCGCGAAGCCGATCCCGATCGCGAGGAAAAGGTGACCTGGCGGGCTGAACCACTCGTTCGTGCCGACCGACACCGCGCCCCACGCGAGCAGCCCGGCGACGACACTCCACAAGGGAGCGAGGAAGCCGATCAGCAGCGGCGGCACGACCATCGGTTTGGTCACCGCGAAGAGCGTCCGTCCCAGTTTGGCGCCCTTGCTCGTTCCCGCGGGCTGGATCGCCCGCCAGGTGACCAGGCCGAGGCGCAGGCCCGCTCTTCGCAGATGGGGGCGTTTGAAGAGCACGCGCACCGTTTCCGCGCCCACCTGTCCCAAGACCTGGGCCTTGTCCGAGAGCCGGGCGACGGAGGTCCCGGTCGCTTCCTTGAGCTGCTCGGCGGTGGGCGGGATGTCGCCGTTGTGCCGCAGGTCGGCCAGGCCGGTGAGCAGCGGGATCTCCTGCTGCAGGATATTCCAGTGCAGCCAGGTGGTGAGCAGGATCGGGAGCTTGTGCCGGACGTTCGCCGGGGTCACTCCCAGGGCCTCCCAGGGACCGATGAGACCTGCCAGCTCGGGACGCGCGTCGAGGTCGTCCGAGGTCTTGCCGAAGACGTGGACATACTGCTCGGCATAGAGATCCCGGAGCCAGTCGACGAGTTCGGTGTCCTTCCGCGCCTGGAGACGCTCGCTCCTGGCGACGACGTCGACGAGTGAACAGGCCGCGTCGAGGCGACCCCAGGTCCAGTCGTTGAGCCGCCAGCGCGAGGACAGGAAACTGGCGAAGTTCATCAACTGGTTTCCGCTGAGCTTGCGCTCGACCCGCTGGATGTCGTCGGCCGGTGGCTCGGCCAGCAGGATCGGTTCGAGAGGGCTCTTGGCGATCGCGGACATGGCATGCACACGGATCCGGCTCGGCTCGGAAAGCGGATCCGGGCGGAGCGGACCGATCAGGAGCTCGGCCACGGCGAAGACGTCGAGCGTCGACTTCAGGTCGATGCGCGCCGCCTCGTAGAGCGCGGTGAACCCCGGCGCCTTCGCGTGTTTGCCCAGTTCGGAGACGAGCTCCCTGGCCAGCTTCCCGACCCGGTGCCAGATCGGGGTGAGGAACGGCTCCGGGAAATCGGGAGCGACGGGGAGCAGATCCGCGTGGACGGCGTGTTCGGCGACATCGGCGATGGCGCAGCACCAGTTTTCGCCGGACCGGAGCCCGCCGGCGGTCTCGATGAAGCAGGCGAGCCGCCGGCAGGCGGCCATGACCCAGGGAAGGACCTCGAAATCCGGTGAGCCACCGCGAAGGAGGAGCCGATCGCGGCAGGCGAGAAGGACTTCGCAGGCGAAGCGGGTCTCGTAGAGCTTGTCGCGGATCGAACTGAGCGCCGCCTTCTGCTTCTTGTTCAGGCTTTGGCCGGCTTCGATGGCCTGGACCCAATCCAGGACCAGCGCGACGGCGCGGGCGGGCGCCAGCAGGGAACGGAACCACGAGACGGTGAGCCGCTTCGCGCCGGGTACACGGACGAGATCGGGAACGGCGGGACCTCGCAGGAGTTCGAGGATCGGCGCCGCGGCCCGCCCGGAGGTGAACGTGCGGCTGTCGGGGATCGGCAGCGGATCGGGACCGGTCAACGAGATCGGGTCGTCGACCAGTCTCGCCAGCCGGTCGGCCTCCACGGAAGCCACGGCCTCGGCATAGCGTGGCATCAGCTTCCGGCGTGCCTTCCGGCCGGGAAGATTCGCCAGGCCCGGGTCTCCGGGAAGGCCTCCGGCGGTGCCGTGCAGCCGTTGCGCGGACGTCCAGGCGTCGCTGAGCTCGGCCGCGTCGTCCAACAGGGACTCGCTGTTCATCTTGGTGCGGATCAAGGCCTTGACCACTCGCGCCAGCCGGGCGAGCGAGCCCTGTTCCTTGCTGTTGGCGGGGAGTTTGGGCGGCGTCGGCGGCACCGGCTGCAGATAGAGCAACCAGCGGTCGACGGGTGCCTGCGCGGGTGCGCCGGCGACGGCGCGGATGGCCCAGGAGAGCGGGATGTTGTCGAGAACGCCGCCGTCCATCAACTGCGCCTGGGTGCCGCCCACGTCCGGGACGCCGGTCTCGCTGCACGTGCCGACGGCGTCGAGCCACGGTTTGTCGTCGACGATCTCGGGCCCGGTCACCGTCAGCCTCGCCGGTTCGAAAGCTCCGGGGAACGACGACGTCGTCCGCGCGGCGTAGGCGAGCCGGTCGAGATGTGCCGTCGAACCGGCCGGGAAATCGCTGAAGATCGGGTGGGCGACCCCGCATTCGGTCCGGTAATGGCGAAATGCGAGGTGGGCCTGTGACCAGCTCGCGAGCAGGGCCTGGCCGACGGAAGGGCGGAGGTATTCATTGCGAGGGAACAGCCTCGTGGCGGTGAGGATGAGACGCACCAGGCGAGGGGAGTCGTCGGTGCGCAAGGGATTGCACGACGAGGTGTCGAGCAATTGTTTCACCTGGTCCGCGAGCCTCGCGTAGAAGCCGCCGTCACCGTCGAGCAGGGAAGGCGGGATTCCGTGACCGGGGTGCCGGGTGAGCAGCTCGAGATCACCCAGTTTGAGCCAGATATCCCGGATCCCGTCGTCGAATCGCATTCCGTAGACGAGATGACTGGCGAGCAGGGCGCCGTTGAGCCCGCCCGCGCTGGTCCCGGCGATGACGTCGACATCGACATGCTCGTATCCGGCGACGGTGAGGATTTTCCGGTAAATGGCGCGTTGGGTGATATCCCGTGCCGTCACCGCTTCCGGCGAGCCCTGGGAACTGCCGGCGGAACGGAGTGCGGTGATTTCCCGGCAGGCACCGCCCATCCAAACGGCGAGGCTGACACCGCCGCGCATGCAGAGCGCCAGGCGGAGATCATGTGGACGTGCGGAAGAATTCTCGGTGGTCATCGCTGCCTCCCTGCGAAGGGGTCGGCGATTCCGGAACAAGGGTTACCGGAATGCGTAAACGATGAGAGGTCGTGACGCACTCGACGCTGATCCACTTCCGCGAGGCGGGTAATTGTCAGCGGGAGATGCGCCCGATCTGGTAGTCATCGGTGATGAGCGATGTGCCCACAGCGGCTGAGCTGGCGGACGAACTTCTCGACGTCCTAGCGACCGAGGATCCCTTGATGGCGACGTTCGACAACATTCCCGGGCACGATCACGAATTGCGGGACGTTTCGGCGGCGGGCGACGACCGGCTGCGGGAGCGGGCCGTCCGGATCGCCGGGCACGCCGCCCGGTCCACCGATCCGGACCGGATCACCGTCGGCGTCGTCACCCATCACGCGGAATCGATCATGACCAGGCTGGACGCGCGGCTGAGCGAGTTCGTCATCTGCGATCCGATGGTGTCCGAGGGAATCGGGGCGCTGGCCTGGCTTCCGCAGCTGGAGCCGTCGGGGGAGCAGGCGGAGGAGGACTATCTGGCCAGGCTGGCGGCGTTCCCGGCGTTCTTCGCGGCGCTGGCCGAACGGCACCGTGCGGGGGTCGCGGCGGGCCGGACCCCGGTGGAACGCGCGGTGCGCAACGCCGTCGACCATCTCGACCGGCTCCTGGCCGCCGAACCCCATCCGCTGCTCGTCCCACCGCTGACCGGCGACCGTGCCGCGCGACGGGAGCGGCTGTTCACCGAGCGGGTGCGACCGGCGATCGTCGCCTACCGCGAAGTGCTCGCCCGGGAGATCACCGGACGCGGCCGCCCCGACGCCCGGCCGGGTCTCTGCTGGCTGGACGGCGGCAAGGAGAATTACGCCGGCCTGGTCAAGACGCACACCACCACCGGGGTCTCACCGGAGGAACTGCACGAGACCGGCCTCGAACTCGGCCGGGCGCTGGACGAGGAGTACCGGCGGCTCGGCGCGGCCGTGTTCGGCGAGGATGACCCCGTCGCGGTCCGGCAGCTGCTGCGCACCGATCCGTCGCTGCGCTGGCGGGACGCGGACGAGATGATCACGACCGCGACGGAAGCGGTCGCGCGGGCCGCGGCCGCCGCGCCCGGCTGGTTCCACCGGGTGCCGTCGGCCGAATGCGTCGTGCGTGCCGTGCCGGAAGCCGACGGGCCCTCCGCCGCGCTGGGGTACTACATGCCGCCGTCTGCGGACGGCAGCCGTCCCGGCGTCTACTCCACCAACACCTACCGGGTGACCGAGCGGTTCCGGCTCACCGCCGAAGCGATCGCCTTCCACGAAGCCGTTCCAGGGCACCATTTCCAGGCCTGCGTGTCCTACGAGCTCGAAGATGTGCCGCGGTTGCGGAAGCTCGTCCCGCTCTCGGCGTTCGACGAGGGCTGGGCGCTCTACACCGAACGGCTGGCCGACGAGATGGGCTTGTACTCCGATGACGTGATGCGGCTGGGCATGGTCGCCGAAGACTCCCTGCGTGCCGCGCGGCTCGTTGTCGACACCGGATTGCACGCACTGGGCTGGAGCAGGCAACGATGCGTCGACTATCTCACCGACCATTGCGTGCTCAGCGACGTCGAAGTGCAATCCGAGACCGATAGGTACATCGAATGGCCCGGTCAGGCGCTGTCGTACATGACGGGCCGGCTGGAGATCCAGCGGTTGCGCGCCTTCGCCGAGGAACGGCTGGGCGAGGCGTTCGACATCCGGGATTTCCACGACGTGGTGCTGAGGAACGGGCAGGTGCCGTTGCCCGTGCTCGGCGACATCGTGCGGGAGTGGGTGACGGACACGCGGCGCCGGGAGTGACCCCGGCGCCGCGTGCCCGGGCTCAGTCGCGCTTCGCGAGCGTCGCGACTTCAGCGTCGGACAGTGGCCGGTCGTAGAGCCGGACGTCGTCCACCGCGCCGCGCAGGAAGTCGACCTGCTGACCGCCGTACTGGCCGCGGCCGATCACCGTGTGCCCGGTGCTCGGGGCGGCCGAGCAGGCGTTCTGCGAAGCGACCTTCTTGCCGTCGACGTACAGCGACAACGTGCCCGCCTTCGCGTCGCGAACGCCGGTCAGGTGGTACCAGCGGCCGACTTCCGGCTTTTCCGGGGACAGGGCGCGGAGGCCGACGAAGCTCATCGCCCACCGCTGGTCCTGCCCGGAGTACTGCAGGAAGAACGCGCTGTCGCGGCCGGTGTCCTGGCTGACGACGGTCTGGAACGCGCCGCTCGCCTCGTCCAGCTTCGCCCAAGCCGACACCGAGTAGCTGCCGGCCGTGTTGACGAGGTTGGCTCCGGTGTCGGCCTGCCCGTTGCCCGCGAAGGCCAGCGCGCCGCCCTCGATACCGCCAGCCCACTGCGCGTTGGCCAGCGTGGCGTGCGCGGTGCCGACCGAATCCTTGGCGCTGGATCCGGTGCCCTCGTCGAACTTGTACGCGTGCACGCCGTCGATCCCCGGGGTGCCGGGGCCGGGGTCGGGTGCGCCCGAGCCGCTGCCGTCGGCATTGCGGATGATCGCCTGGTTGACCGCGCGCACCTGCGCGAAGTCCATCTTCCTCACCTGCCTGTCGTAGGTGAAGAAGCCGTTGACCTCGTGCTCGACGTCGGTGATCTGCGTGTAGATCGAGCCGCTGATACCGCAGCTCTGCGCGGACGCGAGCACGTCGCGCTGGTTCTGGACGTAGCGGCTGTTCAGGGTCGCCTGGTCCTTCACCATCTCGTAGGCGTGGCCTTCGCCGAACCACATGTGGTCCTGGACCTCGAGCCCGTAGCCGCCGTGCTCGCCGTCGATCGAGATCCGCTTGGCGTCGGGCATCGGCTTCGCCGGGCCGGGGTAGGAGTGCCAGTCGAGGACGTCGCCCTTGCCCGAGTCGCCGAGCGAGTCGCAGCAGTTGACGCCGCTGTGCGCGTTGACCAGCCGGGTCGGGTCCTGGGCCTTGACGCTCTCGGCGACCTTCCCGGTCTCCTCGCGCGACCATTCCGCCCAGCCCTCGTTGAACGGCACATAGCCGACGATCGAGGTCCAGTTCTTCTTCTGCTCCACCAGTTCCTTCAGTTCGGCCTTGAACTGCTGCTGGGCGTCGACCGGCGGACGGCCACCGGTCCGCATCGACGGCATGTCCTGCCAGACGAGCAGGCCGAGCTTGTCGGCGTGGTGGTACCAGCGGTCGGGTTCGGTCTTGATGTGCTTGCGGACCGTGTTGAACCCGAGGACCTTGTGCTGTTCGAGGTCGAAACGCAGCGCCTGGTCGGTCGGCGCGGTGTAGATGCCGTCCGGCCAGTAGCCTTGGTCCAAAGTGGACTGAAGGAAGAGGATCTTGCCGTTGAGAGTGAAGCGGAGTTTGCCGTCGGCGCCCTTCGCGGTACCGAATTCGCGCATGCCGAAATAGGACGAAACCTTGTCCACCGTGCGGCGGCCGTCCTTCAGTTCGACGTCGAGGTCGTAGAGGAACGGCGAATCCGGCGACCAGAGTTTCGCCTGGGGCACCGGAAGCGAGATCGTCCCGGCCGCGGACGCCTTGCTGCGGCTGACCACCTTCCGGCCGTCGCGGACCACGGCCTCGACGGTCAGCCCGGAGTTCCCGCCGGTGTCGACGGTGAGCTTCAGCGTGGAAGACTTGAGGTCGGGGACCATACCGAGCGTGCCGACGTGCTTCGCCGCGACCGGTTCCATCCACACCGTCTGCCAGATGCCCGAGGCGCCTTCGTAGAAGATCCCGCGATCGGGCCGTAGCCGTTGCTTGCCGACCGGCTGCCAGGTCGCGTCGGCGCGGTCCTCGACACCGACGATGATCTCCTGCTCTCCCTTGGGTTTCAGCGCCGACGTGACGTCCGCGGAGAACGCGCCGTAGCCGCCCTGGTGCGCGGCCACCTCCTTGCCGTTGACGTAGACCTTCGCCTTGTAGTCGACCGCGCCGAAGTTGATCCGGAGGGTGTTGTCCTTGCCGACGTTCCAGTTCCTGGGCACGGTGAACGTGCGCCGGTACCACATGAAGTCCTCGTGCCGCTGGATCCCGGACAGCGCCGATTCGGTGGGGTAGGGGACCAGGATCTTCTCGGCGAGCTTCTCGCCGAAGGGCGGGACCTCGCCGGGTGCGGCGCCGGCGAACTCCCAGACCCCGTTGAGGTTCTGCCAGTTCTCGCGCACCAGCTGCGGCCGCGGGTACTCGGGCAACGCGTTGGTGGGCGACACCTGGTTCGTCCACGGGGTGGTCAGGCGTGGCTTGCCCATCTTCCAGCCGCTCTCCGCGGCCGTCGCGGCCCCCGACGTCAGTGCCAGGGCGGTTATGGCGACCACCGCGGCGGTCAGGGGCTTCCGGAAGCGTCTCGGCCTCCGGGGGCGTTGTGGTGACAACGTTGACAACATCTGCTCGACACCCTTCTCCGGGGGCGGCCGCCTCGGCGGAGGTGCGCCTCCCACTGGACCTGTGCAGGCGTGAAACCACGACCCCGTGGCCGGTGGGAACCGCTGTGAGTCGGGCCACGGCTGGCCGTCAGGATGTTTTTACATCGTTGATACAACGTTGTAAAGCGTCGAAGGCCTCGAATCGGTCCTCGGTGGAAGAGCTGTCCTGTGTCAGGAGCGGCGGGATTCCCGCAGCCACCGGTCGAGCTCGCGATAGTCGGCGCCGGTCAGGCCGCGCCGGGGATCGACGCGGTGCAGCAGGGCTGCTCCGGGGTGGTTGCCGGAGACCCACTCGCGATCGACGTCGGAAATCTCGTCGTCGATCCAGGCGAACGGGCGACCCCACGCGTGGTCCAGGAGGGGCCGGGTCTTCCAGTGCAGGCCGATGCGGGCGTCGAACTCGTCGGTGCCGGACGGCCCCGGCCAGTCCACGACCGGCAGGCGGGGTAGGCCGAGCCTTGGAGTGAGGGAGTCGTTGGCGTCGTGGAGCCAGGTCGTGGCCCAGACGAGTTCTCCGGGGAGTGCCTTCAACCGTGGCCCATGCGCGGGATCAAGCCTGCTGAGAAGCGGATTCTCGTCGTCTCGTGGCGAGGGTTCGAACAGTGGGTAGAAGGAAGGCTCCAGCCCGAAGGGAATGAGCGGGCCATCGACGTCGAGGTAGATCAGAGGGCTCGGTGCCACGGCGGCCACGGTATCGGTGCTTCGTTGACACGGTAATTGACCGACAAGTAACTTACTGGTGAGTCAGATCGAACGGAGGCGACGATGCCGGCCGAGGAGCGTTCGTGGTGGGGCTGGGGCACCACCGACGGCGAACTGTCCCAAGAGGAGTCCGACACGCTGGTCGCCCGCACCTCGGGTGTGCTGCCCGGGCACGACTTCACCGACCACGTCCCGCCGGACCCGTCGGATCTCGACCTCCCGGCGCCGCGGGTCCGCCCGCCCGGGGCGCTCGCCGCGTCGTGCAGTGACGTCCCGGCCGACCGGCTCTCCCACGCCCGCGGCAAGGCGTTCCGCGACGTCGTCCGCAACCTGCTCGGACAGCTCGGCCACGTCCCGGATCTGGTCGCCCGCCCGCGCACGGAACAGGACGTCGTCGACCTCCTGGACTGGTGCACGGCCTCCGGCACCCCGCTGATTCCTTACGGTGGCGGCAGTTCCGTGGTCGGCGGGGTGGAACCGCGGTTCGACGGCCCGGCGATCTCGATGGATCTGGCGGGCCTCGGCGAGGTGCTCGAAGTGGACACGGTCAGCCGCGCGGCCCGGATCCAGGCCGGGATCTTCGGACCGGCGCTGGAAGACCGGCTTCGTCCGCTGGGGCTGACCCTGCGGCATTTCCCGCAGTCGTTCGCCCATTCGACGCTCGGCGGCTGGCTCGCCACCCGCGCGGGTGGCCATTTCGCCACCCTGGCCACGCATATCGACGATCTCACCGAATCGCTGCGCGTCGTCACACCTGCCGGGATCAGCGAATCGCGGCGTCTGCCGGGATCGGGCGCCGGTCCCTCGCCGGACCGGATGTTCCTCGGCTCCGAGGGCACGCTCGGCGTGATCACCGAAGCCTGGATGCGCCTGCAGGACCGGCCGGTGTGGCAGGTGACCGCGTCCGTCGCGTTCGAACGGCAGGAAGACGCGGTCGCGGCGACCCGCGCGATCGCGCAGTCCGGGCTGTACCCGTCGAACTGCCGTCTGCTCGACCCGGCGGAGGCGTTCATCAACGCGGGCGCGAGTGTGGGCGGCGGCCTCCTGCTGGTGGCGTTCGAATCCGCCGATCACCCGGTCGACACCTGGCTCGACCGCGCGCTCGAACTGGCCGCCGGCCACGGCGGTGTCGTGAAAGCCAGGCGCGGCAAGGATTCCGCCGGTCAGGACAGCGCGTCGACGTGGCGATCGTCCTTCCTGCGGATGCCGTATCAACGCGACGCGCTGGCCCGCCGGTCGCTGATCGTCGAGACCTTCGAAACCGCGTGCACGTGGGACGGCTTCCCGGAGTTCCACGACGCGATCACCTCGGCGGCCCGCGCCGCGATCGACGAGGTGTGCGGCGGCGCCGGCGTCGTCACCTGCCGCTTCAGTCACGTCTATCCGGACGGTCCGGCGCCCTACTACGGGATCTACGCCGCCGGGCGCTGGGGGAGCACGGTCGCCCAATGGGACGAGATCAAGGCCGCCGTCTCGGAGGCGATCGCTGGCCACGGCGGCACGATCACCCATCATCACGCCGTCGGCCGCGACCACCGGCCCTGGTACGACCGGCAGCGTCCCGGCCCGTTCGCCGCCGCGATCACCGCCGCCAAAGCCGCGCTCGACCCGGCGGGGATCCTCAATCCCGGGGTGCTGATCGGCTGACCGGTGGGCGGACGAACTCGGTCAGCAGCGCGGTGAACCGCATGGCCGCCAACGACAGCGTCCGTCCCGCCATGGTCTGCACCTGGGCTTCGCGTTTGCGGAAGACCGCGTTGTCGAGCAGCACGTAGGCGACCCCTTCGGTGGCCGCGTCCTGCTCGATGTCACCCAGCCCGCCGACCAGGGCGATCCCGCCGCCGCAGCGGACGAACTCGTACTTCGGGCTCAGTTCGTTGCACTCCAGCACCGGATGCGCCGTGAGGTTCTCGATCCTGGCGGCGATGTCGAACAGGTCGCGCAGGCTCTGTCCCGGCTCGGGGAGCGCGAGCGGGTGCTCGCACAGCTCGGCGAGCCCGACGGAACCGCGACTGGTCAGCGGATGGCCGAGCGGGACGATCGCGTACACCGGTACGACGACCGCGCTCTCGACGCGTACACCGTGCTGAGGCCCGGTCGCGAACGTGACGGCGACGTCGGCCGCGCCGTCGAGCACCCGGCGCGTCGCTTCCTCCCTGGTCACGACGTCGATGTGGAATGTGACGTCGTGGTCGCGCCGGAAGGCCGCGATCGCCTGCGGGACCACCCGGCGCGCGAATCCCTCGGAGCAGGCGACCGTCAAGGACCGGGCGTTCAGCCCGCGGCCGGTGCGGAGTTCGTCGACGAGAACGGCGGATTCGGTCTCACTGCGCCGGACGTGGTCGAGCAGCCGGGTCCCGGCCTCGGTCGGCACCATGCCGCGCGGATGCCGGACGAACAACGGAACCCCGATCCCCGCCTCGAGTTTGGCGATCTGACGGCTGATCGCCGAGGGCGCCACCGTCAGTTCCGTCGCCGCCTCGGACACCGAGCCGGTGCGGGCGACTTCGAGGAAGTACGTCAACGCGATCGGCAGTAGCCGCATCAGAACCCCGCAGGTTTGCCGAAATGAGAACACGGAGCACGGTAATCGGCAATGGTCAGGGTGCGCAAACCGACTTACGCTCCTCTGCGACACTTGACGAGCGAACCGGGAGACGACGCGGTGATTCCTGCAGAACTGGTCTCGAAAGCCCACGAGCACGTCGACTCGGGAGCGTTCTTCGCCGAACTCGCCGACCTCGTCAGGTATCCGACCGTGAGCGATCACCCGAGCGGTCGCGTTGCTATCAAGGCATACCTGGACGAGGTGTTGTCCCCGGCGCTGACCGCGCTCGGCTGTTCCGTGGAGACGTATCCGAACTCCGACCCGGACGGCGGGCCGTTCCTGATCGGCACCCGCGTCGAGCGCCCGGAGCTGCCGACCCTGCTGTGCTACGGCCACGCGGACGTCGTCGACGGGCACGAAGGCCGGTGGAGCGAGGGCCGGGACCCGTGGACGCTGACCGCCGACGGCGAGCGCTGGTACGGCCGCGGTTCGGCGGACAACAAGGGGCAGCACCTGATCAACCTGACCGCGCTCAGGCTGCTCCTCGCCGAAACGGGTTCGCTCGGCTTCAACCTCAAGTTCCTTTTCGAGACGGGGGAGGAGATCGGCTCGCCAGGACTCGACGAATTCGTTGCGGCGCACCGGGAGGCACTGAGCGCCGACGTCCTCATCGCGTCCGACGGCCCGCGCCTGGACGCGGCGACGCCGACGCTCTTCCTTGGCGCGCGGGGCAGTGTCCGGATCGCTCTCGACGTCGACCTCCGCCCCGATGCCTACCATTCGGGGAACTGGGGCGGCGTCCTGCGCAATCCCGCCACCACCCTCGCCGGGGCGATCGCCTGTCTTGTCGACGGGCACGGCCGTGTCCGAGTACCGGCGCTTCTGCCGCCCGAACTCCCGGACAGCGTCCGCGAGGCGCTCGCCGGACTCGAGATCGGGAACAAACCGGGAGATCCGGCGCTGGACGCGGACTGGGGCGACACCGGGCTGACCGCGGCCGAGCGACTGTACGGCTGGAACACCCTGGAAGTGCTTTCACTCGGCGCGGCGGACATCGACCGGCCGGTCAACGCCATCCCCGGCCGCGCCCGCGCGATGCTGCAACTGCGTTACGTCGCGGGCACCGACGTCGACGGAGTGGGCGAGGCGATCACAAAACACCTCGCCGGCCACGGTTTCCCGATGGTCGACGTCACCGCCGAGGGCAGTTTCCTCGCCAGCCGTACGCCCGTGGACGACCCGTGGGTCACCTGGGCGAAGGGCGTCCTCGACGAGGTTTCCGACCGGCCGGTGGCGATTCTGCCGAGCTTCGGCGGGGGACTGCCGAACCACGTGTTCACCGATCTGCTTGGCCTCCCGACGCTGTGGCTGCCGCACTCCTATCCCGGCTGCCTGCAACACGCGCCCGACGAACACCTGCTCGCGCCGATCGCCCGTGAGGGACTCGCCCTCGCCGTGGCGCTGTTCCACGCGCTCGGACGGCGCGGGGAGGCGGCGCGATGAGCGACCGGACGATGGCCAAGCCGCGGACGCGCTCGTCCACGCGGCGCGCGATCGCCGCGGCGACCATCGGCAACGCGCTCGAATGGTTCGACCTCGGCGTGTACGCGCTCATGGCGGCGTACATCGGCAAGACCTTCTTCCCCGGCGGGAACGCGGCCGTCCAGCTGGTCCAGGCGTACGCGGTCTTCGGCATCACGTTCCTCGTACGCCCGCTCGGCGGTCTGGTGCTCGGCGCCTACGCCGATCGGTTCGGCCGCAAGAAGGCGCTGGTGCTGACCATCTGGCTGATGGTCGCCGGGACGTTCCTGCTGGCGGTGATGCCGAGCTACGCGACGATCGGTTTCCTCGCACCGGTCGGCGTGATCGTCGCGCGGCTGATCCAGGGATTCGCCGCGGGCGGGGAATTCGGGGCGGCCACGTCGTTCCTGATCGAACAGGACGATCGCCGCAAGGGCTTCCTCGGCAGTTTCCAGTTCGCCAGCCAGGGCTTCGCGACACTGATGTCCGCCGGGTTCGCCGCCGGGCTGACCGCATCGCTGAGCGCCGACGCGATGACGTCGTGGGGCTGGCGGATCCCGTTCGTCTTCGGGCTGCTCGTCGGCCCGGTCGGCTACTACATCCGGCGTCACGTCGACGAACCCGAGGCCGCGAAGGAGGAATCACCGAAATCCACGCCGGTCCGGACGCTGTTCCGGTTCCAGTGGGGTGGCCTGCTGATCGCCGGGGGAACGCTGATCGTCTCGACCTCGCTGAACTTCATCCTGCAGTCACTGCCGACGTTCGCGATCAAGAACCTCGGCCTGGACGACTCGCTGTCGTTCGTCGCCCTGATGATCACCGCCGCCATTTTGACCGTCGTGACGCCGATCGTGGGGCTGCTGACCGACCGGCACGGCCGCGTCAGGATCATGATCGGGGCCGCGGCGGCGATCGGGGCCGGCGTGGTGCCGCTGTATCTGTGGGTCACGACCTCGCCGTCGTTCCTGACCCTCACGGTCGTGATGACGATCCTGGGATTGTTGAAGGCCACCTACTTCGGCGCGCTTCCTTCGGTGATGGCGGACGTCTTCCCGGCGCACACCAGGGCGACCGGGCTTTCGTTCGCCTACAACGCGACCGTCGGGATCTTCGGCGGATTCACACCGACCATCGCGACCGCGATGATCGCCGCCACCGGATCGCCGGTTTCGCCTGGTTATTACCTTTTGGTGACCGCGTCGCTCAGTATTGTCGCCCTGGTCGCGGCGAATCGGCGGCGCGGGATTCGCTGAGCGTCGGTGGTGCGGGACTCCGTCTCGGGACGCTTTCTCGCCGTGATCAGGTACCGAAAGCCGTTGGATGGCTGGGGTATTCCGCGCCATCATGCGACGGACAGCCGTATCTCGGTGTCGCGACACAGGACTATCAGCGGGTGACAAGGGTGTGTGCCAAGCCGGGATCGGTGTCGGGCCGGGGAATGAGGCTGTTGGGTTGGCCCGGCCTGCTTGACGCGGTGTCCGGGCGATGCCGAGGGGCCGTCGACGGTGGTGGCGAAACTTGGTGGGGGCGGCTCGTTAACTGGGTGATCTTCCTGGGGATCTGGTTGTGGCTGTTGTGGCTGCGGCGGGATGTGGCGCGGCGGATGGCTGCTGGGACGCTGCCGAGTCAGCAGCAACAACCGCAGTAGGGCTGGCCTTTGGGCATGCCGAGGGGCCCGTCGCCGGTGGTGGTCGGCGGGCTCCTCGGGTTCAGCGGTGGATTGTGTTGCGGCGTGGTTGTTGTAACGGATCCAGGTATTGGGGTGGGATGAATTCGGGTCGGCCGTTGGTGATCTGGACTTTCCAGCCGGATTGTCCGTGGATGACCATGTGGTGGTAGCGGCAGAGCAGGCAGAGGTTGTTCAGGTCGGTGTCGCCGAGTTGACCCCAGGGCAAAATATGGTGGGCTTCGCAGTGTTTGGGTTTTCGGTGACAGCCGGGGAAGGCGCAGCCGTGGTCTCGGAGGTTCAGGGCCCGGCGTTGTGCTGGGGTGACGCTGCGGGCGGCGCGGCCGATGTCGAGGGGTTCGCTCTCGGAGCCGAGGACCGCGGGGATGATTTTGGCGTCGCAGGCGAGCATTCGGGCGTGGCGTGCGGTGATCTGGGAGACTCCGTCGACGCAGGCTGACCCGAGCCCGGTGGTCAGGGTTTCCAGTGGGATGGTGACCACGACGGTGGTCCGATCCCCGGACAACGTGGGGGCCTTGTCGTTGGTCATCGCGTAGTGGATCGCGTCGAACAAGGCGTCCCCATGGCGTTCGCCTGGGGTGCGGGGATCACGGTTGCCGTCGTCGTCGACGGGTCTTCGTTGTCCCCAGGTGTCGAACAGTGCGTTGACGCGGGCCCCGAATTCCGGGTCCAGTAAGCCATTGAGTCGCCACCAGCCGTCATCCCGTTTGCGCAGATACACCTCGCGCGACGGTGGTTTCAGGTCCTCGTCTTTCGGTTCGTTCCCGTCGGGATCCATATGCGCCAAGAGTTCGGCGCCGACGTTGGTGATCTGTTGTGGTCCGGCGTGGCGAGCGAGGTTCACCAGGATCTGTTCCGCGCCGGTCCGGTCTTCGGCGGACACGTCGGCGGGGATTTTCTTCAGCACGGCGAGGATCGGGTCGAGTTGCTGGTGGCCGAGGTCGCCTTCCGCAGCAGCGGTACCGGCGATGGGGGCGAAAGCGGGCGCGGGGGTGCCGTCGAGGTTGCGGCTTTCGTTCAGTGCCAATGCCCGCGTCACGGTGCCGCTGGCTTCTTTGGGGCTGATACGGGCGGTCTCGGCGAACCAGCCCGCCGTCGAACCATGCCCGAACAGTTCCATCGGGCCCCGGGACTCGATCTCGACCAGGAACTGCCCGACCTCCGCCAACGCCTGGCGTGCCACCGACAACCGCTCGACCACGCCGTGCGCGAGCTCCCGTGCACCGGCACGCCACAGCTCGTGTGGCGGTTCGAGGATGCGTTGGCTGGACACCCGGCAAGAATACCAGCATTCGAACAGGTGTGCGAATGCGAAACTGTTTCAACTCGGGCTCGAATCGTCGGTGGGCTGGCTGGAAATAATGATTGTGCTATGTGGAGAAAGGGTGTTCCGTAACGGTGGCGGGAGAATTATTCGCCGTTGGTCGCGCAGTGGCGGGCTGATCGGCCGCGGAAGCGTCCGAAGGAACGCAAGAACGAAGGGATCGCTGAAGAAGTGGTCGTCGACGTGGATCGCGTGTGGCCGCACGACTGACCCGTCCTGCTGAGCCCCATCAGTCGCGGGCCGCGGATACCCGGCGTGACTTACTTCGGCTACGGTCCTTTCATGGATCTTGTGCGCCGTATCGACCGCGCCGCGGGTGAGTTCTTGCTGTTCGCTCTGACCCCGCCGCGCCTGGCCACCGCTCACGAACGCGTTCAGGAGATCGCCGACGCCACCATGGCTCGCTTGCGCCCCTTGAATCTCGACGGCCTGATCCTCTACGACATCGACGACGAAGTGGCTCGGAACCCGGCGCGGCGCCCGTTTCCGTTCTCGCCGACCCTCGATCCCGCGAACTATCTCGCGAACAACTTCTCGAGTTGGCGGACCCCGGTCATCGTCTACCGGGCGGTCGGGAAGTACGCGCCGTCGGAGCTGCGGTCATGGTTGGCGGCCCAGGATCCGGCGCGCGTGATGACGGTTCTCGTCGGCGCCGCGTCGAGCAAGGTCGACGCCATGACCTCACTCGCGGATGCGCAAGCACTGCGGCGTGACGCCAACCCCGGTTTGCCGCTCGGCGGCGTCGCGATCCCGGAACGTCACAGCCGGCGGGACGATGAGCATCTGCGCCTGCTGGCGAAACAGGACGCCGGTTGCCGATTCTTCGTGACTCAGGTGGTTTACGACGTCAACGCGGCGAAGAACCTCGTCTCCGATTACCACTACGAATGCGTCGCGCGCGGACGAGCGCCCGTTCCGATCGTCTTCACCTTCTCGGTCTGCGGATCGCTGAAAACACTCGACTTTCTGCGGTGGCTGGGCGTCGACGTGCCGCGGTGGATAGAGAACGACCTCAGGCACGCGGCCGACACCCTCGAAGCGTCGTATCAGGTGGCCGTCACGGCGGCTACCGAGCTGATGACCTACTGCCGCAGCCTGGGCGTTCCGTTCGGCATCAACGTCGAAAGCGTGTCGATCAGGCGGGAAGAGATCGAGGCGTCGGTGCGGCTCGCCGAACGACTTCGGGCGGAGATCAAGGGCTGAAGTCGCGAGCCTCGATGTCGAGCTCCCGCAGCAGATAACGCTGCAGCTTCCCGCTCGCGTTGCGCGGCAACGCCTCGATGAACCGCACGCGCCGCGGGTACTTGTACGGCGCCGCGGTCGCCTTCGCGTGATCCTGCAGTGCTTTCACGAGATCCGTGCAGGGCGCGGCGCCGGGCCGGGGGACGACGAACGCCGTCACGACCGAACCTCGATCCGGATCGGGCGTGCCGATCACGGCGCATTCGTCCACGTCCGGATGGGTCAGCAGGACCTCCTCGACCTCCGGGGCGGCGATGTTGTAGCCCGACGAGATGATCATGTCGTCGCTGCGTGCGACGAACCGGAAGTAGCCGTCGGCGTCGCGTACGTAGGTGTCGCCGGTGAAGTTCCAGCCACCGCGGACGTAGTCCTGCTGGCGCGGGTCTTCGAGGTAGCGGCAGCCGGTGGGGCCGCGTACCGCCAGGAACCCGGGCGTGCCGTCCGGCACGGGCGAGCCGTCGATGTCGAGGACGGCCGCCTGATAGCCGGGGACGACCTTGCCGGTCGCGCCGGGCCGCGCGTCGTCGTCGGCGGCGGAGATGAACACGTGCAGCATTTCGGTGCTGCCGAGCCCGTCGATGAGCGGCCGTCCGACGATCTCCCGGTACTGCTCGGCCACGGGAGCGGGAAGTGACTCGCCCGCGGAGACGGCCCGGCGCACTCCGGCCAGCAGTCGTCCGTCGCCGGCGTTCAGGATCGCGCGGTACGCGGTCGGGGCGGTGAAAAGGACGGTGACGCCCTTCTCGGCGACGGCGGCGGCGAGTTCCGCCGGGGTGGCGCGTTCGACGAGCAGCGTCGCCGCTCCCGCGCGCAAGGGGAAGATCAGCAGGCCGCCGAGGCCGAAGGTGAAGGCCAGCGGTGGTGTGCCGCAGAAGAGGTCGTCGGCCGTCGGGCGCACGACGTGCCGGGAGAACGTGTCGGCGATCGCGAGCAGGTCGCGATGGAAGTGCATCGTCGCTTTCGGGGAGCCCGTCGTGCCGGAGGTGAAGGCCAGCAGGGCGACGTCGTCGGCCGCGGTCGGGACGTCGGCGAACGTCGCCGGATGCCGTTCCGCGCGGGCGGCGAGTTCAGTTCCGTAGGACACGACGGGCAGGCCGGGCGGGAGTTCGTCCAGCAGGCGTTCGTCGCAGACGGCGAGCGCGGGCTTCGCGCGGGCGACGATCTTGTCGAGTTCGGCCCGCCGGAGCATCGGCATGGTCGTGACGGCCACCGCACCCACCTTGAGCACGGCCAGCCACGCCGTCGCGAGCCACGGTGTATTGGTTCCCCGCAGCAGCACGCGATCGCCGGGGACCACGCCGAATTCGGTGGCCAGGACATGGGCGACGCGGTTGGCACGCGCCAGGACTTCGCCGTATGTCCACGTTTCGGTGGGAGAAAGCAGACAGGGCCGGTCCGGTCCGAGCCGCGCGACGGTGTCGTCGAGCAACGCGGTCGCGGCGTTCAGCCTGTCGGGATAGCGGAGTTCCGGCAGGGCGAAGACGAACTCCGGCCACTGATCGGCGGGAGGCAGCCGGTCGCGGCAGAACGGGTCGACGTGCGCGCTGGGAGAAAGCCTCATCGTCGCCGCTCCTCGGTCCGGCCGTGCCCCCTCCCGCGAAGGTAGCACTTGTTACGACCGTCGAGAAGACGCGATGAAGCTCAGTCCACGACGTCGGCCACGGCTCGCGCCAGGGTGGTCCGCACGGTCGCGGGGTCGTCGAGGTTCCCGCCGTGAAGCGCGCCGTCGCGGAGGAGGACGAGGGTGCGGGCGGCGTGGTCGGAATCGGGGTGACCCGCGTCGCGCACCAGATCGCGAAGCACGCCGAAGAACCAGTTCCGGTGGTCGTCGATGACCTGCCGGACCTGGTGTGCGGGATCGGGATACTCGGCGGCGGCGTTGAGGAATTGACACCCGCGGAAGTCGTCGTCGAGTGTCCGGTCGCCGACGATGCCCAGCGCGGCGAGCAGCGCTTCGCGAGCGGGCTTCCCTTGCGTCGCCGCGCCGACGCCCGCACGGATGCGTTCGCTCGTGGTGCTCAGGTAGGCGGCGACGAGGTCGTCCTTGGTGGGGTAGTGGCGGTAGAACGTCGCCCTGGTCACGGCCGCTTCGGAGACCAGACGCTCCACGCCGACGGCATGGATGCCCTCGGCGTAGAAGAGCCGCGACGCTGTCTCGAGCAGCCGGATCTTCGGGTGGACGTCCCGGTCGACAGTCGGCATCTCTCAACCTTAGAGAAAGAACGGTCATTCCACCAGGTCGCCTTCGTCACGTTGCGGAAGGCCTCTGAGGTCAGCATGGTTGAGGGAGAAAGACCGATCATTCTCCCAAGCTTGAAGGAGCCCGCCATGAGCAACCAGAAGCCCACCATCGTCCTGGTCCACGGTGCTTTCGCCGACTCGTCCAGCTGGAACGGCGTCGTTCCGAAGTTGCGTGAGCAGGGCTACCGCGTGCTGGCGGCGTCGAACCCGCTGCGCGGCATCGAGTCCGATGCGGACTACGTCGCCGACGTCGTCAGCGGGGTGGACGGTCCCGTGGTGCTGGCCGGGCATTCCTATGGCGGCGTGGTGATCAGCCGTGCGGCCACTGCCGCGCCGAACGTCAAGGCGCTCGTCTACATCGCCGCCTTCCAGCCGGAGGCGGGGGAGAGCGTGTTCGAGCTGTCCGGCCGGTTCGAGGGCGGAAAGCTCGGCCCGGACACCACGAACGTCCTGGCCGCGCAAGGAGAGCTGTCGATCAAGCCCGAGAACTTCTCGGACGTGTTCGCGGCCGACGTCCCCGCGGAGACCGCCGACGTCATGGCGGTCACCCAGCGTCCGGTCACCGAGCGTGCGCTCGCCACCCCGTTCGACGGTGAGCCGGCGTGGAAGAACCTGTCGTCGTGGGCCCTGATCGCCGAGCAGGACCACGCGATCCCCGCCGCCGCGCAGGCGTTCATGGCCGAGCGCGCCGGTTCTGAGGTCACGAGGGTCGATGCTTCGCACGCCGTCTCGGTCTCGCGGCCGGACGTCGTCGCGGAGGTCATCCTCGCTGCGGCTGCCAAGGTCGCTTGACAGGTGAAACCCTCCCCGGAGAGACTGCTAAAACGTTTTGGCAGTCTCTCCGGGGGAGAACCGCATGAAGGTCTTGGTGCTCGATTCGAGCCCGCGTCGTGAAGGCAACTCCTGGGCGCTCGCGCAGGCGCTCGCCAAGGGAGCGGAGGAAGCCGGGCACACGGTCGATTTCGTCCGTCTCTCCGATTTCGTCGAGTCGCCGTTGGGGGACTGTCGTGACTGCCGGTTGAGTGATCGGTCCTGCGGCATCGGCGACGGCTACGAGCGCCTGCTGTTCGAGCATGTGCTCCCGGCGGACGCGGTCGTCTACGCGACACCACTGCACTGGTACGGCATGACCGGGCGGCTCAAATCCTTCTTCGACCGGCTTTTCTGTTACACCTCCGGCAGTTCGCCGCACACCGCCGAGGTCGTGCCGGGGCTGATGAACAAGCGCGCCGCGGTGCTGATCTCCTGCGAGGAGAGCTATCGCGGCGCGACGCTCGGCCTCGAGGCCCAGTTCCAGGAACTGACCCGGTACTTGCGTCAGGACCTGGCCGGGATCGTGATCGGCGTCGGCAACAGCCGGGGCGAGGTGGAGCGCGATCCCGCCCGGCCCTTGGAGGCGGCGGCGGACCTCGGCCGTAGGCTGGGCGACGCCCATGTCACCGACTATCGGCTGGACACCGACCGGCCGAACCGCGTCTGGGGACCGCCCGTGGAGGCCTGAGTGTCGCCGACCATCCGTGACGTCGCCGCCGCCGCGGGGGTCTCGATCACCACCGTCTCCCATGTGCTCAGCGGGCAAGGCCGGATCTCCGAGGACACCCGGCAGCGCGTCGCGAGGGCGGCGGCCGACCTCGGCTACCAGGCGAGTGTGCACGCACAGCAGCTGGTCACCCGGCGCAGCCGCACCTTGGCGATCCAGCTCGCGAATTCGGTCGACGCGAGCAGCGCCTGCGCGCTCGTGCCCAATTCGGACTACTTCCTCGAAGTGCTCAACGGGGCGGCCGAGGCCGCGTCGAAACGGTCGTACGCCTTGCTTCTGGCCCCGATGGACGCCGATCTCGACCGGCTCAACGCCTTCGCCGTCGACGGCGCGATCCTGGTGGATCCGCGCGGGGACGAACCCTTCTTCGCGACCGGCTGGTGCCGTGACCGGCCTCTGGTGACCGTCGGACGGCCGATGGCGGCGCCGTGCCCGGTGCCGGTGGTCGTCGACAACGACCTGGTCGCGGCCGCCCGGTTGATGCTGGATCACTTGGCGGACAACGGTTACGAGCGGCCGGCCATGATCACCACCGACACCCGCCGGTCCTACGCGGCGGATCTGGTCGCGGGCTACACCGGCTGGATGGACGACCGGGGGCTGGAGCCGGTGGTGGTCGAGATCGACGAGCCGCCGACCACCGAAGGCACGGCGGAGGCGCTGGGCAGGCTGCTCGACCGGCGCGTCTGCCCGGACGCCGTCTTCACGACATCGGAGAACCTGGCCCTCGGGGTCCTCCACGAGGCCCGCCGCCGGCGGCTCGCGGTACCCGGCGAGCTCGGGATCTGCAGTGCGGTCGACAGCGGTTCGCTTCGGCTCGTTTCGCCACAGGTGACCGGGATGTTCGTGCATCCCCGTGAAGTGGGCGGCCGCGCGGCCACGGCGTTGATGGACCTCGTCGAGGGCGCGGCCGCGGACGGCGAGCCGCACCGGATCGAGGTTCCGGTGCGGCTCAACGCGCGGGCGTCCACCGCCAGGCTCACCAGGTGACGGGCAGCTCCCGCACCGTGTAGAACACCGCGTTCTCGTCGAACGACAGCTTTTCCAGTGGTATGGCCGATTTCAGGGTCGGTATGCGCCGGAAGAGCGTGCCGTAGACGACCTCGAGTTCCACCCTGGCCAGTGGCGCGCCGAGGCAGACATGCCTGCCGTGGCCGAAGGCGACATGGTGGCGGGCCTTGCGCCGGACGTCGATGGTGTCCGGCTCGGGAAAGGCCGCCGGATCCCGGTTGGCCGTGCTCTTCACCGCGATGATGCCCTCGCCGGCGCGGATGAGCGTGCCGCCGATCTCCAGGTCCTCCCGCGCGACGCGGCGCGCCTCGGTGTGGGTGATGGACAGGTAGCGCAGGAGTTCCTCCACCGCGCCGGGGGCGTCGGCCCGGACCAGGTCGAGCTGGTCCGGGTTCGCCAGGAGCGCGGCCGTGCCCAAGGCGATCATGCTCGCGGTGGTGTCGTGTCCGGCCACCAGAAGGAGCTGGCCCAGCGTGGCGATCTCACGCGGGGTCATCGCGCCTGTCCGGAACTGCTTGACGGCCAGTGTGCTGAGCAGGTCTTCGCCGGGCTCGGTGCTTTTGCGGACCACCAGCCGTTCCAGGTAGGCGTTCAGCTCCTCACTGGCGGCTATGGCCTGTCCGGGATCGGCCTCGTCCATGACGAGGGTGCGGGCCACTTCCCGGAAGAAACCACGGTCGGCGTAGGGCACGCCGAGCAGTTCGCAGATCACCTGCGTGGGCACCGGCACCGCGAACGCCGCCACCAGATCCACCGGCTTGGGACCGCCGAGCATCCCGTCGACGAGGTCGTCGACGATCCGCTGGATCCGGGGCCGCAGGGCCGCCATCTTCTCGACCGTGAATTCCGGAGTCAGCAGCCGTCGCCGAGCGGTGTGCTCCGGCGCGTCCATCTGCATCAACGTCTTCATCGTCGTGTCGCGGGCCTTGCTCACCGCGTTGGTGTGCGGGAAAGCGGGCCACGTGGCGTCGACACTGACCCGCGGATCGGCCAAGATCGCCCGCACGTCCTCGTACCGGGTGATCAGCCACGGTGTGCCGCCGTCCCAAAGCTTCACCTGCGACACCGGATCCTCTTCGGCTCGCCGCGTCAGTTCCGGTGCCGGGTCGAAGGGGCAGCCCGCCGCGCGCGCCATGGGGAATCGCCGGTCGTCCACGGTTTCTCCTTGCTGTCGAGTGCTTGGTGCTCGCAGCATGCCGGTGCGGGAGACCCCGGTAATCGGACAAATCAGACGTGAAGTGCGTCACATTTCGATCAGGAGCTTCGGCACACCGCGACCGGCGCGCCCCCGCCGTCGTCCTCGGTGGTCGCGATGAAGCCGAAAGTCGTCGTCCCGCCGGCGGGCAGTACCGCGTTCCAGTCCACTTCGGACACTCGCACCCGGTCGCCGTCCTGTACCAGGGAACCGTTCCACAGATTGGCGATGCGGGTCCCGGGCGGCAGCGTCCAGCTGACCTCCCAGCCGGTGAGCCGGGTGTCCTGGGCGTTCCGCACCGACACGCGGATCTCCGAGCCGCCGGGCCAGCGGTTGGCGATCTCGTAGCGCGCTTCGCACACCGGTTTCGCGGCCGAAGGCACCGGTGCCGCCACCGGAGCGGCAGCGCCGGGCGGGTCGCCGTCGAAGAGCAGGATCCCCGCCAGGACACCGCCCGCCACCACCACACCGCCCGCGATGGCGATCGGCAATCGCGATCGGCGGGCCGGCGCGGGAAGCCGTTTGGTGCCCGCCAGGATCGCCGGGCGGCCGTCGGCGACGGCGGCGAGCATCCGCTCGGCCTCGGCCATGTCGGGCCGCTCCGCGGGATCGCGCCGGAGCAGTCGCAGCAGGACGTCCGTGAGCGGGCCGGTGGATCGCGGCGCGATGATCTCACCGCGGGCGACCCGTTTGAGGAGCGCGATCTGGTTGCCGTCGGTGCCGAACGGCGGCGCGCCCTCCAGGACGGTGTACAGCGTGGAGCCGAGCGAGAACACGTCCGACGGGTAGCCGGGTTCCTCGCCGTCGGCGACTTCGGGGGAGAGATACGCGGGAGTGCCGACGACGAGTCCGTCGCCGGTCATCGTCCCTTCGCCCGTGGCGTGGGACAGGCCGAAGTCGGCGATCTTCGCCTGCCCGTCGCCGGTGATCAGGATGTTGTTGGGCGTGACGTCGCGGTGCAGGATGCCGTCCTCGTGGGCGGCGGCCAGCGCGGAAGCGATCTGAGCGCCGAGCTCCGCGACACGGCCCGCGGGGAGCGGGCCGTCGTCCGCGAGGAGTTCCGTCAGCGGCCGCGACGGCAGGTATTCCATGACCAGGAAGGGGATTCCGTCCTGCTCCACGACGTCGTACACGGTGACGGCGTGCGGATGCTTGAGCCGGGCGGCGACCCTGGCCTCCCGCATCGCGCGCACGATCGACCGGAACGGCGCGTCGCCCGGCGAAGTGTCCGGCAGCAGTTGCTTGAGTGCCACCGTGCGGTCGAGCCGCTCGTCCCGCGCCCGCCACACCACGCCCATCGAGCCCCGGCCGACCTCGTGCTCCAGCCGGTAACGTCCGGCAATGACGGCATCCCGGTTCACAGGCGCAACTGTATCCGTTAGGAGAGCGGGACCTCCTCGACCGGCGCCCCGGCGGCCGCGAGCCAGGCTTCGGCGAGCAGGCGGTGTCCCAGCGGGCTGGGGTGGACGCCGTCCGGGGCCAGCGTCGCCGCCCCGTGCTCGGCCGCCGCGCGGGGCATGAACAGATCCGCGCGGATCAGCCGCGCGCCGAACTCGGTCGCCACGTCGATCGCGGTTTCGATGCGGGGTGCCAGGTCCGCGACCCAGTCCTGCTGTTCCGGCTCCACCGGCAGCAGGAACGGCGTGATCACGTACAACTCGGCCGGGAGGTGCTCCCGCGCACCGGCCAGCAGCCGCGAGTAGGCGGCACGGAACTTCCCGATCGGGCTCGACAGGCCGCGATCGAAGGTCCGCCAAGTGTCGTTGATGCCGATCTTCACCGTCAGCACCGTGGGGCGCGCCGCGAGGACGTCGGTGGCCCACCGGGCTTCGAGGTCGTAGATCCGGTTGCCGTTGATTCCCCGGTTGACCACTTCCGGTCCGTTGCCGAGGAGGTCCGCGATCTGCCGGACGTAACCCTTGCCCAGCGACGCGGGATCGGTGCGGTCACGGCTGGAATCGGTGATGGAGTCGCCGGCGAACAGCAGCCTGTCGGCTTCGGTGAACCTCACGCGCCCGCCTCGATCAGCTTCCGCAGCGAGTCGGCCTCGCCGGGGATCAAGTCCGGGTCGTTGTCCGGGACGAACTCCAGCAGCGCGTCGAGCGGCCGCCCGGCCTTCGCGAGCAGGCCGAACGCGCGCGTCCAGAGTTCGGTCCGGAAGGCCAGCGGATGCCGCTCGTTGCTGGGCCACCACGAGAAGACGTGCACCGCGCGAACCTGGTCGAGCACCAGCTCCAGCCCCGCCAGCGCCTGCTCGTCGGGCAGGTCCTGCGGAGGTTGCCAGTAGGTGCCGAGGTTGTCGCGGCCGACCTCTTCGAGCAACCGCACGGTCGATTCGGCGGTGTCGGTCAGCGTCCCGCCGTGGAACTCCAGCGCGACTTCGAGACCGTGCTCGTTCGCGACGTCGGCGGCCTCGCGGAGACCGGCGACGATCTGCTCGCGCTCGTACGAGTCGACGTCTTCGGAGCCCGCTTTGCCCGCCCACACCCGGACCCGTGAGGCGCCGAGCCGGACCGCGGTGGCGGCGATGTCACCGAACTTCCCGGCCTCCATCGGGGTCGCGCGGAAGTAGGAGCCGTAGGAGTCGCAGGTCAGCCCATGCCGTGCCATGGCCTCGAACGCGCGCTCGGCCGCCCAGTCGTCACCCGGGCGCACATGGACGTCGGCGCCCCACTCGATCACCTGAAGCCCCGCTTTCTCGGCGCGAGAGGCCACTTCGTCGGCGTCCAGCCGTCGCAACGTCACCGAACACAGTCCCGGGCGGATCATTTTCCCTCCAACGGTCGAGTACTTTCCCGCAGCACGACCTCGCCGGTGATCGGCTTGACGCGGGGACTGTCCGCGCGGTGGTCGAGGATGAAGTCGAGGGCCTGTTCGCCCATGCGCTCGATCGGCACACGCACAGTCGACAGCGAAGGCCTTATGTCGCGCAAGGTGATAATGTCGTCGAAGCCGGCGATCGCGATCTGCGCGGGCACCTGCAGCCCGCGGTCGCGGCAGGCGGCCATCGCGCCGACGGCCATCACATCGTTGACCGCGAAAACGCAGCCACGGAACCCGTTCTCGATCGCTCGCACCATCGCCGCGTAACCACCGTCGCGGGTGAACTCCGCGCGCAGCACCTGGTTGTCGGGCAACGGGATACCGTGCCGGGTGAGTCCGTCACGGAAGCCGAGGACACGATCCCGTGACGTCAGCAGGCCGGATGGCCCGGCGAGTACGAGGAAGTCCCGATGCCCGAGCGCGGCGAGGTTCTCGGCCAGAGCCGCCGCTCCGGCCCGATTCTCCAGCATGACGGTGTCGAACGGCAGTTTCCGCTGACCGATCACCACGACCTGACCGTCGGCGGCCTCGAACGCCTTGAGTTCCTTGGTCAGATTCCGTTGCAGGGCACTGTCTTCGTTACGCGACCCGGCGAGGATGACCGCTCGCGCCCGTTGCCCGCGCAACGTCGTGACGTATTCGAGTTCCTTCTCCGGATGGTTCTCCGTGCTCGCGATGGTGACCGTCAGCCCGTGCCGGGCGGCCACGCGCATCACGCCGGACGCGATCGAGGAGAAGTACGGGTCGACGATGTCGTGCACCAGCAGCCCGACGACGTTGCCGCGGCCGCGGGCCATCGCCTGCGCGGGCAAGTTCGCCGTGTACTGCAAGCGTTCCGCGGCCCGCAGCACCGACTCGCGCAGTGCGCCGCTGACCTGTCTGGTCCCGCCGTTGAGCGCCCTCGACGCCGTCGCGAGCGACACTCCGGCCTCGCGGGCGACGTCGGCCAGGGTGGCCGAACCCGCGGCGCGCTGCGCCATGCTTCCTCCTCGGTGGTGCGGTGGGGGGGCGCCCCCCGGGGGGGGGGGGCCGCGGGGGGCCCGGCGGTATTTGAGCGCCCCCCCCTCGGGGCCGGGGGGCCGGGGCGGGCGGGGGGGGGGGGGGGTGG
>NZ_JBIWKX010000006.1:0-129416 GCF_044765885.1 Amycolatopsis sp. NPDC102389
ATCACCACACAAGCCCTGGTCACCACGCCGACAGGCCGGTCAGTGTCCGTGAGGTCCTGAAACATCAACTGTCCGACATGTCCTGAACTCAGACATGGGGTTCTAACCCGAATCGCCACTCACGACCCACCGGCGCCGGCGCCCACCGGCAGTGGCCCCGGTTACTTCCGCCGTGGCCTCTCATGAGCGGGCCTCGGGCTTGGGTACCGTGAGCGGGTTCCCGATGCCGGCAAAGGAGCCCGCGCAGTGGCGCCCACCACGTTCCAGTACACCGAAGTCCTTCCGCTCGCGAAGGACACCCACACCGAGTACCGGCTGATCGGCACCGAAGGTGTCGAGGTCGTCGAAGCCGCGGGCCGGAAGTTCCTCAAGGTCGAGCCCGAGGCGCTGACCAAGCTCGCCAAGACCGCGATCACCGACATCCAGCACCTGTTGCGCTCGTCACACCTGGCGCAGCTGCGCGCGATCGTCGACGACCCGGAGGCCAGCGGCAACGACCGGTTCGTCGCGATGGACCTGCTGCGCAACGCGGCGATCTCCGCCGGCGGCGTCCTCCCGATGTGCCAGGACACCGGCACCGCGATCGTGATCGGCAAACGCGGCGAAGGCGTGCTCACCGGCGCCGAAGACGAGCGCGCGCTGTCCCGCGGTATTTTCGACGCCTATCAGGAGTTGAATCTGCGCTATTCGCAGATGGCGCCGGTGAATTTCTGGGACGAGCGCAATACGGGCACCAACTTGCCCGCGCAGATCGAGCTCTATCACAAAGACGGTGCGGGCGACCCGAGCTATGAATTCCTGTTCATGGCCAAGGGCGGCGGCAGCGCGAACAAGACGTTCCTTTATCAGGAAACGAAAGCCGTCCTGAACCCGAAGCGGCTCGCGAAGTTCCTCGACGAGAAGCTGCGCAGCCTCGGCACCGCGGCCTGCCCGCCGTATCACCTCGCGATCGTCGTCGGCGGCACGTCGGCGGAGTTCAACCTGAAGGTCGCGAAGCTGGCCTCCGCGCGCTATCTCGACGACCTGCCCACCGAGGGTTCCGAGCTGGGCCATGGTTTCCGCGACGTCGACCTCGAACAGCAGGTGCTGGAGATGACGCGCCAGTTCGGCATCGGCGCACAGTTCGGCGGCAAGTACTTCTGCCACGACGTCCGCGTGATCCGCCTGCCGCGCCACGGCGCGTCGTGCCCGGTCGGTGTCGCCGTGTCGTGCTCGGCCGACCGCCAGGCGAAGGCGAAGATCACCGCGGACGGCGTGTTCCTGGAGCAGCTGGAGCGCGATCCGGCGCAGTTCCTGCCGGACGTCACCGAGGACGACCTGTCCGACGAAGTGGTGACCGTCGACCTCAACCGGCCGATGGCCGAGATCCGCGCCCAGCTCTCGCAGCTGCCGGTGAAGACCCGCCTGTCGCTGACCGGCCCGCTCGTCGTCGCCCGCGACATCGCGCACGCGAAGATCGCCGAGCGGCTCGACGCGGGCGAAGAGATGCCTCAGTACCTTCGCGACCACCCCGTGTACTACGCGGGCCCGGCGAAGACGCCCGAGGGCTACGCGTCGGGTTCCTTCGGGCCGACCACCGCGGGCCGCATGGACTCCTACGTCGAGCAGTTCCAGGCCGCGGGCGGCTCGCTGGTGATGCTGGCGAAGGGCAACCGGTCCAAGAAGGTGACCGCGGCGTGCAACGAGCACGGCGGCTTCTACCTCGGCTCGATCGGCGGCCCGGCCGCGCGGCTCGCGCAGGACTGCATCAAGAAGGTCGACGTCCTCGAGTACGCCGAGCTGGGGATGGAAGCGGTCTGGAAGATCGAGGTCGAGGACTTCCCCGCGTTCATCGTCATCGACGACAAGGGCAACGACTTCTTCGAGGCCACCTCGGAACCGGTGCTGCAGATCAGCTTCCGCTGATGTCCGTGAAGGCCTCCTTCACTACCTTCAGGGTAGGGAAGGAGGCCTTCACGGCACGTCCTGGCGTCAGCGCATCTGCTTCAGGACCACGGTCCGCTCCCCCAGCGGCGCCGAAAGCGCCACCGAGATCACCGGGTGCCGGATGTCCATCGTGCACATCTGGCCGGTCTGGCCCTTGAGTTCGGTCAGGTTGACGGTGACCCTGGTCCCGTCCTGCTGCGCGGCCTCCGCCGTCGCGTGCCCGCAGCCGCCTTCCTGGCCGCGGATGTTCAGGATCGTCCCGCCGTTGCTGGTGTACACCTCACGCGGGTAGTCCGCGGGCAGTGCCGACGCGTCGAGCTGCTTGTCCGGCAGCTTGGTGCTGCCTTCCGGAACCTCCTGGCGCGGCGCGCCCGGCACACCCGGCTGGCTCCCCGGCGCGGGTGTCGGCGACGAAGACGGCGCGCTCGACGGTCCGGTCGGCGACGGCGGCACGGTACTCAGGGTGCCGCTCCCGGGTCCGGCCGCGGGCTCCGCTGCCTGGTTCTGCGCCCCGCAAGCGGATACCGCAACGACGATCAGGCCAAGGCCGATGACATTCGTTAAGTACCTCATGCGACTGGGACGGAACGAAGCCGCCGTGGGGTTGCACATGATCTCAACCCGCTTCCAGGACGACGGTCCGCGGCCCGAGCGGCTCGGCGAGTTTCACCGGCAGGACGGCGTAACGGATCACCTGCGGGCACATCTGCCCCGGCTTCCCGTGGTCGATCTTCATCTTGACCACGACCCGCTGCGCGTTCTGCTCGGCGAGATCCGCCTTCGCCTCGTCGCAGCCGCTCAGCTCGAGGTACACGTTCAGGCCGCCGTTCTCGGCGCTGACCTGCGCGGGCACCTTGGCGTCGACCTGCGACGGCGGCAGCATCTTGTCCGAGGGCGGCGGGCCGACGGTCGGCCGTGAGATCGGCGGTTTCGCCACCGGCGGGCTCGCCGGGAGCGAGGTGGGCAGATCCGAAGGTGTGGTGACGACCGGAGGGGTGCTCGTGTTCGCCGGTGCTCCGGGGCCGCCCGCGCCGCAGGCCGCCGTCGCGGCGAGCACGAGCCCCGCGCCCAGCGTCTTCGCTGCGTTCATCATGGCTTCAGGACGGAATGAACCTCGCGGACGGTTGCATCACCGCTGGGCGGCGCGGCCGCGGGCCAGCCCGAGGAGCACCACTCCGGCGAGCGTGACGGCCAGCAGCAGCACGGTGCTCGCCGACGCCAGGAACACCTGACCCCGGTCGGTGAGCGCGAAGATGCTCGCGGGCAGCGTGCGCCAATCCGGTGGGTACAGCATCATCGTCGCGCCCAGTTCGCCCATCGACATCGCCAGCGCGAGGCTCGCCGACGCCGAGATCGACGGCAGCAGGACCGGCAACCGCACCCGCAGCAGCACGCGGACCGGCGAGGCGCCGAGGCTCGCGGCCGCCTGTGCCAGCAACGGGTCCATCCGCGCGATCGCGGCGGAAACCGTGCTGTAGGAGAACGGAAGCAGAATCATCACGTGCCCCAGCAGCACGATCCAGCGCGTGCCGTTGAAGGCGAGCGGCGGACGGCTGAACGCGACCAGCAACGCCAGGCCCAGCACCACCGACGGCACCGCGATCGGCAGGTGGAACAGGGTGTCGACGGCCTTCCGCAGCTTCGAAGGCGCGGACTGCGACGCCAGCGCGGCCCAGGTCCCCAGCAGGACCGACACCAGCGACGCGATGACACCGGTCTGGATGCTCACCGAGAGACTCGCGAACGTCTCCCCGGACAACGCCTGCGCGAAATGCGAGCCGGTGAGCGCGCCCGGCAGCACCCCCGTCCAGCTCCCGGCGACCGAAGCCAGCACGATCATCAGCAGCGGCGCCAGCACGATCGCGGTGAACAGCACCGCGAACACCACCCACAGCAGGACGCGGCTACGCCTGGTCCACAGCAGCACGGCGGCCTCCCTTCGTCAGTCGCCGGTAGATTCCGTACAGGGCAAGGGAGAACACGACGTTGACCACCGCGATGACGCACGCCTGCGGGAAGTCGAACGTGACGATCCCCTTGCCGTAGACCAGCATCGGCAGCGTGGTGACGTCCTTGGCGCCGAGGAACAGCACGATGCCGAACTCGTTCATCGCCAGCAGCATGGTCAGGCAGGCGCCGGAAGCCAGTGACGGCAAGGCTTCCGGCAGGATCACCTGGCGCAGGACGCGGCCGGGTTTCGCGCCGAGGCTGGCCGCGACCTCCATCTGCGCCGAGGAGACCTGGCCGAACGCGGCGAGCGCCGGCCGCATCACGAACGGCGTGTAGAAGGTGATCTCCGCGAGCAGGATCCCGAACGGCGAGTACAGGAACCCGCCCGCGCCCAGGATTCCGGCGCTGCCGTAGATGAAGGTGAACGCGAGCGCGATCAGGAACGACGGGAACGCGAGCACGGTGTCCACCAGCCGCGAAAGCGTCCGCGCGCCGGGAAACGGGACGAACGCGATCACCAGCGCGAGGAACGTCCCCAGCACCACGCACCCCGCGGTGGCGCCGAGCGCGAGCGCGACGGTCTTCCAGGCGGCGTCCCGGAATTCCGCCGAGCCCAGGACGTCGAGCCACACCGACAGCCCGACTTCGCCGGTCTTCGACTCCAGGGACTGGAGAACGACCAGCACCAGCGGGTAGCCGAAGAAGCCGAGCAGGACGAGTACCGGCGGCAGCAGGAGCCAGCCGCGTCCGGGCTGTTTCTCCCGCCGCCGCGCCGGTGCCGCCGTCGCGGCCAGTGCCAGGCCGGTCATCCGACACCCACCAGCGGGCAACCGTCCGGAATGGACACTCCGACCCGCTCCCCGACACTCGGAAGTCCAGCGATGTCCGGCACTTCGGCCCGGACCTCGTTCCCGTCGTGCGCGAGTTCGAGGTCGAGGCGGAAGCCCGTGCCGCGCCACTGGACGCCCCGCAGGACCGCGGGCAGCGCGCCGGGTGTGTCCACCGCGGTGATCCCGACCCGGTGCGGCCGGACGCCGAGCGCGACGGGCTGACCCGCGCGGAACGTCCCGGAGGGGTCGGCCGCCAGCTCGCGGCCGCCGAGGCGGACCCTGGTGCCGCCGGGGTGGATCAGCTCGACCGGGATGAGGTTGGACGCGCCGAGGAAGCTCGCGGTGAACTCCGTCGAAGGACGCTGGTACAGCTCGCGGCTGGGCCCGAGTTCGACCAGTTTCGAGTCGCGCATGACGGCGATCCGGTCGGCCAGCGCCAACGCCTCGCCCTGATCGTGGGTGACGTAGATCAGCGTGGTGTCGGGCAGTTCGGCCCGCAGCCGCAGCAGTTCCGCGACCATGTCCTCGCGCAGAGCGGCGTCCAAAGCGGACAGTGGTTCGTCGAGCAGCAGCACCCGTGGCCGGACCGCCAGCGCCCGCGCGAGCGCGACCCGCTGCTGCTGCCCGCCCGAGAGCTCACGCGGGAAGCGACGGGCGTACTGGCCCATCCCGACGAGCTCCAGTGCCTCGGCCACCCGGCTCGCCGTCTCACCGCGCGGCGTTTTCCGTGCCTTGAGGCCGAAAGCGACGTTGGCCTCGACCCGCATGTGCGGGAACAGCGCGTAACTCTGCACGACCACACCGAGGCCGCGCCGGTGTGGCGGCAGGTCGGTGACGTCCTCGCCGTCGAGCAGCACCCGGCCGGTGCTCGGTACGACGAAACCCGCGAGCGCCTTCAGGGCCGTCGACTTGCCGGAGCCGGACGGCCCGAGCATCGCCAGCGTCTCCCCTCTCGCCACCGTGAGGTCCAGTGGCGAGAGGGCGGTCGTCCGGCCGAAGCGGACGGACACCCCGCGGAACTCGACCGCCGGGGTCATCGGCCCACGGCCTTCTTGTACGCGGCGAGGTCGGCGTCGAGCTTCGCGAGGACGGCGTCCCAGTCCGGCTGCCAGATCTCGACTCCGGCGAGGGCGGCCTTCACCTTGTCCGCGCGCGGGCCGGACGGTGTGACGTCGGTCCGCGACGGGGCACCGAAGGCGTCGACCGCCTTGCCCTGCACCTCGGGCGAGAGCAGGAAGTCCAGGAACTTCTTGGCGTTTTCGGCGTGCGGCGCGTTGTTCACCAGGCCCGCGTAGTACGGGAGGGCGAAGGTGGAGCGCTTGCCCTGCGCGTCGGCCGGGAAGAAGACCTCGAAACCGCCGCTCTTCTCGATCTCGGCGAGGTTCATCTGGACGTCGCCGTTGGCCACCAGGATCTCGGCCTTGGCCACCTTCGGCTGCAGCTTGCCGGTCGAGGACGACGGGCCGACGTTGTTGGCTTCGAGCTTCGCGAGGTAATCGAGCGCGCCCTGGTCGCCGAGGACGTGCTGGAGCTGCAGCAGGACCGCGGTGCCGTCGCCCGCCTCGCCGGGGGTCGAATACTGGAGCTTTCCCTTGAGCGACGGTGAGAGCAGGTCGTCCCAGGTCTTGGGCGAGGTCTGCGGGTTGCGGATGAAGCTGAGGTAGTTGTTCATGATGGCGAAGTAGCGGCCCTGGCCGTCCTTCTGCCCGGCGGGTACCTGGTCGATCCCGGCGGGCGCCGTGGTGGCGAGCAGCCCCTGCGACGCCGCCCGCTGGATGAACGGCGGGAGCGTGACCAGGATGTCGGCCTGGGTGTTGGCTTTCTCCTTCTCCACCCGCGAGGCGACCTCGCCCGAGCCGGCGGTGACCGCCTGGACGGTGATCCCGGTCTTGGCCTTGAACTCCTCGATCCGCTGGGCGTACCAGTCTTCGAGACCGTCCACTGTGTACAGCGTGACGGTCTGGTCGCCGGACGCGCCGCCGGCGGTTCCGCCGCAGGCGCCCAGGGTGAGGGCGAGCAGCCCGGCGAGGGCGGTGGCCGCGAGTTTCTTCATGGCGTCAAAGCTCCTTTGGGGACAGCAGGGCGGGGAGGTCGCGGACGGATTCGAGGACGTGGGTGGCGCCGGCGGCTTCGAGTTCCGGCTTCTTCGCCGATCCGGTGAGCACGCCGGCGACGAGCGAGGCGCCGGACCGCAGCCCGGTCTGGACGTCCGAAGGGGTGTCACCGGCGACGGCGATCCGGCGGACGTCGGTGATTTCGAGCCGCAGCGCGGCGGCGAGGACGAGATCGGGGAACGGCCGTCCGCGCACCCCCTCGCCCGGCGCCAGCACGGCGTCGGCGAGGCCGTGCCAGCCCAGCGCGTCCAGGATCGCGTTCTGCGTCTCCGGCGCGAAGCCGGTGGTGAGCGCGACCTTCACGCCGTGGGCGCGCAGTTCCTGGATCGTTTCCTCGGCGCCGGGGATCGGTTCGCAGTGGCCGTCGGCGACGAGCTTCTCGTAGGCGTCCTGGAAGGCGGTGTTCGCGCGCTGGGCGAGTTCTTCGTCTCCGTCCAGCAGCGCACGGAAGACGACGATCTTGGACTGTCCCATGGTTTCGACGACGTAGTCGAGCATGCCGGGAAAGTGGCTGTCCTCTTCGGACACTCCGGCGGCGGCGATCGCGGCGGTGAAGGCGCGGATCACCAGTCCGTCGTCGGCGACGGTGGTCCCGGCCATGTCCAGGACGACCAGTTCGGTGTTCACCATGAAAGCTCCTCGGCGGTGTCTTCGGCGATGGCGGGGGAACAGGTCATGCCGCGGCCGCCCGGACCGGTGACGAGCCACGCGTTGTCCGCGACGCGGGCGCGGTGCACGATCCGGGAGGTGTCGGTGGTCTGCGCGTAGACGCCGGCCCAGCGGCGGGTGATACGCGGGAGCGGACGTCCGAGCAGCGCTCCGGCGACCTCGGCGAGGTGGTCGTACGGGGCTTCGGTGGTGTCGAAGGAGAACGGCTCGTCGTACTCGTGGGTGTCGCCGATGGTCAGCGAGCCGTCGAGGCGCTGGACCATGAGCAACTGCATCTTGCCGGCCGCGGCGATCTCACCCTGCGGCTGGTCCGCGTTGAGGCCGTCGAGCGCCTCGCCGCGATACGCCGGGTAATACCGGAAGCTGTCCGCGTCGGCGACCGTGGTGGTGAGGGTTTCCCCGAGCGGCTCGGTCTGGGCCATCTGCAGCCGCACGCGCCGGACCGGCGTCGTCCCGGCGAGCTCCTTGACCAGACCGCCCGTCCAGGCGCCGGTGCACAGCACCACGACGTCGCCCTCGTGAGTCTCACCCGTGTCGTCGACGACACCGCGGGCGGTCAGGTCGCGGATCTCGCGGCCGGGCACCCAGGTGTAGCGGCCGGATTTCGCCAGTTCGGCGCGCAGTGCGGGCTGGGCGACTCGCGGTTCGACGGCGGCGTCGCGGTCGCACCAGAGCGCGCCGAGGAAGTCGCCGCGCAGAGCGGGGTTCAGCTCGCGGGCCTCGGCGGCGTCGAGCAGCTTGAAGCCGCGGTCCTCCGCGCTCGCGGCCGCGGCCTCGGCGACGGCGAGTTCGGCCTCGGTGCGGACGACGGTGAGTGAGCCGTTCGGCCGGAAGCCGATCCCTTCGACGCGTTCCCCGATGCGCTCCCACAGCACGCGAGCCCGGGCGGCCGTCTCCAGTTCGGGCCCGCCGGCGCGGCCACCGACCCAGACCAGACCGAAGTTGCGCACGGACGCGCCCCTGGCCTCGGGTTCCCGTTCGATCTGGACGACGTCGTGGCCGCGTTCGACGGCCTGCCAGGCGTGCTGGGTGCCGAGCACTCCGCCGCCGATGATGAGGATTCGCACACCGCAGACGCTCGTCCGCGCGCACCAACGCTCCGTGACCCTGGCCCTAACCCCAGGTGAAGTGCCTCCGAAATGTGGACCAGACCTGTTATCTTCGCGTTACATTACTTCGCGTTTCGTCCTCTGGATGCGGTCGTTGAATCCGCAAACATCGCGTTCAGAGGACTGACTGCGGCAGGTGGCTACTCCACGCGGCCCAGTCGGGTTTCGAAGGAGAGCCGGTCGCCGCGGAACAGCGAACGGACGCGTTCGAACGGGACGCCGTCGGTCCCCCACGACGTCCGGTGCATCAGCAGCATCGGCAGCGCCGGATTCGTCCCGATCAGCAGGGCCTCTCGCGGCGTGGCGAGCACGGTCTCGACCCGCTCCTCCGCGCCGTCGAAGACCACGCCCAGCCGTTCCCGCAAACAGGCGTAGAGCGATTGTGTGGGATCGAACACATCCATGAGCGTCGGGAATCGCGCGGCGGTGAGATAGGTCGATTCCAGCCCGACGCGCTCATCGTCGGCGAGCAGGACCCGTTCGATGTGGATGACGTCGTCTTCCGGATCGATTTCCAGTTCCGAAGCCAGCGACGGACCCGCCTCCCGGCGTTCCAAAGAGATCAAATTCCGGCCCGGCTGAATGCCCTGCCTCCTGAGTCCTTCCGTGTAACTCACCAGAGCGAGCGACTGGACGAGCTTGGGGCCCGCGACGTACGTGCCGCTCCCCTGCCGCCTGCTCAGCCGCCCCTCCAGCACGAGTTCACCGACGGCCTGGCGGACTGTCGCACGGGAAACCTCGAAACGTTCGGATAGTTCCCTTTCCGTGGGAAGTACCGATCCTTGCCCTAATTCGGAGATCACGTCGAGCAGATCGACTTTGACCGCGTAATAGCGGGGAATGCGGCCGTGCTCGGGAATTCCGTCCCGAACCGGGCCGTCTGCGGGCGGATGAAGTCTGGGCGAACGCGCTTTCACGATCCAGATCCTAGGCCCGTTTCCCCCTGCCTGTACTGACCCGAACGAAGTGTTCATGCCACGCTCACACTCGTGGACGAAAGGGCACCTCGTTCGGCGGATCGGGCAGGTGTGACGAAGCGTTCAGCCTTCCGGCGGTTCCGGCGCTCGCCGGTCCGGGAGTAGCGGCGTTGGGCGCTCCGGCCTACGCCATTCGTCGGCGGCCAGGCCGGTACGTCCGTTAATCACCATCATCGACGCAAAGATCCGAAGAAAGTCGGTTGTCCCGGCGTATGCGCACCTGCTGTAGTCAGGTGGCCGCAGTCAGTCTCCCTGCCTCCACTGTGGACAGCCGGAAGGAATGAACCCTTGAACATCAAGCGTCGGTTCAGCCTGCTCAAAAAGACCCTGATCGCCGTCGCGGCGGCCGGAACCCTGGCGGGTCTCGCCACGGCTCCGCAAGCCGCCGCCGCGCAGCCGCCGTCGACCGACGTGGTCGGTGGGACTCGCGCCGCTCAGGGCGAATTCCCTTGGATGGTAAGGCTTTCCATGGGGTGTGGCGGTGCGCTCTACACCCCGCAGATCGTGCTGACGGCCGCGCACTGCGTGTCGCGGACCGGGGCCAACACGGGGATCACCGCCACCCTCGGCGTGGTGGACCTGCAGAGCACGGCGGCCAAGAAGGTCAAGTCGACCTACGTGTACCGGTCGCCGACCTACCCCACCTCCACCGGTGGTGACTGGGCCCTGATCAAGCTCGCCAGCCCGGTCAGCGGCATCCCGACGCTGCCGATCGCCACCACGACCGCCTACAACAGCGGCACGTTCACCGTCGCGGGCTGGGGTGCCGCGACCGAGGGCGGCGCGCAGCAGCGTTACCTGCTCAAGGCCTCCGTCCCGTTCGTCTCCGACTCGACCTGCAAGGCGCAGGGCGGCAGCTACGCCGACCTGATCGACAGCGCCGAGATCTGCGCGGGCAACGTCAACTCCGGCGGCGTCGACACCTGCCAGGGTGACTCGGGCGGCCCGATGTTCCGTCGCGACAGCGCCGGCGCCTGGATCCAGGTCGGCATCGTCAGCTGGGGCGAAGGCTGCGCGCGGGCGCACGCTCCCGGCGTCTACACCGAGGTGAGCACCTTCGCGACCGCGATCAAGAACGCGGCCGCCGGTCTCTAGCCTCTCGCACGGCATGCCCTGAAGGTCCCCTTCACCACAATGGCGTGGTGAAGGGGACCTTCTCGTTTACGGGCCCTTCTGGGCCTCACCTCACCTCACCGACGCAGTAGTGAAGGCCTCCTTCCCTACTCTGGAGGTAGGGAAGGAGGCCTTCACGGCAAACCTCAGCGGGTCTTGTCCAAACGCGACAGTGTCACTTCGTACCCCGACACGAGTTCCGCGATCACGTCGGCGACCGGGCGCACCCGGTCCATCCGCCCGACGATCTGCCCCACCGGCATCGAGACCACGCTCGGATCCGCCGCGTGGTGGATCCGGTTGTGCGCGTGGGAGACCAGCAGGTTCTGCAACGGCATCGGCAGCGGTTCGGGCGCGTCGGGCGCGGCCCACGCCTCGGTCCACCGCGTCTTGAGCAGCCGCGCCGGTTTGCCGGTGTAGATCCGCGTCCGGACGGTGTCGGACGACCCCGCCGCGACCAGCGCGCGCTGCATCGCCTCGGATTCCCCCATGGTCTGGAGGTATTCCTCGGTGGCGAGCCAGAAGGAGCCCATCCACACCCCGGACGCGCCCAGCGCGAGCGCGGCCGCGACCTGCCTGCCCGAGCCGATCCCGCCGGCGGCGAGCACCGGGACGCGGTCGCCGACGGCGTCCACCACCTCGGGCAGCAGGACCATCGACGCGATCTCGCCGGTGTGCCCGCCCGCCTCGTAGCCTTGCGCCACAACGATGTCGACGCCGTTGTCGACGTGCCGGACGGCGTGTTCGGCCTTGCCGGCCAAGGCCGCGACCGGCACGCCCTTCGCGTGACACTGCTCGATGACGTCCACCGGCGGTGACCCCAAGGCGTTGGCGATCAACCGGATGGGGTGTTTCAGCGCGACCTCGACATGGGACCGGGCGACCGAATGCAGCCAGCCCAGCACACCCGCGCGTTCGTCGGTGTCGTCCGGCAGCGGCGGCACCGCGAGATCGCGCAGCGTCCGCTCCACGAAGTCGCGATGCCCCTGCGGGATGTGTTTCGCGAGATCGATCGACGTCCCTTCGGCCGGGATCTTGGCAGGCATCACGATGTCGACGCCGTACGGCTTCCCGCCGGTGTTCTCGTCCATCCAGGACAGGACGGCGTCGAGCTCGGCCGCGTCGTTGAACCGCACACAGCCCAGCACGCCGAGACCACCCGCCCGGCTGATCGCCGCGGCCACGTGCTCGGACGGGGTGAACCCGACGATCGGCAGGTCGATCCCGAGCCGGTCGCACAGAGACGTCCGCATGGTGCTCCTTACGCCGGTTGGATGCTGATGGGCTCGTGCTCGGAGGCGTAGCGCTGCGCCCAGGGATAGTCCGGCTTGCCGCTGGGCGACCGCCCGATCTCCTCCGCGAGCCAGAGACTGCGCGGCACCTTGTACCCGGCGATCTCGGTCCGTACGTGCGCTTCGAGCGCGGCGAAATCGAGCTCCTTACCGGAGCGCGGCTGGATCACCGCGGCCACCCGCTGGCCGAGCCGGTCGTCGGGGATGCCGATGACGAGCGCGTCGAAGACGTCCGGATGCGATTTGAGCGCGCCCTCGACCTCTTCCGGGTACACCTTCTCGCCGCCGGTGTTCACGCACTGCGACCCCCGGCCGAGCAGGGTCACCGTGAGGTCTTCCTCGTAGCGCGCGTAGTCACCCGGGACGACGTACCGCTTGCCGTCGATCTCGACGAAGATCTTCTCGGTCTTCGCGGGATCCTTGTAGTACCCGAGCGGGACGTGCCCGCGCCGGGCGATCAGCCCGATCGCGCCCGGTTTCGGTTCGACGAGCGCGCCGTCGTCGTCCACCAGGATCGCGTCCTTGCCGAAGTTGACCCGGGGGCCGGCGGAATGATCGCTGTCCTTGCTGACCATGCCGATGCCGGTGAAGCCGCTTTCGGACGAGCCGATCGCGTCGGTGATCACCACATGCGGGAGCAGCGACAGGAATTCCTGCTTCACCGACTGAGAGAACAGGGCGGCGTGACTCGACACCGCCACGATCGACGACGCGTCGTAGTCTCCCTCGCGATAGGCGTCGATCAGCGGCCGCGCCATCGCGTCGCCGACGATGGTGAGCACCTGGACCTTGTTGTCCTGCACGGCTTTCCAGACCTCGTGCGCGTCGAACCGCGGGACGAACACGACCGGGCTGCCGGTGAACAGCGCGCCGAACGCGGCCCACTGCGCGGCGCCGTGGATCAGCGGCGCGGCCGGGAGCCGGACCAGGCTGCCCGACTTGCCCTGTTCGGCGAGCGTCCACTCGTCCGGGACGTACTCGCCGGTGACGAAGTTGATTCCGCCGCCGAGCGCCCGCCAGATGTCCTCGTGGCGCCACAGGACGCCCTTGGGATAGCCGGTGGTGCCGCCGGTGTAGAGGATGTAGATGTCGTCGGCGCTGCGCTCGGCGAAGTCCCGCTCGGGCGAGCCTTCGGCGAGCGCGGCTTCGTAGTCCACGCCGCCGTAGGACGAGTAGTCGCCGTCGCTTCCGTCATCGACGACGACAACGTGTTTCAGTTTCGGCGTCTCCGGCAGGACGGCGGCCACCTTGTCCGAATAGCCGCGTTCGTGGACCAGCGCCACGAGGTCGGCGTTGTCGAACAGGTACCGCAGTTCGCCGTGGACGTACCGGTAGTTGACGTTGACCGCGATCCCGCGCAGCTTGTACGCGGCGATCATCGATTCCAGGGCCTCGATCGAGTTCCGGGAATAGACACCGATGTGGGATCCGGGTCCCACGCCGTGTGCGGCGAGATGGTGCGCCAGCCGGTTGGCGCGCTCTTCCAGTTCGGCGAAGGTGACCCGCCGATCGCCGCAGACGACCGCGATGCGCTCCGGCACGGCGTCGACGGCGTGCTCGAGTAGATCCGCGATGTTGAGTGCCACGCCCTCAAAGTAGAACATGTTATCGTTCTGGGCAATGGTGGCTACTCCGACGGAGGTTCTGGTGGGCGAACCGCACGCGCTGGTGGAAAAGATCGGACACACCCTCGTGGTCACGATGAACCGGCCGGAGGCCCGGAACGCGCTCAGCGGCGAGATGCTCGGGATCATGGTCGAGGCGTGGAACCGGGTCGACGAGGACGACGACGTCCGGTGCTGCGTGCTCACCGGAGCGGGTGGCGCGTTCTGCGCGGGCGCGGACCTGAAGTCGATGTCGAAGAACTCGCCGTCCGACTCGTTCGAGAAGGGCACGTTCGACCCGAGCAGGATCGAGGGCCTGCTCAAGGGCCGTCGGCTGACGAAGCCGTTGATCGCGGCCGTGGAAGGCGCCGCGATCGCCGGCGGCACGGAGATCCTGCAGGGTACGGACATCCGCGTCGCGGGCGAGAGCGCGAGGTTCGGGGTGTCGGAGGCGCGGTGGAGCCTGTTCCCGATGGGCGGTTCGGCCGTACGGCTCCCCCGCCAGATCCCGTACACCGTCGCCGCGGACCTGCTGCTGACCGGACGCCACATCACCGCGGCCGAGGCGCTGGAGATCGGCCTGATCGGCCACGTCGTCCCCGACGGGAAGGCCCTGGACAAGGCGCTCGAACTCGCGGGCCTCATTTCCGCGAACGGTCCGCTGGCGGTCCGCGCGATCCTCAAAACCCTGCGCGACACCGAGGGCATGCACGAGGAGGAGGCCTTCAAACTCGACGCCCAGTACGGCATCGAGGTCTTCGCGAGCGAAGACGCGAAGGAAGGCCCGCGCGCCTTCGCCGAGAAGCGCAAGCCCGTCTTCCGGGGCCGCTGACTCCCCGCGTTTCGTCCTCTGAATGCGGTGATTCGACAGCGAACTACCGCATTCAGAGGACGAAACGCGTCAGGGGACGGGGTGGCCTTCCCAGTACGGGTCGCGGAGCTTGCGCTTGTAGAGCTTCCCGTTCGGGTCGCGCGGGAGTTCGGGCAAGTAGTCGACGGAACGCGGGAGCTTGAACTTCGCGAGGCGCGAAGCCGCGTACTCGAGGATCTCCGCGGTCAGCTCCTCGGAGGGTTCGACGTCGTCCGCGGGCTGGACGACGGCCTTGATCGCCTCACCCCAGTCCTCGTGCGGGACACCGAACACCGCGACGTCGGCGATCTTCGGATGCATGACGAGCTCGCCCTCGATCTCCGCCGGGTAGATGTTGACCCCGCCCGAGATGATCAGATCCGCCTTGCGGTCGTGCAGGAAGAGGTAACCGTCCTCGTCGAGATGCCCGACGTCGCCGAGGGTGAACAGGTCCCCGACCCGCGCTTTGTCCGTCTTGGCCCGGTCCTTGTGGTACTCGAACTTCGAGTCGCCCATCTTCATGTACACCGTGCCGGTCTCGCCGGCGGGCAGCTCCGTGCCCTCGTCGTCGAGGATCTTGATCGTCGAGCCCGGCCACGGCAGCCCGACCGAACCCGGTTTCTTCAGCCACTCCTCCCCCGAGATCGCCGTCCCACCGCCTTCGGTGGCCGCGTAATACTCGGTGACGACCGGGCCCCACCAGTCGAGCATCCGGCGTTTGACCTCCAGCGGGCACGGCGCGGCGCCGTGGATCATCACGCGCAGCGAACTCAGGTCGTAGGCCGCGCGGACGTCGTCCGGCAGGGCGAGCAGGCGGCGGAACTGCGTCGGGACCATGTGGCTGTGCGTGACGCGGTGCCGCTCGATCAGCCGCAGCATGTCCTCGGCGTCCCAGCGGTCCATCAGCACCGCGGTATGGCCCAGCTGCAGGGAAATCGCGACGAAGTTGAGCACCGCCGTGTGATAGAGCGGCGACCCGCACAGGTGCACATGGTCGTCGTGCGGCGCCAGCCCGAAGATCCCGAAGAACCACGTCGACGCGCCGGGGACGGAGTCGGGGTCGGCGCCGGTGAGCGGCCGCCGGACCCCCTTGGGCCGCCCCGTGGTGCCTGACGTGTAGAGCATCGGCGAGCCCGCCGTGCGCCGCTCCGGACGTCCGTCGCCCTCGCCGGAGCCGAGCTCTTCGATCCGGCGGAAGCCCTCGACGTCGCCGACGGCGAACCGTCCGCGTTCCGGGATCCCGGCCTCGTCTGCGGCGGCGATCGCGACGTCGGCGAACCGTTCGTGCGCGAGGAAGGCCTTGGCGCCACTGTCGGACAGGATGTAGGCGACCTCGGGCCCGACCAGATGCCAGTTGACCACCACGATGTACAGACCGGACTGGATGGCGGCGAAGTAGGCCGCCACGAGTTCGTCGCCGTTGGGCTGCAGGACGACGACCACGTCCCCGGCCTCGAGCCCGAGGGCCTGCAGCCCGCGGGCGTACGCGTTCGCTTTCGCGGCGAGGTCCCCATAGCCGATCGAGCGGCCGTCCGGATCGACGAGTGCGACCCGCTCCGGCTCCCGCGCGGCGATGTTCCAGACCCCAAGTGTCCCGGTGGCAGTCGACATACGGGCAAATCTAGAACGCGTTCCACTCAAGAGCAACCGTCGGCGAAGCCCAGATGGCCGATCTTGCCCATAAATCGAGAACGTGTTTCACTCAGGATGTGAGCGCACCTGAACTCCCGCTGTCGGCCCCGCTCAACGTGGGCTTCGACTACACGCGTTCGGTCGGCCCGGTACTCGGCCGGTTCGTCAACGCCCTGCGCGAGCGCCGCGTCGAAGGCGTCCGGGGCAGCGACGGCCGCGTCCACGTACCCCCGCTGGAATACGACCCCGTGACCGCCGAAGCCTTGTCCGAGTTCGTTCCCGTGGCCTCCGAGGGCGAGATCGTCTCCTGGTCCTGGATCGCCGAACCCGTCGACGGCCAGCCGTTGTCGCGGCCGTTCGCGTGGGCGTTGATCCGGCTCGACGGCGCCGACACCTCGATCCTGCACGCGGTCGACGCCGGTTCTCCGTCGAATGTCCACACCGGACAGCGGGTCCGGATCCGCTGGGCGGACGAGACCGTCGGCCACATCCGCGACATCGCCTACTTCGTCCCCGCCGACGGGGACGACACCGAAGCCACCGAAGCGCCTCCTCCGGTGGCGAAACGCGAAGAGGGCGCGCCGGTCAGCGTGGTGATCACGCCGATCCACCTGCGTTACGAGCATTCCGCGTCGCCGGAGGAAAGCCGGTACCTGCGCGGGCTCGCCGAGGGAAAGCTGATCGGCCAGCGCTGCCCGTCCTGCGAGAAGGTCTACATCCCGCCACGCGGCGCCTGCCCGACCGACGGCGTCCCGACCACCGACGAGGTCGAACTGCCCGACACCGGCATCGTCACGACGTTCTGCATCGTGAACGTGCCGTTCCTCGGCCAGAAGATCAAACCGCCGTACGTGGCCGCGTACATCCTGCTCGACGGCGCGGACATCGCGTTCCTGCACCTCGTCCTCGGCTGCGACGCCGCCGACGTCCGGATGGGCATGCGGGTCCGGGCCGCGTGGAAACCGCGGGACGAATGGTGGACGTCGCTGGAGAACATCGGCCATTTCGAACCGACCGGCGAGCCCGACGCGCCGTACGAATCCTTCGCCCACCATCTGTGAGGACCACAGTGCCAGATGTAGCAGTCGTGGGCTTCGCGCAGGCCCCCAACGTCCGCAGCACCCCGGGCACCACCAACGGCGTGGAAATGCTGGTGCCGATCTTCGCCGAGGTCTTCGAGCGCACCGGTCTGTCCAAAGAGGACATCGGGTTCTGGTGCTCGGGTTCCTCGGACTACCTGGCAGGCCGCGCGTTCTCGTTCATCGCCGCGGTCGATGCCATCGGCGCCTTCCCGCCGATCCACGAGTCGCATGTCGAGATGGACGCCGCTTGGGCGTTGTACGAGGCTTGGCTGAAGATCCGGATGGGTGAGGTCGACACCGCGCTCGTCTACGGCTTCGGCAAGTCCTCCGCCGGGCAATTGCGGCGGGTGCTCGCCCTGCAGATGGATCCCTACGTCGTCGCGCCGCTGTGGCCGGATTCGGTGAGCGTGGCCGGGATCCAGGCGAGGCTGGGGCTCGAATCCGGGCTGTGGTCGGAAAAAGACCTCGCCGAGGTCGCCGCGCGCAGCCGCGCCGACGCCGCCGGAAACCCCGCCGCACAGCTCTCCGGAACGGTCGAAGTCGCGGAGCTTCTCGACGCCCCGTACTTCGCGGATCCCTTGCGGGCCCACGACATCGCCCCCATCACCGACGGCGCCGCCGTGCTCGTGCTCGCGTCGGCCGAGCGGGCGGCGGACCTCGTCGACAGCCCCGCGGTGATCACCGGGATCGAGCACCGGGTCGACTCTCCGGCGCTCGGCGTCCGGGACCTCACCAGGTCACCGTCGACGGCGGCCGCCGGGCGGGCGCTCGACCTCGACGGCGTCGAACTCGCCGAACTGCACGCGCCGTTCACCCACCAGGAATTGATCCTGCGCGACGCGCTGGGCCTCGGCGACCAGGTGCGGATCAACCCTTCGGGCGGCGTCCTGACCGGAAATCCGATGTTCTCGGCGGGGCTGGCGCGGATCGGCGAGGCGGCGAACCGCGTCCTCGACGGCAGCGCGCGCAAAGTCCTCGCCCACGCGACGAGCGGCCCCGTCCTCCAGCAGAACCTGGTCGCGACCTTGGAGGTCCTCTCGTGAAGCACCTCGCGGCCGTTTTGGGAACCGGCCAGACCCACCACAAGGCCAAGCGCACCGACGTGTCCATGCCCGGCCTGCTCCGGGAAGCCATCGACCGGGCGATGCTCGACGCGGGGACCGGCTGGGACGACATCGACGCCGTCGTCCTCGGCAAGGCGCCGGATCTGTTCGAAGGCGTGATGATGCCCGAACTGTTCCTCGCCGACGCGCTCGGTGCGACCGGGAAACCGTTGCTGCGTGTGCACACCGCGGGTTCGGTCGGCGGTTCGACCGCGCTCGTGGCAGCGTCGCTGGTGCAGGCGGGCGTGCACAAACGGGTGCTGACCGTGGCCTTCGAGAAGCAATCCGAGTCGAACGCGATGTGGGGCCTGTCGATCCTGCCGCCGTTCCAGATGCCGGTGGGCGCCGGGGCGGGCGGCTATTTCGCGCCGCACGTGCGGTCCTACATCCGGCGATCCGGCGCGCCCGACCACGTCGGCGCGATCGTGGCGGCCAAGGACCGGCGCAACGGGGCCCTCAATCCGTACGCCCACCTGAGGCAATCCGACATCACGGTCGAATCGGTACAGGCGTCGCAGATGCTGTGGGACCCGATCCGCTACGACGAGACGTGCCCGTCCTCGGATGGCGCGTGCGCGATGGTGATCGGGGACGAGGCGTCGGGCGACGCGGTCCCCGGTGGCGCGGCGTGGATCCACGCGACCGCGATGCGCACCGAGCCGACCACGTTCGCCGGACGCGACCAGGTCAACCCGCAGGCCGGCCGGGACGCCGCGGCCGCGTTGTGGCGGGACGCCGGCATCACCGACCCACTGTCCGAAGTGGACGCCGCCGAGATCTACGTGCCGTTCTCGTGGTTCGAGCCGATGTGGCTGGAGAACCTGGGGTTCACCGACGAGGGCCAGGGCTGGAAACTCACCGAGGCGGGTGAGACCGCGCTCGACGGACGCCTGCCGATCAACCCTTCGGGCGGTGTGCTCTCGTCGAACCCGATCGGGGCCTCCGGGATGCTCCGGTTCTCCGAAGCGGCCAAGCAGGTGATGGGGCGGGCCGGGGACTACCAGGTCGACGGCGCGCGGATCGCGCTCGGGCACGCGTACGGCGGCGGTTCGCAGTTCTTCTCGATGTGGGTGGTGGGGTCGGCCAAGCCGAGCTCGCGATGAAGGACGCTTTGGTCGCATCTCACGCGGGGAAAGACCCCTTCAGCCGCGCTTGGCTTCTTCGACCCTTCCGTGCCTGACACGCAGGCGGATTCTGGCCGGCCGATAGTCCAGTGTCACGGCTCCCGGTCGCTCCAGCTCGACGTCTCGACTTCGAAGCCGTCGGCCTCACATCTGGAGCGCGCCTCATCCACCCGTGAACCCACGAGTTCGGACAGAGCGAACGACGGCTTCCGACCGCCCAGTGGTGACCGATCGCCGGACATCGAACTCTCTCTCCCTTCGGCCAAGCCGAGCTGACCAGTCGCGAACGTGCGATTCAGAGGCGGCGGCGCGGCCGGAGACGTTGTGCGGCCAGCGTCGCGACCACTCCGGTCACCGCGCCCACCAGCACCGGCTTGAGCCCGTGCCGATCAGGCGCCGCGACCACCGGCCGGACCACCACGGGAGGCGGCGGCTTGACCGGATCCGGCGGGGCGTCGCGCGCGGTCGCCGTCCAGGCCGTGACGAACACCAGCATCCGCGCCACCAGCGAGATGAAGAAGATCAAACCGATGATGGAGCCGAACGCGACCCCGGTCGGCGAGTTCCCGATCAGGCGCAGGTAGATCCCACCGGCCTGCTTCAGCAGTTCGAAGCCCAGCGCCAGCGCGACCGCGCCGCGCATCGCGCTGCGGACGCCGACCGGTTTCCGCGGCAAGCGGGTGAGCACCCAGAGGAACACGAGCCAGTTCGCCAGCAGCGCCAAGGGGATCGAGATCGCCGACAGCACGTTGTGGCCCCAGGCGGTGTCGTCCACTCCGGCCAGCCCCAGCAGGTACCGGCCGAGCGCGGACCCGGAGATGGTGATGGCGAACGAGACCAGCAGCGCGCTCGCGAGGCCGAGCAGCGCGAGCAGGTCCGCGGCGATCGTGCGCAACAGCGGGAGATCCGACCGGTTCTGGCCCCACAGCGCGGTGAGCGCGTCCCGCAGCGAGTTCATCCAGTTCCAGCCGGAGTACAAGCCGATGATCAGACCGATGATCCCGACACTGGTGCGCTGCTCGACGAACCCGGTGAGCAGCTCGCCCGCCTTGTCACCGAGGCCGCCGGGCAGGGTTCCGGTGATCGCGTTCAGCATCGACTCGATCAGCTGCGGCTGGCTCGCCAGCACGAAGCCGGCCACCGAAACCGCGACCATGAGGATGGGCACCAGTGAGAACAGGCTGAAATAGGTGATCGACGCGACGTAGTGGTAACCGCCGTACTCGATGTAGCGGTTCACCGCCCGCGCCACGTGGTCCAGCCAGCGGTGGCGGGCACGCAGCCGCTGCCATTTCGTCGATGCTCGCTTCTCCCTCACACGCCAATGTCTACCTCAGCCAGGTCACGGCTCGTGGGCAACACGCGATCAACCGAGCGCGATCAGCCGCGAGCCGTCGTCCTCCGGCAGCGACGGGCCCGCGGTCGCCAGCACGGTGTTACCGAGAAAGTCCAGCTCACAGCCGAGGGTGGAGAGGAACGCGGTGTCGGCGGCGTCCCGTCCGGTGGCGATCCGGCAGAGGCTCTGCCTCGGCGCGAGGCCGGTCGCGTCGAAGACGTACCAGCGGCCGTCGATCGCGGCTTCGAACACGGCATGGAAGTCCATTGGGGACAGTCCGGGCGCGTAGACGGCGGCGAACCGGGCGGGGATGTCCAGCACGCGGCACAGCGAAATGCAGACGTGCGCGTAGTCGCGGCAAACCCCTTCCCCTGCGAGGTAGGTGTCGACGGCGTCATCGGTCGGCGAACCGGAACCGACCACATAGGACAGATGCTCGCCCACCTCCCGGACGATCGCCTCCACCTGGGCGCGCGGGTCGGGCAGGCCGCCGAACCGGGACAGCGCCAGCCCGCCCATCCGGTCGGAGGGGCAGTACCGGCTGGGCCTGGTGTAGCGGATGACGTCGTCCAGGGTGACGAGCTCGGCATCGGCCGGGTCGAGCGCGCGGCCGGCCCGGTACCGCACGACGTGTTCACCGAGCGGCAGATCGACGACCTGGGCGCGGGTCCCGTGTTCGAACGCCACCTGGCGCGGCGGCGCGGGATAGGCGAACTCTTCCTGACCGGCCCCGCCCGCGAGCGCGATCACGAACGCGGCGGGGCCGGGTTTCGTGACCCGGAAGGACATTTCGACATCGACCTGCACGTGGGGACCCATGGCCCCATGGTGCCCCACGCCATCCGGTCAGGCGTAGCGGACCTGGTAGTGCTTGATCCCGTTGAGCCAGCTCGAGCGGAGCCTGTCCGGCGGGGCGAGTTCGGTGATGTCCGGCATGACATCGGCGATGGCGTTGAAGATCAGGTCGATCTCCAGCCGCGCGAGGTTGGCACCGATGCAGTAGTGCGAACCCGTGCCGCCGAAACCGACATGCGGGTTGTCCTCGCGGAGGATGTCGAACTTCTCCGGCTCGTCGAAGTGGTCCGGGTCGAAGTTCGCGGAACTGTAGAACATCCCGACCCGGTCGCCCTTGCGGATGTGCTGGCCACCGAGTTCGGTGTCGCGGGTCGCGGTGCGCTGGAACGCGACCACCGGGGTGGCCCAGCGGACGATCTCGTCCGGCGCGGTCTTCGGGCGCTCCTTCTTGTACAGCTCCCACTGCTCGGGATGATCGAGGAACGCCTTCATCCCATGGGTGATCGCGTTGCGCGTGGTCTCGTTGCCCGCGACGGCGAGCAAGATGACGAAGAAGCCGAACTCGTCCGACGCCAGCGATTCACCGTCGACGTCGGCCTGCACCAGCTTCGTGACGATGTCGTCCATCGGGCACTTGCGCCGCTCTTCGGCCATGTTCCAGGCGTAGCCGACGATCTCGGCGGACGCGGCGAGCGGCTCGACCTCGTACTCGGGATCGTCGTAGGAGACCATCTGGTTCGACCAGTCGAAGACCTTCATCCGGTCTTCCTGCGGGATGCCGATCAGTTCGGCGATGGCCTGCAAGGGAAGTTCGCACGCGACGTCGACGACGAAATCGCCGGAGCCCTTTTTCTTGGCCTCGCTGACGATCTTCTCCGCGCGGTCGCGCAGGGTGTCTTCGAGTTTCGCGATCGACCTCGGCGTGAAGCCCTTCGAGACGATCCTGCGCAGCTTCGTGTGCTGCGGGGCGTCCATGTTGAGCAGGACCAGACGATTGGCTTCGAGGCTGTCGTCGGTCATGTTCTCGTCGAACCGGATGATCGCGGTCTTCTCCCGCGAGGAGAACAGCTCGCTGTCCCTCGACACCGCCTTGACGTCTTCGAGCCGGCTGACCACCCAGTAGCCGTCATCGCGGAAGCCCGCGGTGTTGTGCGGCTGAGGGTTCCACCAAACCGGTGCCGTACGGCGGAGTTCGGCGAACTCCTCCAGAGGCAGTCTGGTGGCGTACAGATCCGGATCGGTGAAATCGAAACCGGCGGGGATCAGGGGAGCGGCCACGGGCTACCTCCTACGCGGTTCGCCAATGAAACACGTTCTAGACCCGATTGAAGCATACGGCGTTTACCAAGTGAAGAGTTTCAGTGAAACCCGTTAACTCGACCGTTGTGGATCATGCTCGCCCTGCAAGACGCGGGAACGACTACCAGTGATCAAAATCCGGCGAACCCTGGGACGGCTTGCTCAAATCAAGAACGTGTTCTACTTTTCGAGTAGTGAACAGTGTTTTCCAGGAGGCGAACGTGGGTAGTCCGGTGATCGTCGAGGCGGTCCGCACCCCTATCGGCAAGCGCAGGGGCCACCTGGCGGGGCTGCACGCCGCCGAGATCCTCGGCGCGGCGCAGCGCGCCCTGCTCGACCGCGCGGGGCTGGATGCCGCGCTCGTCGAACAGGCGATCGGCGGTGCCGTGACCCAGGCGGGCGAGCAGGCGGGCAACGTCACGCGCACGGCATGGCTGCACGCCGGGCTTCCGGAGACGACGGGCGCGACCACCCTCGACGCCCAGTGCGGCTCGGCGCAGCAGGCGACCCATCTGATCGCCGGGCTCATCGCGGCAGGCGCGATCGACGCCGGCGTCTCGTGCGGCGTCGAGGCGATGAGCCGGGTCCCGCTGGGCGCGAACCGCGGCGAGGGCGTCGGCACGCCGAGGCCCCAGTCGTGGTCGATCGACATGCCGAACCAGTACGGCGCGGCCGAGCGGATCGCGGAACGCCGCGGGATCACCCGCCACGACGTCGACCGGTTCGGGACGGAGTCCCAGGCCAAGGCCGCCGCCGCGTGGGCCGCCGGGCACTTCGACCGCGAGGTCGCCGCGGTGAAGGCACCCGTGCTCGGCGAGGACGGCACGCCGACCGGCGAGACCCGGCTGGTGTCGCGCGACCAAGGACTTCGCGAGACGACCGTCGAAGGCCTCTCCAAGCTCAAGCCCGTCCTCGAAGGCGGCGTGCACACGGCCGGGACCTCGTCGCAGATCTCCGACGGCGCGGCCGCGCTCCTCCTGATGGACTCGGACCGGGCCAAGGCGCTGGGCCTCAAGCCACGAGCCCGCATCGTCTCGCAGGCGTTGGTCGGCGCGGAGCCGTACTACCACCTCGACGGCCCCGTGCAGGCGACCGAACGCGTCCTCGCCAAGGCGGGGATGACGATCGGCGACCTCGACCTCTTCGAAGTCAACGAGGCGTTCGCTTCGGTCGTGTTGTCGTGGCAGCGGGTGCACCGGCCCGACGAGGCCAAGGTCAACGTGAACGGTGGCGCGATCGCGCTCGGGCATCCCGTCGGCAGCACCGGCGCTCGCCTGCTGACCACGGCGTTGCACGAACTGGAACGCCGTGACGCGAGCACCGCGCTGGTCACGATGTGCGCCGGTGGCGCGCTTTCCACCGGCACGATCATCGAACGGATCTAGCGTCGCGTGATCCTGCTGGAGTACTCGGGCTTTCTGACGCGGTCACGGGCCGCGGCGGCGTAAGGCAAGCAGGTTCACGCGACACCGGGTGCCGAGCCCAGGCGACTCCTTCACTCGGGGTGAGGGGTGTGTGGGAATAGGGACGTTCACTGTCTCTATTTCCACACAGTGCTCGTGACCGGACCGGTCACCCACGACTGTGTGGATTTCTGGTCATCTGACGCCCCAAAATCCACACAGTCGACGACCGCGACGCACCACTGCCCTTGTCTGCCTTGCGCGTCTAGCCCACGCCCACCTCGACCACCGGGCCGTTGTCCGGCCTAGCGAGCCTCTTGAGTCCCTGGCCCTCCTTCCAGAAGTCGAAATAGATGGTGTTGCCCTCGACCCAGGTCAGCACCGCCTCGGTGAGGTCGAGCCGGAAGACGTGCGCCTCCCCGTCGTCGCCCTGCAGGCGGGCGACCTCCGCCGGATCGGTGATCTCGACGGCCCTTCCTGACACCTTCGCGTCCGCGCCGCCCTCGTCGATCGCCGAGGCGGCGTGGATCGCGAACCTGCCGTCGTGCCGCAGATCCTTCGCCTTCATCGCGCCGATCATCGAACCGATCAGCAGGTCCTGCTCACGGAAATCGACCTCACTGCCACTGACCCGGGGCGAACCGTCCCGCCGGACGGTCGCCAGCACATGCGACTTCGCCGCGGTGAACCGCTCTTTGATCTTGGCCGCCAGCGCGGGTGCGTCTTCACTGAACTGCTGCCACGTCGCCATGCGGAACAGCATCCCACCGGGGTCCGACAGTTTCGAGCGGTCAGGGCCGCGGCGCCCCCATCGGGTTCGGCAGCGGGATCGCGCCGGCGTCGAAGATCCGGCGGCTCAGCGGGACGGCGATCCGCAGCACCTCGGTGGCACCGTCCTCGCCCAACGCGTCGAGCGGGCCGGCGGCGAGGCGGTCGGTCTCGTCCTCGATCCGTTGGCGCAGCGCGATTCCCGCGTCGGTGAGCTTCAGATCGCCGTCGAGGACGCCCAGCCCGGACAGCCGCGCGACACTCTCGTCCCATTCGTCGTCGGACCAGCCACGGTTGATTTGGATGACCTCGCGGGTCACCGCCCCGCTGCCGATGTGGGTCAGCGTGGTGTCGAGCCCGCGCAGTCCGGCGGCGACCGCGGCCAGCACGTGACCGTCCCCGCGATGCTCGCGCAACACCGTCGCCGCGAGCCAGACCCGGCCCGCCGGCGTCGCGGGCCTGGCGACCGAGGACCAAGCGGCGGCGAGCGGCCTGGCCGCGTAGTCGCAGCCTGCGACAGCCTGTTCGAGCAGATCGGCGAGTTCCCCGAGAGGCGCGTCGGCGGGCAGGATCCGGTTCAGGGCCTCCTCGACGGCGTCCATCCGGCTCTGGAGGACGACGGCCGGTTCGGCGTACTTCCACGCGTCGGGCAGGGAACGCGCGACCATCCTCGGGGCGAACCCGAACAGCATCGCGGTCGCGGGCGGCTCCGGCAACGGTCCGAGCGGCGCGACCCGACCGGCGAAGTAGCCCATCCACCAGCCCGGCAAGCCTGCCGCCTTGGCCGCGGCCGCCGTCTCCGGGGCGAAGTAGACGACGGCGTGCAGCGGTTCGACCGCTTCCCAGAGAAGGCGCTGAAGTGACTTCACTCCCCCATCTTGCCCCGCCGAAAACCAGATGCGCGCTCTCTCTGTGTGGTGTGTGATCACGACATGGTGATCAGCTTGGAGAAGCCGGGACTCGACGGACTGAACGAGGCCGTGGAGGCGCTGCGGGAGTGGCAATCCGAAGGCGTGGCTTGGCAACTGCATCCCGGTGACCTCGGCTGGTTCTGGCGTTCGGGGGCGGAGGCGACGGCCGCGGCGGTCCGGATCTGGCGCCGGGACGGGCGGATTCTCGCCGTCGGGCTCCTCGACGGAGACGACGTCCTGCGGCTCACGACCGCGCCGGACGTCCGCCGGGACGAGGACCTGGCGCGCCGGCTGGCCGAAGACGTGATCGCGCCGGAACGCGGTGTGCTCCCGCCGGGCGAGGTGTCCGTCGAAGCGCCGAAGGACGCTCTGCTCCAGGAACTGCTGCCCGGGCACGGCTGGCACGCCGGCGAACCGTGGACCCCGCTGCGCCGCGATCTCACCGAACCGGTGAAGGCCCCGGACCTGCGGATCGAGACGATCGGACCGGACGACTGCCACGTGTGGGCCGACGTGATGCGAGAGGTGTTCGACGGCTCGACGTTCACCCCCGAGAAGTGGCGCACGATGGCGACCGGTGCGCCGTACGCCGACTCCCGGTACCTGGTCGGGTATGACGGGCGGGGTGACGCCGTCGCGGCGGTCGCCGTGTGGTCGGCCGGTCCCGGCAAGCCCGGGATACTCGAGCCGATGGGCGTGCACCGGGACCATCGGGGGCACGGTCATGGCCGCGCGATCACCGTCGCCGCGGCGGCCGCGCTCCAGGAGCTCGGCTCGTCCAGCGCGGGCGTGAACACGCCGAGTTCCAACATCGCCGCCGTCACGACCTACGAATCGGGCGGGTTCCAGCGGCTTCCGGAGGTCCAGGACCTGACCCGGGACGCCTGAGCTGAAGACCTAAGCGCCGTATACGGGTTCGGGCACGGGAGCTTCCGCCAGCAACTCCGCCACGACAGGGCCGAGCTCGGCCGGTGACCACCGGGATCCCTTGTCCCGCACCGTGCCGTGCCGCCAGCCCTGTGCGATCGAGACACGTCCGCCGTCGACCTCGAACACCCGGCCGGTGACCGCGGACGACTCCTCGCTGCCGAGCCACACCACCAGCGGCGACACGTTTTCCGGTGCCATGGCGTCGAAACCGGCCTCCGGCGCGGCCATGTCGTCGGCGAAGGCCACTTCGGTCATCCGGGTCCGGGCGGCCGGGGCGATCGCGTTCACGGTGACGCCGTAGCGCGCGAATTCGGTCGCCGCGACCAGCGTGAGACCCAGGATGCCGGACTTCGCGGCCGCGTAGTTCCCTTGTCCGACACTGCCGAGCAGGCCGGCCCCGGAGCTGGTGTTGATCACCCGTGCGGCCCGCGTGCGGCCCGCCTTCGCCTCGGCTCGCCAGTATTCGGCGGCGTGGCGCGTCGGCGCGAAATGCCCCTTCAGGTGAACGCGGATGACCGCGTCCCATTCGTCCTCGCCGAGGTTGACGAGCATCCGGTCGCGCAGGAAACCCGCGTTGTTGACCAGGACGTCCAGCCCGCCGAAAGTCTCCACGGCCGTCCGTACCAGTGCCGCGGCACCGTCCCAGGAGGCGATGTCGTCGGTGTTCGCCACCGCTTTGCCGCCGAGCGCCTCGATCTCGTCGACGACGTCCTGGGCGGGCCCGGCCGACCCGCCGCTTCCGTCGATCCCGGCGCCGAGGTCGTTCACCACCACCAGCGCGCCCTCGGCGGCGAACGCGAGCGCGTGCGCCCGTCCGATACCGCGACCGGCGCCGGTCACCACCACGATCCGGCCGTCGGCGATCCCGCTCACACCGGCTCCTTTCGTTCTTTCACCAGGGAATTGGAAGCGGCGAGGAAGGCAGGCACTTCTCCCCCGCCGTGGACGGTCAGGCAGGCACCGCTGACATAGGAGGCCAGCGGGGACGCCAGGAACACCGCGCAGGAACCGATCTCGTCGGGCTCGGCCAACCGTCCTAACGGGACTGTCGCGCCCACCGCCTCGATTCCCGCTTCGTCGCCGTAGTGCAGATGCGAGTGCTCCGTCCGCACCATGCCGACGTCGAGCCCGTTGACCCGCACCTTCGGCGCCCATTCGACGGCGAGCGACGCGGTCAGGTTGTCGAGGCCCGCTTTCGCCGCACCGTAGGACGCCGTACCTGGCGACGGTCTCGTCGCACTGACGCTGCTGATGTTCACGATGACACCGCCGCTTTCCTGCTCCTGCATGACGGCGTTCGCCGCACGGGCGACGGACAGCGGCGCCAGCAGGTTCAGCGCGACGATCTTCTCGTGGAACCGCGGTGACGCGGTCGCCGCCTCGGCGTACGGCGCGCCGCCCGCGTTGTTGACCACGACGTCGATCCTGCCGTGGCGCCGGACGATCTCATCGACGAGCGCGTCGACTTCTCCCGTGTCGCGGACGTCGCAGGAGATGAAGGTCGACGCCTTGTCCCCGGCGCACACCGGCCGCTCGGGTTCGGTGCGGGCGCAGGTGACGACTTCGGCGCCGGCGCGCAGGAAAGTCCTGGTGACACCGGCGCCGACGCCGCGGACCCCACCGGTCACCAGCACCACGGCGCCGTCGAGCCGGAGTTCGAGTGCCATGCCGGGCCTCCTTCACGGTCGCTGTACCCGGGCCGGACGTCCTGCTAACGTACCAAGCAAGTGCTAGGTTTGGTAGCGGCGAAGGGTGCACGATGGCCATTTCCACCCACTCACCGGAGCCCGGCATCGCCGTGGTCACGGTCGACGCGCCCCCGGTGAACGCGCTGAGCGTGAAGGGATGGTTCGCCCTCGCCTCCGCCGTCACCGACGCCGGACGCGATCCCGAGACCCACGTGGTGGTGCTGCGCGCGGAGGGCCGCGGGTTCAACGCCGGCGTCGACATCAAGGAGATCCAGCGCGATCCGGGGTACGGCGCGCTGATCGGCGCGAACGAAGGCTGCGCGGCGGCGTTCTCCGCGGTGTACGACTGCGCGGTCCCGGTGATCGCCGCGGTACAGGGTTTCTGCCTCGGCGGCGGGGTCGGCCTGGTCGGCAACGCGGACGTGGTGATCGCCAGTGAGGACGCGACCTTCGGGCTCCCCGAGGTCGATCGCGGCGCGCTGGGCGCGGCGACCCATCTCGCGCGCCTGGTCCCCCAGCATCTGATGCGGGCCTTGTACTACACGGCCTCCACGATCACCGCGGCCCAGCTGCACCACCACGGTTCGGTGTACGCCGTGGTGCCACGGGAGGAACTCGACGAGACCGCGCTCGGTGTCGCACGACAGATCGCGGCGAAGGACACCCGCGTGATCCGCGCCGCGAAACAGGCCATCAACGGCATCGACGTCCAGCCCGTGCACCGCAGCTACCGCTTCGAGCAGGGATTCACCTTCGAACTCAACCTGGCGGGCGTCTCGGACGGCGCGCGCCAGGAGTTCTTGGACGGTAAGGGGAAGTGATGGCCGACAAGCGGATGACGCCGGACGAGATCGCCGCCGAACTCGAGGACGGCATGACGATCGGGATCGGCGGCTGGGGCTCGCGGCGCAAGCCGATGGCGCTGGTGCGCGCGATCCTGCGGTCGCCGGTCAAGGATCTCACCGTGGTCTCCTACGGCGGTCCGGACGTCGGGCTGCTGGCCTCGGCGGGCAAGATCAAGCATCTCGTCTTCGGCTTCGTCACCCTGGATTCCATCCCCTACGACCCGTGGTTCTCCCGGGCGAGGGAATCCGGTTCGATCACCGTCACGGAATACGACGAAGGCGTGTTCGGGACCGGGCTTTCCGCTGCCGCGCAACGACTTCCGTTCCTTCCGACGCGGGCGGGTCTCGGCTCCGGCGTGATGGACCTGAACCCGTCGCTGCGCACCGTCCGTTCGCCGTACGACGACGCCGAAGAGCTGCTGGCCGTGCCCGCGCTCGAGCTCGACGCCGCGTTCGTCCACCTCAACCGCGCCGACGCGCGGGGCAACGCGCAGTATCTCGGACCGGATCCGTACTTCGACGAACTGTTCGCGCTCGCCGCCGGCAAGTGTTACGTGTCCACGGAAAAGATCGTGGACACGGCCGAGCTCACCGAAGCGGGCCCGGTGCAGAGCCTGCTGCTGAGCCGAATGCTCGTCACCGGGGTGGCCGAAACCCCGAACGGCGCGCATTTCACCACCGCCGTCCCGGACTACGGCCGCGACGAACGTTTCCAGCGTCACTACGCCGAATCGGCCAAGGATCTCGACGCGTGGCCGAAGTTCGTCGACAGGTTCCTGTCCGGGGACGAAGCGCGGTACCAGAAGGCCGTCGCCGAATTCGGGGAGTCCGCGTGAGTGACATCAGCCGTGCCGAAGTGGCCGTCGTGGCCTGCGCCGAATTGTTCCGCGGTGACGGTGAGATCGTGGTGAGCCCCATGGGTTTCATCCCGTCGCTGGGCGCCCGGCTCGCCAGGCTGACCTTCGAGCCGGACATCCTGCTGTCCGACGGCGAGGCGTACCTGATGACCCCGGACGCCGTCGTCGAAGGCTGGCAACCGTTCCGCAAGGTCCTCGACACCGTGGTACCGCGCGGGAAGCGACATGTGGTGATGGGCGCCAACCAGATCGACGGCGAGGGGAACCAGAACATCTCGGCGATCGGTGCGCATTCCCGGCCCAAGAAACAACTTCTGGGCGTTCGAGGCGGGCCGGGCAACACGGCCAATCACCGCACGAGCTACTGGGTTCCCAGGCACGGCAAGCGGGTGTTCGTCGATCAGGTCGACGTCGTGTCCGGCGTCGGCTACGCCAGGGCGCGTGAAGCCGGCTTGCGGCATCACGACGTCCATCGGGTCGTCACGAACCTCGGTGTCCTGGACTTCGGCGGCGAAGACCACGCGCCGAGGCTGCTTTCCGTGCATCCGGGGGTTTCCGTGGACGAGGTCGTCGAGGCGACGTCGTTCCCGCTGATCACCGATGGGGTCACGGAATCCCGGCTGCCGACCGAATCCGAACTGCTCCTGATCCGCACCAGCCTGGACCCGAAGTCCTTGCGGGACAAGGAAGTCCCGTCGTGAAGACGGCGCTGACCGAACTGGCCGGGATCCGGCACCCGATCGTGCAGACCGGGATGGGCTGGGTCGCCGGGCCGCGCCTGGTGTCCGCGACGGCCGAAGCAGGCGGCCTCGGCATCCTCGCGTCCGCCACGATGACCTACGACGAACTGGCGGCGGCCATCAAGGAGGTCAAGAGCCGCACGTCTCAGCCGTTCGGCGTCAACCTCCGCGCGGACGCCGAAGACGCCACGCGCCGGGTCGAACTGCTCATCACCGAGGAAGTCCGCGTCGCGTCCTTCGCGCTCGCGCCGAAGAAGGACATGATCGCGCGGCTCAAGGACAACGGCGTCCTCGTCGTGCCTTCGGTCGGCGCGGCCAGGCACGCGGAGAAGGTCGCTGGCTGGGGCGCGGACGCCGTCATCGTGCAGGGCGGCGAGGGCGGCGGGCACACCGGCGGGGTCGCGACGACGCTGCTGCTGCCCTCGGTGCTCGACGCGGTCGACATCCCGGTGGTCGCGGCGGGCGGCTTCTTCGACGGCCGGGGGCTGGCCGCCGCGCTCGCCTACGGGGCGGCCGGGGTCGCCATGGGCACCCGGTTCCTCCTGACGAGGGAAAGCACCGTCCCCGACGAGATCAAGCAGGCGTACCTCGCCCGTGACCTCAACGGCACCGTCGTCACCCGGAAGGTGGACGGCATGCCGCATCGTGTGCTCCGGACGGAGCTGGTCGACGCGCTGGAGTCCGCCGGTCCGGTGAGCGGTCTCGCCCGGGCCGCCCGCAACGCCGCGAAGTTCCGGAAACTGACCGGGCTGTCGTGGCGTTCGCTGGCCACCGAAGGGCTGCGGATGAAACGCGGCGGCGATCGGACGTGGTCGCAGGTCCTGATGGCCGCCAACACGCCGATGTTGCTGCGCGCCGGCCTGGTCGAGGGCGACCGGAGCGCCGGCGTGCTGGCGTCCGGGCAGGTCGTCGGCCTGCTCGACGATCTGCCCGCGGTCGGCGACCTGATCGAGACGATCGTCGCCGACGCCACCGGCATCCTGCGGCGGCTGGCCTCGGAGTGAGGGGCCGGGCGCGCTGTGCTTGACTTCGGCCATGATCTCGGAGAGTCGTTGTCCGGTCGAGGACGGTGAGCTGTACGTCCGCAGCACCGGCGAAGGGCCGCTTCTGCTCCTGATCGCGGGCGGGCTGGGCTCGGCGGACACCTTCCGGGCGATGACGAAGCTGCTCGCGGACGACTACACCGTCGTCACCTACGACCGGCGCGGCCACTTCCGCAGCACGGACTCCAGCACCGGCCCGGTCAGCGTGCCGAAACAGGCCGACGACGCCCACGCGGTGCTCCAGCACGTCGGCGGCGGGCCCGCGAGTGTGTTCGGGACCAGCGCGGGCGCCATGATCGGCCTCGACCTCGTCGCCCGCTACCCCGACGCGGCGACGATGCTCATCGCGCACGAGCCGCCCGCCATCCAGCTGCTGCCCGACGCGCTCGGCTGGCTCGACGAGGCCAACGCGCAGGTCCGGCTCGCGCAGGCGGGCGACCTGATGGGGGCGTTCAAGCGGTTCACCGACGGGATCGCCGGCGCCGCGCTGCCCGAACTGCGCGCGATCCGGCTGCCGAACGAGGAGGACTGGAAGCGGCTGTTCGGCCGCGAGCTGGCCGAGATCCTCGACTACCTTCCCGATCTGCGGGCCCTGCGGCGGAGCAGGACCGAGATCGTCCCCGTCGCGGGGGTCGGCAGCCGCGGGCACTACCACTACCAGCCCGCGAAGGTCCTCGCGCTGGAACTGGGGTTGCCGTTCACGGAGGTACCCGGCGCGCATCTGGCACCGCAACGGAACCCCGCCCAGTTCACCGAAGCGCTGCGCGGCCTGCTCGAAGGCTGAGTCACGGCATCAGCGGCAGCTTCCCGACCAGCTTGTCGATCCGGTTGCGCGGGCCGACGATGCCGATCGCGCAGTAGTCCATCTCCTCGGTCGGGATCTCCTTCATAGTCGCGAGGAAATCGGTGTACACCCGGATCTGCTGGGCGACGGCGGGCATGTCGGCGACGTGGCAGCCCGGCGAAGCCGCCGCCTTGGCACGGATGGCGCGCAGCTTGTCGGCGTCGGCAGACAGGATCGAGCAGCCGATCCAGGGCAAACCCGTGTAGTGCTCGCCGCCGGCGTCGACCGCTTCGTCACCGAGGAGACCGGTGACGCCCCGCGCGGTGGCGACGGCGGTGCAGACCGCCGCGTTGACCGCGCGGCCGGGCGGCAGTTCGCTGTTGACCACGATGACCCATTTCAACCGGGCGGACCGGGTGGACGTGGTGAGGTCGATTTCGTCCGGGGCGAATCCGATGGCCGTACCGTACTCGGACATTCAGCTGATCTCCTGCTCACTTCAACGGATGAACAGGGCCAAGCTAAGAGGACATACGAGTACAGTCCACCTCGTTCGTACTTAATACGGCGGGAGGCCTTGGATGGCGCGACTGGACGAACTTGATAAGGCGATCTTGGCGCAATTGCAGTCGGACGCACGGAAGACCAACCGCGAAGTGGCCGCCGCGGTGGGCGTTTCGCCGACGACCGCGCTGGACCGCACCCGCGCGCTGCGGGAACGCGGCGTGATCCGCGGCGCACTACTGGACGTGGACCTGCCGTCGATCGGCCGTGGGGTGCAGGCGCTCATCGCGGTGCGGGTGCGCCCGCCCTCGCGGCGGAACATCGAAGGCTTCCGGAACTGGGTCAACGCGCTGCCCGACCTCGTCGGGCTCTACGTGACCACCGGGACCGAGGACTTCATCCTGCATGTCGCGGTCCCCGACAACGACGCCCTCTACGCCTTCGTGATCGACAAGCTGACCGAACGTCCCGAGGTGGCCGACGTGCGCACGTCCATGGTCTTCGAGCACAGCAGGCGCACCAAGATCACGCCGGTGGACCGCTAGAGCTCCCGGATGACGCGGGCCGGGTTACCCGCGGCGAACACCTTCGACGGCAGGTCACGCGTGACGACACTGCCCGCGCCCACGACCGTGTCGTCCCCGATGGTGACCCCGGCGCACACGATGACCCCGCCGCCGAACCAGACGTTGTCGCCGATGGTGATCGGCGCCGCCGACTCCCAGCGCTGCCGCCGCAGCTCGTGGTCCTCCATGGGGTGCAACGCGGTCAGCAGCTGGCAGCGCGGCCCGATCGAGCAGTCCGAGCCGATCTTGATCGGCGCGCAGTCGAGCAGGATGGCGTCGTAGTTGAGGAAACTGTTGGCGCCGATCTCGATCAGGTAGCCGTAGTCGCACTGGAACCGCGGCATGATCCAGGAACCTTCGCCGAGCTTTCCCAGCAGCTCGCGCAAAATCGTGTCCCGCTCACCGGTCTCCTCGGCGCCCGTGCCGTTGAACCGGTCGACGAGCGCCTGCGCGCGCCTGCGGTCCGCGACCAGTTCGGGGTCGTTGTCCCGGTACAACTCGCCGCGCAGCATGCGGTCCTTCTGCTCACCCATGTCGCCAACCTACCGAAAGACCCTGCCGGTGGGCTTCCTCGGGAAGCCCACCGGCAGGGCTGGGTGAATGCTTGCGGACCGTTTTCAGTTGTGTCGATCGGTTTCCGGGTAGGGCCGGCCCGGCGGGTGGGTGAGGTGTAGGGGGGACCCGCCGGGCCGGAGCTTCTTCCTTTCTCTTCGCAGGTTCCTGCTTCCGTTTCAGGGCGTCATTCGCGGCACTTGCGGCCTTCGTTGACGCAGCCGACGAGGCGATCCATGACCCGGTCCGGCATCACGTTCGCGAAATCGTCGTGATCGGAGAAGGGGTTGTGGTCTTCCTCGGGGAACGAGTCCACTTTGTACTGTCCGTCGACCTGGATCTGGCGTGGGATCCGGTAGGTCAAGGAGATGGTCAGCTCCGGAACGGCGGTCAGGCCGTTCGCGCACTCGCCGTTCTCGTCGGGGTACTTGATGTGGTCCCGGTGGTTTTCGCTGTCGATGTCGTTCCCGTCGAGACAGCTCGGGAACGTGTGCACCCGTTTGACGTCACTGCCCTCGGGACAGATCGGGTACTGCTTGATGACCCTGTCCTCGAAGCCGGTGCACGTCCAGCTCTCCCGCGCGTTGGCAGGGCCGTTCGTGGTGACTTTCGCGTCACCGTAAAGGATCCGGAGGAACTTCGGCATCTCCTTCACCTTCTCGCGGGCGTTGCCCTTGAAGGTGATGTCGACGGACGCGGGGCGCTGGATCTCACCGTCGTTGCCGGCGAGTTCGTTGTCCGCGTTCGGTTCTTCCAGCTGAGCCTGGTCGTTCTGGTTGTCCTGATCCTGGTTGTTCTGGTCCCGGCCCTGCCGGTCGCCGTCCTGCCGTCGATTCCGATCGCCGTCACGGTTCTGCTGCTGTCCGCCTTCGTCTTCGGTGTCGATCCGCACCACCGGCCAGAAGTACGCCGACTCGTCGCCGTTCGCACAGGTGGTACCGGCGCCCAGCAGGCTGTCGTTGTCCGAATCCGCGTTCGTGGAAAGGTTTCCGACGTAGTCGTGCAGATGCTGGGCGCCATTGCGGATACCCGGCTGCGCGATGAAGTTGTCGGGATTGAAATGCCCGTTCTCGTTCTTGCCGCAGTCGACGGTGAACGAACCGGTGGACGCGTTCCGGCCCGGCCTCGGCTTGTCGACGTTCGGCCGCACCTTCGTGATGTCCACGAACTGCGACTTGTCCACCTCGTCCGCGGAGGCGCGCTCGGGGTCGCCGGTCGTGGTGGACACCACCAACCCGCCGACCGCGATCGACAGGCCCAGCAACGCGGTCGCGATCTTGGTCCTGCGGGCGATACGATGGCGCCCTTGATTTCGTGCCATTGGCTGCTCACCTCATTCGTTTCCGGGCGCGCCGATCACTCGCACCCGGGGCATGAGCCACGCATTTGTCGAATACGGGGATAACCGAATTCGCGGCGAACCCTTCTGTTCGCCGTCCGATTCAGATCCGGCTAACAGGAGATACGGCTCCCATGAGGCAGCGGTTCAAAACGCGATCCGGCCGTTATCTTTCCGTTATAAGACTAGCGGCGTACGACGGCCAGCACGGTGCCGTCCTGCTTGTGGACCTCGAAACGTTCGATGTCGGCCTTCTGCAACGCCGTCGAACCGGTGACGACGAGGGGGTCCGGGGAGCCGGGGACGCCATACCCCTTGGACGGCACGCTCCAGTTGTTGACGACGTAGGCCTCTCCGCCGTGGGAGTAGGCGAAAAGCTGGCAGGTCATCGGACCAGTGAGGCCGCGCAGTTCGAGCTCGACGGCGCTGCCCCACTCCTTTTCCTGCACGGTGACCTCGGCCGCGACGGCGTTGCCCGCCTCGGACCAGCCGAACGGGGCCGCGCCGCCGTCCGGGCCCGACTCGCGTTCCCGGGACGACAACGGAGACGGCGCCACCGACGTCACGACGGAGGGCGCGGCCTGCGTGACGACCGGCTCACGATCGGTGAGCGAAAGAACGGTGAGCGGTCCGCCGACGACGAGCACGAGCACGGCGGCCGCCGTCGCCAGCCGGATGACCTTGCGCCGTCGGCCCGCCTTGGCGGCGTCCGCGAGCAGCATCCGCAGCACCCGCGGGCCCGGGCCCTTCACGGGCGGGTCCGGCCAGCTCTTCTTGACCATGTCCAGGATGTCGGGCAGGTGGTACATCTCCACCAGCTCGACCTGACAGTCGGGACACTCCAGCAGATGCGCCTCGAACCTGGCGTGATCCTCCTCGCCGAGGACGCCCAGCACGTAGGCGGCGATATCCGTGTGGACGGCTCCGGACACCTCGCTCACCCCCGCTCCTGCAGCGCCCTGCGCAGCGCGCGCACAGCGTGGTGGATCCGCGATTTCACCGTACCCGGCGGAACCCCGAGCGTCGCCGCGACCTCGTTCACGGTGCGGTCACGCAGGTAGGTCTGCTGGACGGCTTCACGTTGTTCCGGGGAAAGATTGCGCAGGGCCTCGTAAACGATCATGGCCGCGAGCGTCTTCTCCGATTCGTCCGGTACTCCGATCGAATCCGACTCCAGTTCCTCCACCTCTTGAGGGCGGGCGCTCCGGCTCCGCCAGCCGTCGATGACGATGCGCCTGGCCACGGTGAACAGCCACGCGCGCAGCATTTCCGGCTGCCGGTCGAGTTTGCCGGCGTTGCGCCACGCCTTGATGAGCGTCTCCTGGACCACGTCCTCGGCCCACTGACGATCGTGGCCGGTCAGCTTCAGCACGAACGCCATCAGGCTCGATCCGAACTCCTGGTACAACGCCCTGATGAGGTCGTCATGCCCGTTCGACGCGGGTTCATGATCGACAATTGGCTGCAGTATCCGAGAGTGGCGTCCCACGCGGCACATCCTTGTGGGATCAGGGGCGATAAGTCCAGTACCAAAACCATTCCCGCCCGGTTCTCCGAGCGAGTGAAAGTTTTTTGAACCGTTCCCCGCTCGTGACCGTATCCCCTACCGAAGACCCCGACCCGGCGCTGTCCCCCCGCACCGCCGGCTCCACTGTGGATCATGACTGTCCACAGTGGAATTGAACCTGCCTGCACACCATCTCCCCGCGGTGATGGCGTTCTCCTCTGGCCCCGACAGGAGGATTTCCGTGAACCCCAAGTCACGCTCGGTCATACCTCTGCCCCTCATCCTGGCCGCTGTCGCGCTGACCGCCGCCTGCACCACCGGTACCGCGGGACCGAACGGCTCTCCGGGAGCCGCTTCCACCGCCGGCGCGGCGCGCATGCCCGGCCTGCCCGACCCCGCGGCCGAGCCCGCCCCCGGTGTCACGGCGGCGATCCTGTTCGACCTCGGGCCGATCGTCACCGACACAGGAGGCTTCACGCTGTACCGCTACGACAAGGACACGGTGAATCCGCCCAAGTCGAATTGCACCGAAACCTGTTCGCGGACCTGGATTCCCGCCAAGGCGGGCGCCGACCTCGTGGTGACCGGGATCGATCGCGCTCTGGTCGGCACCGTGACCAGGGACGACGGCACCGAGCAGATCACGCTCGCGGGCTGGCCGCTCTACCGCAACGCCAAGGACGCGATGCCCGGCAACACCGGCGGGCAAGGCGCCGACGACGCGTGGTTCCCCGCCAAGCCGGACGGGACGAAAGTGCTGCTCACCGCCGACACCTGGCAGGCCGATGACCTCGGCATCTGACATCCCCAGACTCGTTCGCCCGCTGTTCGTCCTGCTGACGGCGGCCGTGGTGAGCCTTTTCGGCCCGGTAGGCGACGCGCACGCCCAAGAACTCTCGGCCGCGGACAAGAACCTGATCGTCAACGTCAAACTGGCCGGGCTGTGGGAAATGCCGGCCGGGATGTGGGCGCAGGAACGCGGGAAGAGCAAGCGGACCCGCGAAGTCGGCCGGACGTTGATGATCGACCACGGCAGGCTCGACACCGCGACGCACGCCATCGCCGACCGGTTCGGCGTCGCCCTCCCGTCGGAGCCGTCCGATCAGCAGTCCGCGTGGCTCGGCGAGATGAAGGCCGCCCGCGACGACACCGAGTTCGACCGGATCTTCGCCAACCGGCTCCGGTACGCGCACGGCGTGCTGTTCCCCATCATCGCGCAGGTCAGGGCCGGTACCCGCAACGACGTCGTCCGCGACTACGCCACCACGGCCAACCAGGCGGTGCTGCGGCATATGGCGCTGCTGGAGAGCACCGGTCTCGTCGACCAGTCGCTGATGCCGGAAGCCCCGGTGCCGCAGTCGAATTCGGCCAACGCGGCGATGGACGTCGGCTTCGGCGACTTCGCGCTCGGCCTGCTGCTCGCGGTGGGGCTCGGCGGCGGACTGTTCATCGCCGTACGCGCCCTGCGCGGCAAGAACACCCGGACCCGCGAACGCGCGGCCGCCGCCGAACCGGATCCGGTTCCCAGCGCCCCAGGAGAGATCAATGTATGACCAGTGGTCCGAGGTGGTGATCGTGCTGACCCAGAAAGCCGACACCGACCCCGGCATCAAGGGCATGGCGCAGACCTCCGCCCGGATCTCGTACGGCTTCATGTGCCTCACCCTGTGCTGGGGCGTGCTCACCGCGACCGGCTGGATCAAGTCGCTGACCGGGCGGAAGGCGCTGCGGAACTCGCATATGGTGCTCGGCGTCCTGACGCTGTCGTTCGGCGTCGTGCACGCCATGTCGTTCCTGTTCCTGCCCGACGGCTTCACCCTGGCGCAGATCTCGATCCCGCTCCTGCCCGGCACACTGGCGCGGCACGAACTCGGCGTCCTCGGGCTCGAGGTCATGATCGCCGTCGCGCTGACCGGCGGTATCAGCCGGTTCAGTTCCTATCGGCGCTTTCTGTGGATCCACCGGCTCGCCTATCCGGCGGTCGCGATCACCGCGCTGCATTCGTTCTTCGGCGCCATGGCGAACGGGCATCTAGGCCTGCTGTGGTTCGGCGGGATCACGCTGATGGTCCCCGTTGTGCTGCTGACCGCGCTGCGGTTCACGCCGACCCGGTACCTGGAACGGCTGGGCCTGGTCGAAGAACTGGTCTGAAGACTTGGAGAGACGAAAAATGATCTTCGGAAGCATTCGGCGCGGCACCCGCGTCAGCGTCGACAACGAGCGGTGCGAGATCTTCGGCTTCTGCGAGATGGAGGCGCCGTCCACCTTCAAGATCGGGCCGGACGGCAAGCTCCGCATCCGCCGGATGGTCGACCGGGACGGGCTGGACCAGGCCATCTCGGCCGCCCGGCTCTGTCCGAAACAAGCCATCAGAGTCAAGGGAGAAGGAGCGTACGACGATGAGTGACGGAGATCGGATCGTCATCGTCGGCGCGGGCGTCGCCGGGCTCCGCTCCGCCGAACGGTTGCGGGAACTCGGTTTCGACGGCGAGATCGTGCTGGTCGGCGACGAGCCGAGGAAGCCGTACCACCGGCCGATGGTGTCGAAGGAACTCATCACCGGCGGGGTGAAACCGGTGGCCGCGAGCCTGGAGCCGTACCTCGACCTGGACGTCCACTGGCGGCTCGGCACCCGCGCGACCTGGCTCGACAGCAAGGAACGCACGGTGCACCTGCCGGGCGGGGAATCCCTTTGGTACGACGGATTGATCATCGCGACCGGCGTCTACCCCCGGCATCTGCCCGGCTCGCCACGCCACGACCCCCGGGTCCGGGTGCTGCGCACCGTGGAGGATTCACTGGCCGTCCGGCGGGCCTTGGGCAACAGCAACAAGTCCGTCGTGGTGATCGGCAGCGGCCTGATCGGGAACGAGTTCGCCGCGTCGATGCGGTACATGGGCCGCGACGTCACGCTCATCGGCCACGCGAAGGCGCCTTTGCACCGCTTCGGGGAGCGGATCGCGTCGGCGCTCACCAAGGAGCATCAGCATCATCGCGCCAAGCTGGCGATGAACACCGAGGTGCGGAACTGGATCAGCACCAAGGAGACGGTCGGCCTGCACCTGACCAACAACCAGTTCCTGGTGGCCAGCTGCGTGGTGCTCTCGATCGGCAGCGTGCCGGCCGTGGACTGGCTGCGCGGGTCGGAGCTGACCATCGACGACGGCGTGCTGTGCGAAGCGACCCTGTTCGCCACCGGGGCGGAGGACGTCGTGGTCGCCGGCGACGTCGCGAAATGGCCGAACCTGCGGATCGACGAGACCCCGCGGCGGGTCGAGCATTGGATGAACGGCGTCGAATCCGGGCGCGCCGCGGCGGAAAGCCTGATGCTGGGCCGGGGCAACGCGCGGCCGTACACGCCGCTCCCCCGCGCCTGGTCGTCCCTCTACGACGCGCGGCTGCAGACCGTCGGGATGCCCTCGCTGGGCAAGGACACGATCGAACTTTCCGACGGGGTCACCGGTTTCGTCCGCGACGGCAGGCTGATCGGCGCGGCGGGCTGGGACCGGCCGAAGGCGATGATCCACTGGACCGCCGAACTCGACCGGCGGCTGCCGGTGCCCGAACCGGTGTTCCCCACCGCCCCCGCCGAACCCTCGTTCGCGGCGGCGCCGATCGGCGAGGACATCCTCGCGCCGTTCGAGCGGGACTTCCTGTCCGAGACGCCGACCGAGGCCGTCCCCGCACCGGAAAGGATGCCCTGGGCTCGCGTTCCCGCCGGGTGACCCGGGATCGCGATCGGACCGGGGCCGCGCGCGGCGGCCGCGGTCCCCTCAGGTGGCGGTGGGCTGCCGGGCCTCCGCACCCACCGCCACCCCCTGGGGACGCCGGGAGGTACCGGACCGACGGTGATTCGGGCTCCGTCGGATACCGCCCTCCGGGCTCCCCACCTCCGGTCGGGGCCCTTCCAGGCTTGACTCACCTGGGAGGGCCCCGATCCATGCGATGACCACCGCCCCCCTTCCGCGTGCTCGAAGGCGTAACTCGCGTGCTCGAAGGCGTGACTCGCGTGCTTGGAGACGTAACTCGGGTGTGCGGCTTCTAATCACGCGAGATACGTCTCCAAGCACGCGAGATACGTCGCTGATCACGCGAGATCGCCGATCCCGCCCGAAGGCGACATGGTTCACGAGGACGGTGGCTTCACCACCACGGTGTCCTCCGGCCCGACCACACGCCCGTCCGAAGCCCGGACTTCCAGCTCCCGCAACGGAAGCCCGCCGTCGCGGTCCACCAGTTCCGACCGAGGTTCCCCGTCGGCGAAGAAATGCGCCTCTCCCCATTGCCGCAACGCGACGATCACCGGGAACAGGTCTCGCCCCTTCGACGTCAAGACGTACTCGCTGTACGTGCTCCCATCCGAAGCCGGGACCACGTCGAGCACACCGTGCCCGACGAGCGCCCGCAGCCGGGCGGACAGGATGTTCTTCGCGACGCCCAGGCTGCGCTGGAACTCCCCGAAGCGGCGAACGCCGTCGAAGGCGTCGCGCACGATCAAGAGTGACCACCAGTCGCCGATCGTGTCGACCGAGCGCGCCACCGGGCAGGAGGCTTCGTCGAACGTCGTCCGCTTCACCATGGTTGCATCTTACAACCACGATGCTCTACCGTCCGAGTGGTAGCAACTTGAAACCATCTGGAGGGTTCGTGCACCGCGGGGTCGTCCTGTTGTTCGCCGTGGCCGCCGGGACGGCCGTCGCCACGATCTACTTCGCCCAGCCGTTGCTCGTCACCATGGGCGCCGATCTCGGCATCGCCTCCTCGACCGTGGGCGGCATCGTCACGCTCACCCAGTTCGGCTACGGCCTCGGCCTGTTCCTCCTGGTCCCGCTCGGCGACCTGCTCGAACGGCGGCGGCTCGTCGCCGGTCTGCTGGTCCTGCTGGCGATCGCCGAACTGGTCGCCGCGACCGCCACGAACGGCGTGGTGCTGCTCGCCGGGATGGCGGCGATCGGCGTGCTCGCGGTGGTCACCCAGCTCCTGGTCGCGTTCGCCGCGTCGCTGGCCGCCACCGCCGAACGCGGTCGCGTGGTCGGTCTCGTGACGACCGGTGTCGTCCTCGGGATCCTGCTCGCGCGCACGGTGTCCGGCACGCTGGCCGACCTCGCCGGCTGGCGCGCGGTGTACGTCGCGTCCGCGGCCGTGACCGTGCTGATCGCGCTCGTGCTGTATCGCGTGCTTCCCGCGACAGCTCCGGGAAAGGCCATGAGCTACCGGCGGTTGCTGCGGTCCACGTTGTCCCTCTTCACCGAGGAGCCCGTCTTCCGGACGCGCGGGATACTCGCGCTGCTGATTTTCGCCGCGTTCGGCACGTTGTGGAGCTCGGTCGCCTTGCCGCTCAGCGAGGACGGCCTGTCGCATACCGCCATCGGCGCGTTCGGGCTGGCCGGCGCCGCGGGCGCGCTGGCGGCGGCACCCGCGGGACGGCTCGCCGATCGCGGCCGGGCGCGGTGGACGACCGGGTTCGCGCTCGGGTTGCTGCTGCTTTCCTGGCTGCCCTTGGGTTTCACCCGCGCGTCACTGTGGGCACTGGTGGCGGGCGCGATCCTGCTCGACCTCGCCGTCCAGGCCGTCCACGTCACGAGCCAGACCCTGATCTACCCGCTCCGGCCGGACGCCGGAAGCAGGTTGATCGGCGGGTACATGATCTTCTACTCCGTCGGCAGCGGCCTGGGCGCCATCGGCTCGACCGCGGTTTACGCCGTCGCGGGCTGGACCGGTGTTTGCCTGCTGGGCGCGACATTCAGCGCGTCGGCGCTCGGGGTGTGGGGCATCAAAGCCGCTCGATGATCGTGACGTTCGCCGTCCCGCCGCCCTCGCACATCGTCTGCAGCCCGTAGCGGCCGCCGCGCCGCTCGAGTTCGTGCAGCAGGGTCGCGAACAGTTTCGTGCCGGTCGCCCCGATGGGATGGCCGAGCGCGATCCCGCCGCCGTTGACGTTGACGCGCTCCGGATCGGCGCCCGTCTCCTCGATCCACGCCAGGACGACACTCGCGAACGCCTCGTTGACCTCGAACAGGTCGATGTCGTCGATGCTCAGCCCGGTCTTCCGCAACGCGTGCGCGGTCGCCGGGATGGGCCCGGTCAGCATCCACACGGGATCGGCCGCCCGCACGGAAAGATGATGGATCCTGGCGCGCGGGGTGAGACCGTGCTCCTCCACGAACTTCTCCGACGCGATGAGTGTCGCGCTGGCACCGTCCGAGATCTGGCTGGCCACGGCCGCGGTGATCCGCGAACCCTCGCTCAGCGGCTTCAGCCCGGCCATCCGTTCCAGACTGGTGTCGCGCCTGGGCCCCTCGTCCAGGGCGGCACCGGCGAACGGTGCGATCTCGGCGGCGAACCGGCCTTCGTCGATGGCCGCGATCGCCCGCTGATGGCTGCGGAAGGCGAACTCCTCCATCGCCTCACGGGTCAGATCCCAGTGCTCGGCGATCATGTCGGCACTGCGGAACTGCGAAACCTCGACGCTCCCGTACCGCTCCTGCCAGCCCTTCGAACCGGAAAACGGGTCTTCGAAGCCGTACTCGCGCCCGGCCAGCATCGCGGCGCTGATCGGGATGGCGCTCATGTTCTGCACGCCGCCGGCGAGGACGAGATCCATCGTCCCGGACAGCACCGCCTGCGCGGCGAAATGCACGGCCTGCTGGCTCGAACCGCACTGCCGGTCGATCGTCACACCCGGCACGTGGTGCCCGAACCCCGCCGCGAGCCACGCCGTGCGCGCGATGTTCCCGGACTGCGGCCCGAGCGTGTCGCAACAGCCGAGGATGACGTCGTCGACCAGATCGGCCTTGACGCCGGCTCGTTCGACGACCGCCTGGATCACGTGGGCGCCGAGGTCGGCGGAGTGGACGCCGCTGAGCACTCCCCCTCGTTTGCCGACGGGGGTCCGGACCGCGTCCAGGACATAAGCTTCAGCCACGCCGCCTCCTCTTGGTCGCGATACCGTCCAGCAGGATCCCGAGGTACTGCTGAGCGACGTCGTCCGCGCTCAGCGTGCCGCCGGGGTTGTACCAGCGCACCGCCACCCAGACGGTGTCGCGGATGAACCGGTAGGTGAGTTCGACGTCGAGGTCCTCGCGGAACACGCCGGCCGCGATGCCGTCGGTGAGGATCCCGTTCCACAGCTTGCGGAATTCGGTGTTGCGGTCGTTGAGGTAGCCGAACCGCGGCAACTGCATCAGATGCTTCGCCTCGGACTGGTAAATCGCCACCTCGGCGGGCCGCCGGTGAATGGATTCGAACGACGCCACGACGACGGCTTCGAGCGTTTCCCTCGGGCCTTTCCCTTCCGCGACGATCTCGGCGTAGGCGCCGAAGAGTTCGTCGAGGAATCCGGTGAGGATCTCGTCTGCCATCGACTCCTTCGAGTCGAAATGGTGGTACAGGCTGCCCGAAAGGATGCCCGCCGCGTCCGCGATGTCCCGCACGGTGGTGGAGACGTAACCGCGCTCGGCGAACAGCTTCGCCGCCAGGGCGAGCAGTTCGGCGCGGCGGGACCCTGGACTGGACTTCATCGATACCTCACGCGTGCTGGGAGCTGACAGAGACGACCTCGCCGGTGAGGTACGACGAGTACTCACTGGCGAGGAACACCATCACATTCGCCACTTCCCAGGGTTCCGCCGCCCTCCCCGAGACCTCGCGCGCGGTGAGCTCGGTGAGCAGTTCCTCGCTGGTCACCTTGGCCAGGAACGGATGCATCGCCAGGCTGGGCGCGACCGCGTTGACGCGGATGCCGTGTTCGGCGACGTCGACGGCCGCACACCGGGTGAGCGCCATGACGCCCGCCTTCGCGGCCGCGTAGTGCGCTTGTCCTGCTTGCGCGCGCCAGCCGATCACGGACGCGTTGTTGACGATCACCCCGCCGTCGCCCTGGGCGATGAACCGGTTCACCGCGGCCCTCGTCGCACGGAACGTGCCGTTGAGGGTCACGTCGATGACCCGCGCCCACTCTTCGTCCGCCATGTCCACAATGGACTTCGTACCACCGAGCCCGGCATTGTTGATGAGCACGTCGATCCGGCCGTAGTGTTCGGCGGCTCCGTCGATGAGCGCCTGGACTTGTTCTTCTTGTGTGACGTCACAGGGAATCGCGTGGACGTCCCCGAGCTCGGCCGCCTTCTCGCCGAGGCGCCGCTCGTGCCAGTCGCTGATCACGACCCGGGCGCCCTCCTCGAGCGCGCGCCGCGCCACCGCGGAACCGATCCCGGTGCCGGCCGCCGCCGTCACCACGACCACCTTGTCCCGCAGGAGGTTCGCCCCCTCGGGGTACTTCGGTACCGGAATCACGGTCGCACCTCCCGTGGCAGGCCGAGCACTCGCTCGGCGATGACGTTGCGCTGGATTTCGTTGGAGCCGCCGTAGATCGTGTCGGCCCGGGTGAACAGGAAGAGCCGTTGCCAGGGGTCGAGGCCGTCTTCGGCCAGCATGCCGCGCGCGCCGCGGACGAGCATCGCCAGCTCCCCCAGGTCCCGATGCCAGTTCGCCCAGACCAGTTTGGACACTTCCGCCACACCCGGCGACGAGTCGCCGAGGGTGCGGATCGCCTGTGCCCGCATGACCTCCAGGCCGACCCAGGCGCGGTCGATCCGTTCGGCGATCACCGGATCGTCCGGCGCGATGCGGGTGAGTTCTTCGAGTTCCCGGCGGAAGCCGACCTGCTGCCCGAGCGTCGCGACGCCGCGCTCGAACGCGAGGGTGCCCATGGCCACCCGCCAGCCGTCGCCGGGTTCGCCGACCACGAGGTCTTTCGCCGTGCGGGCGCCGTCGAAGAAGACTTCGTTGAACTCGGACGTCCCGGTGAGCTGCCGGATCGGGCGGACCTCGACGCCGGGCTGCCGCATCGGGACGAGCAAATAGGACAGTCCTTTGTGGCGTTTCGAGCCGGGCTCGGTGCGGGCCAGCACGAAACACCAGTCGGCCACATGCGCGAGTGACGTCCACACCTTCTGGCCGTGCAGCACCCACTCGTCACCTTCGAGGGTCGCCGTGGTCGACACGGCGGCGAGGTCGGATCCGGCGCCGGGTTCGGAATAGCCCTGGCACCACAGTTCTTCGACGGCCACGATCGGCGGCAGGAACCGCTTCTGTTGTTCCGGCGTGCCGAACGCGATCAGGGTCGGGCCGAGGAGTTCCTGCGCCAGGTGGCTCACTCTCGCCGGCGCGTTCGCTCGCGCGTATTCCTCGTGGAAGACGACCTGCTGTTCGAGGGTCGCGCCCTGGCCACCGTGCTCGACCGGCCAGCCGACGCAGGTCCAGCCCGCCGCCGCGAGCCGCCGCTCCCACTCCACCCGTTCGTCGAAGGCCTCGTGCTCCCGCCCCGGACCGCCCAAACCGCGCAGTTCCGGCGGCAGGTTGTCCGCCAGCCAGGTGCGCACACGCTCACGGAAACCGTCCTGAGCCACGCCTGCCTCCTCTAGCCAAACCAGAGCCTGCTGCGTAGGCTACCCTACCAAGCACTTGCTAGGGAGACTTCGATGACTGAAGGAACCATCCCGGCGGCGCTCGACAGAGCCGCGGAGCGCTTCGCCGCACGGGAAGCGCTGGTCGACGGCGACGTACGGCTCACCTATGCCGAACTCGCGCGCCGGGTGCGGCAGGCGGCGCGGTTCTTCGAGGGCCACGAACGGGTCGCGATCTGTTCCCCCAATACCTGGCACTGGGTCGTCGCCGGCCTCGGCGCGCTGTACGCGGGCGCGACGCTGATCCCGGTCAACACCCGCTTCACCGCCCGCGAAACCATCGACGTCCTCGAGCGCGCGAAGGTCTCCGCGCTGGCGATCACCGGCACGTTCCTCGGCACGGACCGGCTGGCGGATCTCGGTTCTTCCCGCCCCGGCACCGTCTTGCGCATCCCTGTCGAAGGCGCCGAAGAACCCGTCGACGGCGTCACGGAATGGGACGCGCTGGCCGATCTCGACAGCGACTTCGCCAGTCCCGCGAAACCGGACGACGTCAGCGACATCCTGTTCACCTCCGGGACCACCGGCCGCAGCAAGGGCGCGATGAGCAGCCACCGGCAGGCACTGAGCGTCGCCGAAGCCTGGGGCGAGTGCGGCGGCCTGACCGAGGAAGACCGCTACCTCGTGATCAACCCGTTCTTCCACAGCTTCGGTTACAAGGCGGGGATCCTCGCCGCTGTGCTGCGCGGCGCGACCCTGCTGCCCCAGCGCACCTTCGACGTCCGGGAGACCCTGCGGCTCATCGAAACCGAGCGGATCACCGTGCTGCCCGGCGCGCCCACGATCTACCAGGTCCTGCTGGAGGCGCCCGAACGCGGGAACCACGAGCTGTCCAGCCTCCGGCTCGCCGTCACCGGCGCCGCCACCGTGCCGGTGACACTCGTCGAGCGTATGCGGACGGACCTGGGCATCGACACCGTGCTCACCGCGTACGGCCTCACCGAAGCCGTGGTGGCCACGATGTCCCGCCCCGAGGACGACGCCGAACTGGTGGCGAACTTCTCGGGCCGCGCGACGGCGGGCTTCGAGGTGAAACTCGGCGAGCACGACGAAGTCCTGTTGCGCGGGCCGAACGTGATGCTCGGCTACCTCGACGATCCGGACGCCACCGCGAAGGCCGTCGACGCCGACGGCTGGTTGCACACCGGCGATGTCGGCGTGCTGAACGAACGCGGCTATCTGAAGATCGTCGACCGGATCAAGGACATGTACGTCTGCGGCGGGTTCAACGTCTACCCGGCCGAGGTCGAGCAGGTACTGAGCCGTCTGGACGGTGTCGCGGAAGCCGCCGTCGTCGGCGTGCCGGACGGACGGCTCGGCGAGGTCGGCAAGGCCTTCGTCCGGCTCGAACCGGGAGCCGAACTGTCCAAAGAGGACGTTTTGACGTACTGCGAAGGCCGGTTGGCCAATTACAAGACTCCTCGATTTGTCGATTTCGTGGCGGAACTTCCGCGAAACCTGTCGGGGAAGGTACTGAAACGCGTGTTGCGGGAGGAGAACGGATGACCGTCGAGTACGAGCGGCGCGGGCCGGTGGCCGTCGTGACGATGAACCGGCCGGAGTACCGGAACGCGCAGAACTCGGCGATGACCTACGCGCTCGACGCCGCTTTCACCCGCGCCGTCGACGATCCCGAGGTCAAGGTGATCGTGCTGGCCGGGGCGGGCAAGCATTTCTCCGCCGGGCACGACATCGGGACGCCGGAACGCGACGTGGACGTCTCGTTCGAGCGCAAGGCGGTGCTGTGGTGGGATCACGTCGGCGCCGAGGGCGGTGATCAGCGCTTCGCCCGCGAGTCGGAGGTCTACCTCGGCATGTGCCGCCGGTGGCGCGAGATCCCGAAGCCGACGATCGCGAGCGTGCAAGGTGCGTGCATCGCGGGGGCGCTGATGCTGGCGTGGGTATGCGACATGATCGTCGCCTCCGACGACGCGTTCTTCGCCGATCCCGTGGTGCGGATGGGAATTCCCGGTGTCGAGTACTTCGCACACCCGTGGGTGCTCGGTCCGCGCGCGGCCAAGGAGGTGCTGTTCACCGGTGAACGCTTCACGGCGCAGCAGGCCAAGGAGTGGGGCATGCTGAACCGCGTCGTCCCCCGCGCCGACCTCGAAACCGAGACGATGGCGCTGGCGGAGAAGATCGCGGTGATGCCGCGGATGGGGCTCGCGCTTGCCAAGAAGGCCGTCAACCAGGCCGAAGATCTGATGGGGCTCCGGTCCGGAATGGACTCCGTGTTCGGGCTGCACCATTTCGCGCACGCGCACAACGCCGAGGTTTCCGGCGGCGACTCCTTGGGCGGGCAGGACGCGCGCTCGATGCGGGACGCGAGTTCGTGATGAACCTGGACCTGGACGAGCGGACACTCGCCTTCCGCGACGAAGCCCGCGCCTGGCTCGCCGCGAACGTTCCCGCCGAGCCGCTGAAATCGTTCGACACCGCCGAAGGATTCGCACAGCACCGCGAGTGGGAATCCCGGCTGGCGGACGCGCGCTGGTCGGTCGTGTCGTGGCCGCGCGAGTTCGGCGGACGGGACGCGAGCCTCTTGGAATGGGTGCTGTTCGAGGAGGAGTACTACGCGGCGGGCGCGCCGTTGCGGGTGAATCAGAACGGCATCTTCATGCTCGCGCCGACGCTGTTCTCCCATGGCACGGAAGAGCAGCAGCGCCGTGTACTGCCGAAGATGGCGCGCTCGGCGGAGGTCTGGGCGCAGGCTTGGTCGGAACCCGAGGCGGGCAGCGACATCGCCGCCCTCCGGAGCACCGCGTCCCGCTGCGACGGCGGCTGGCGGGTCAGCGGGCAGAAGACGTGGAGCTCGCGGGCGACGTTCGCCGACAAGGCGTTCGGCCTCTTCCGCAGCGACCCGGAGTCCGTGCGGCACAAGGGCCTCACCTATCTGATGGTGGATCTGCGGGCCGAAGGCGTCACCGTCCGGCCGATCCCCCAGCTGGACGGCGAACCGGGGTTCGCCGAGATCTTCTTCGACGACGTCTTCGTCCCCGACGAGGACGTGATCGGCTCACCGGGCGAGGGCTGGCGGGTCGCGATGACGACGGCGAACAACGAACGCGGCCTGTCCTTGCGCAGTCCCGGCCGGTTCCTCGCCGCCGCCGACCGGCTGGTGTCGCTCTGGGAGGACGCCGGGCGGCCGGCACACACCGCGGACAGGGTCGCCGACGCGTGGATCGGCGCGCGGGCCTACCAGCTGTACACCCTGGGCACGGTCACCCGGCTCTCGGACGGTGCCGAGCTCGGCCCGGAATCGAGTGTCAACAAGCTGTTCTGGTCACACCTCGACGTCGCCCTCCACGAGACCGCCCTCGACATCCTCGGCCCGGACGCCGAACTGCGGGGCGGCTGGAGCGACGGCTGGCTGTTCTCACTGGCGGGACCGATCTACGGCGGGACCGACCAGATCCAGCGGTCCATCGTCGCCGAACGGTTGCTCGGCCTGCCGAAGGGGGCACGATGAGGTTCGCACTCTCCGGTGAGCAGGAGCAGTTCTCCCGCAGCCTGAACGATCTTCTGTCCGGTGTGGACACCGACTCGGCCAACCGCGCCTGGGCGGCGGGCGATCCGGGCCCCGGTCTCAAGATCTGGCGGCGCCTGGCGGAACTCGGCGTGACGGCGCTGGCGGTCCCCGAGAAGTACGACGGGCTCGGCGCCAGCCCGGTCGATCTGGCCGTCGGCTTCGAACGGCTCGGCTACCACTGCGCTCCCGGGCCGTGGACCGACACCGTGGCCGTCCTGCCGTCATTGCTGGACGACGAGCTGCTGACGTCGGTCGCGTCCGGCGAGACGCTGGCGTCGGTCGCTTACTCGCCACATGTGCCGTACGCCTTGGATTCCGACGTCGCGGACGCTCGTCTCGCCGTCGAGGACGGCAGGCTGCACGCCTTCACCCCCGGCTCACTTTTGTCCTCTGTGGACAGTGCGCGTCGGCTGTTCACTCCGGTGACCGGGGATGATCTCGGCACGGTGCTCGACGCGGACCGCGCGTTCGAACTGGGCTGTCTCGCCACCGCCGCGCAACTCCTCGGCGCGGGACGCTGGCTGCTCGACACGTCGGTCGCCTATGCCGCGCAACGCAAGCAGTACGGCCGCGAGATCGGCGGATACCAGGCGATCAAGCATCTGCTCGCCGACGTGGCGACCGCGCTCACCCTGGCCGAGCCGCTGCTGTTCGGCGCGGCCGTCACCCTGGACCGGCGCGACGTCTCCGCGGCCAAGGTGGCGTGCGGCGACGCCGCGCACCTCGCCGCCCGGACGGGGCTGCAGGTGCACGGCGCGATCGGCTACACCGCGGAACACGCGCTCGGGCTGCGGTTGACCAGGGTCCGCGCGCTGGTCGGCGCCTGGGGTACGCCGCGGTTCCACCGGGAACGGGTGCTGTCATGACGTTCACCGACGAGCAGGACGCGCTGCGGGACAGCGTCCGGAAACTGCTGGACCGGGAAGCGGATCCCTGGCCGGAACTGTGCGAACAGATCGGCGTGGCGGCGCTCGCCGTACCCGAGCGGTTCGGCGGGCTCGGCGCCGGAACGGCGGAGTTGCAGGTGGTCGCCGAAGAACTGGGCAGGGTCCTCGCCGACGTCCCGTTCCTCGGCTCGGCCGTGCTCGCCGTGCACGCGGTCCTGGCCACGGGCAACGACGAGGCTTGCGAACGCCTGCTCCCCCGCCTCGCCGAAGGTGTCGTCGGCGCGGTGGCCTGGACCGACGCCGACGGCCGCTGGGATGTTCCCGCCTGCCGCGCCGTCGGCTCCACTGTGGAGGGTGAGGCGCACTATGTCCTTCACGGGGACGAGGCCGAGATCCTCCTGGCGGTGGCAGACGGCGCGCTGTACGAAGTCGCCGATGCGCGGCGGGAGCGGACTCCGGCGATGGACGAAACCCGGCGTCTGGCCAGGGTTCGTTTCGACGGTGTCCCCGCCCGGCTGCTCGGCCCGGTCGACCTCGGCGCGCTACGGGACGTCGCGTGTGCCGTCCTGGCCGCCGAACAGGCCGGGGCCGCGGCGCGGGCGTTCGAGCTGACGGTGGAGTACAGCAAGCAACGGCACCAGTTCGGCAGGCCGATCGGCGGGTTCCAGGCGCTGAAGCATCGGATGGCGGACCTCCACGTCCTCGTGGAGACCGCGCGTTCGGCGGCCTACGCGGCTCCGGAATCGAGCAGGCTGGCCGCGGTGGCGAAGGTGCATTGCTCCGAGGCGCTGGCCGCGGTGGCGGGCGAGATGATCCAGCTGCACGGCGGGATCGCGATCACCTGGGAGCATCCGGCGCATCGCTATTTCAAGCGGGCGCACGGCGCGGCGCGGCTTTTCGGCGCGCCCGGCGATCACCTCGGGAGGGTGCGGCCGCCCTTGTCGTGAGCCGGTGGAGTGTGCGATCTGTGCCAAGCACCGGGGCGAGGGGTCATTGGCCGGGCCGGTCGTCTGGGCGGATGCCGCCGTCGTCGTGTCGCATCGCCCGGGTGAGTTCCCCGGGTATCTGTTCGTGGAGACGCGGCGGCATGTGGCGGCGCTGGACGAACTGACGTCGGACGAGGTCTCGGCGGTTTCGCGGGCGGCCTGGTGCGCGGCCCGGGGCCTGCGCGCGGAACTGGCTCCGGAGCACGTGTTCTCCGCCATCGCCGGGCGAAGTGTCGCGCACTTCCACCAGCACGTTTTCGTACGGCATCGGGGAACGCCCGAAGAGATCGGCTGGATGGACGGTCCTTCGTGGGCGGGCGCGCCGAGCGTGGACGTCGGCGCGCTCTGCCGTCGCCTGTCGGGCTACTTCTGATCCAGGAACCGGGTGATGGCACGAACGCGGTCACCGTCGAGGGTGAGCACCATCAGTCCGGCCGGGGTCTCGCCGTGGCGGCAGCGGAAAGCGGGCTGGTTGTTCGCCCGCGCCGTCGTCATGGTGAAACCCTCCACGGGAATGGCCATGGTGACGCGGAGGAAGCCCGCGACCGCTTCGCGACCGTGGTACTCGTGCGGTGCCGGCGGCATGGCGAGCCAGGCGTCGTCGGTGAGCAGGCCGAGGACGCCATCGAGGTCGCCCGCGGTGAAGGCGTCGGCGAATCGCCTGGTCAGCTCGCGTTCCTGAGGTGATGGCCGATGCCCGGCGCTGGCGCGATGCTTGTCGAGGGAGGCGCGGGCGCGCTGGAGGATGCCCTTGACCGCCGTCTCGGTGGTACCGAGCATGCTCGCGACCTCACCGGCCGGGAAGCACAGGACGTCGCGCAGGACGAGCGCGGCGGCTTGCCTCGGCGGGAGGAGCTGGAGCCCCGTGATGAAGGCTAGCTCGATCGCATCCCTCGTGCTGTAGCGCGCTTCGGGGCCGGGCTCACTGTCGGCGACGCGCTCGAGGAGTTCGTCGGGGTACGGCTGTAGCCAGGTCACCTCGCCGCGCCGAGTCGGCTCGGGCGGGTCGAACGGCGGCACCGGTTCAGGCGGGCGACGGCGGCCCGCGTCCCTCAGGGCGTTGAGGCAGCGGTTGGTGGCGATGCGATACAGCCAGGTGCGCAGCGATGAGCGCCCCTCGAAGCCGTCGAGGCCCCGCCATGCGGCCAGGAGCGTCTCCTGGACCGCGTCCTCGGCGTCGGCGAGGGAGCCGAGGATCCGGTAACAGTGCAGGTGCAGCTCGTGCCGGTACGCCTCGGCGAGCTCGCGAAAAGTCTGCTCGTCCGTTGCCCTGGTGCTCACAGACCGTTCCTTTCGGGGCGGGGATGGTGTCTGACTGGATGAAGACCGACGAAAGGAACCATCATGACCAGTCCCGCCTTGGATGTCGCGCTCTCCTATCACCGCGCGTGGACGGGCAAGGACTTCGAGAAAGCGATGACCTACGTCGCCGACGACATCGTGTGTCACGCGCCCGCCGGACGCCTTTCCGGCGCGGAGGAGTTTCGAGGGTTCATGGGTCCGTTCACCGAGATTCTGACCGGGTCGACCCTGCTTTCGGCGTTCGGGGACGAGACGACGGCGTTGCTGATGTACGACACGGCCACCCTTCCGGTGGCGAGCGCGCCCGGGGCCGAGCTGCTGACGGTGCGGGAGGGGAAGATCGTGGAGTTGCGGATCGTGTTCGACCGGGCTCCTTTCGATGCCGCTCGGGCTGCTGCCGCGGGGTCTTAGCGGAACAGCGTTGTCGCGGCGTGAAGGACTCCTCCCCTCGGCTCAGCGAGGGAAGGGGGGCTTCACGCACGTGGTTTCTGGGCCTCGCACGCTCCAGGGCGTGCGGGTGCCACCGCCCGTCACGCGTCCGGGTAGCCGCAGGCAGGTCCGTGCCTTTCAGAAGGGTGGGGTGTCGTCCTCCGGTTCCGGTTCGGGGCGTGGGTCGTGGAGTGGTTCGGGGGTGGTGGTGTAGGTGCGTCCGGTGGGGGTGGTGATGGTGGTGCCGCCGTTGCCGGTGGGTTCCGCTGTCCAGCCGGGTTCTTCTTTGAGCATGTTGTGGGTTTTGCAGGCGGCGTGGCAGTTGTGGTGGTCGGTGTCGCCGTGGCGGGCCCAGGTGGTGATGTGGTCGATTTCGGAGAATTCGGCGGGGCGGTGGCAGCCGGGGTGAGTACATTCCCGATCACGAGCTTTGATGAGGCGGGCGAGGGAGGCCGGGGGCCGGTAGGTGCCGGGGCCGGCTTCGAGGAGTTGCCCGGTGGTGGGGTCGGTGATCAGCCGGGACCAGGTCGAGCCGGGGTCGGCGGCGATCTCCCGGGTCAGCCAGCCCGGGATGGGTCCGTAACCGGCGAGGGTCGCGGGGTCTTCCCGGGCCCCGGTCAGGGTCAACAGATCGACATAGACGTGGACATGCGCGCGGGGTGTGCCGTGACCGTCCTCGGCCAGGAGCCGCTCGGCGAAGATATCGGCCCGGTGCTGATCCAGCGTCCGGGATGTGTCGCTCTGACGGCGCACCGTGGCCGCTCGGCTCAGCGACGCGTAGATCGAACTGGCGACCTCGGCGGGAAGCCAGCCCGACAGTTTCGACATGGTCTCGTCCTCGTGTTCCAGCGAGACATGCCGTAACGCGCGTTTGGCCGCGGCCCGTTCCTCATAGCCGGCACGGTCGAACTTCTGCACCGCGCGATCCACCGATTTCCGGATCGCCCCGGGATCACGGCCGGCGAGACGCTTGGCCATCCACGCGTCCACCTGTGCGGCGACCTCATCGGACACCTCACGCGTCAGCTGGGCCACCTTCGACGCCTTGAACAGATCGATATCACCTCTTTCCAGCGCCGCCAACGTGTTCGGCAACCGGGCCACCAAGGCACACGAGGTCTCCACCAACAGGAACGCGTGATTACGGGAGACCGAGAAGGCCAACGCGACCTCCTCGGTCACCGATCTTCGCGAACCACCCACCACGGCGAACCCCGCTATCGAACGCACCTGCCGCCCCTGCGCACGACGAAGCACCAACTCCTCGTCACACGCGGCATCCAGAAGACGAGCGGCTTTCGGATTAAAAGCAAGAGACTGGGTCATGACCATGATCATACTCGAACACGAGTTCGATCACCACTGAAATGCGACGGTGGTTTCAACTGGTGAGTGCACCGCCTCTAGTCTGGCAATACTTTGCTGAACGCTTCGATCGGCTTGAGCCAGCCCAGCGTCTGCCGTGGCCGGTCGTTGAGTTCGTCTGCAATGGCCACCGGCATGCCGGTGGCCATGGTGAACTTCTTATGGCTGCCCATCTCGCCGCCCTGATCCCAGGTGACGCTGTTCTTGAAAACGTCAGGCAAGGTGTTCATCTTGGCGGCCAGCCGTGGGGCCACATTCTCGGCCGTGCGATCGTGAGGAATACGCGCCAGCTACCCAGAACGATCATTATCCCCAGCCGGTGCACTGACCATTTGCACCCAAGGAGCTTGGAGCGAACAGTCAATGCACCACATTGGATAGCGGCCATGATGGCTTGACGATGGAAGTCATCGCCATATGGATCGGCCGTCAAGACAACCCGCCATCATCACGGCTCCGAATCCGGACGCCCACCGAGCGCTCGCCTCCACGCCCGCTCGAACTCGTCGCCACCGATCCTCGACGCCACGAACTCCCGCTGCGCGTTGATCTCGGCAAGAGGAGGAACGGGGACCTCTCCCAGACCTGTGCCACCGACCTCGCGCTCCTCGTCGGCCCAACCGAGCCTGCCGTCCCGGAACCGCTCCACTTTCCGGCGCTCATAGCCGTCGAGACCGACCTCACTGAGGATCTCCACAGGTTCCTCGGCGAACTCGTGCGCCCACTCGACCCGTAGGTACCACATCCGCCCCGTGAACATCACGACCCCAGGGTAGGGCCAACCCCCGGATCAACCCACCGGCGCACCACATTCACCCCGCCCCCGCCCCGAACCAGACTCACCATGGTGACCGCAAACCTCCGCACAGGCAGCGATTTCGCCCGCCTGTCCCGCCGCGTCAGCGAAGCGGGCCTCCTCGACCGCCGCCCCGGCTACTACACCTTCCGCATCGGCCTGGTCGCCACCCTCTTCGTCTCCGGCTGGATCGCGTTCTTCGCGATCGGGGATTCCTGGTGGCAACTGGGCATCGCCGTCTTCCAGGCGGTGATGTTCGGCCAGATCGCCTTGCTGTCGCACGATCTCGCGCACCGTCAGGTGTTCCGCACCCGCCGCCCGAGCGAGATCGCCGGCCGGATCGCGGGAAACCTCGGCGTCGGCATGAGTTACGGCTGGTGGATGGACAAGCACACCCGCCACCACGCCAACCCGAACCACGAGGACCTCGACCCCGACGTCGACCCGGACATCCTCGTGTGGTCGAAGGAGCAGGCGAGGGCCAGCAAGGGCCTCCCCCGGTTCATCGGCCGCTACCAGGCGTTCCTCTTCTTCCCGCTGCTCACCCTCGAAGGCCTGAACCTGCATTTCTCCGGTATCCGCGCGGTTTCGAAGTCGGGACTCCGGCGGCGCGGGCTCGAAGCGGCCCTGTTGCTGGCGCATTTCGCGCTCTACTTCAGCGCGCTGCTCGTCGTTCTCTCCCCCGGCAAGGCGCTCGTCTTCTTCATCGTCCACAAAGCACTGTGGGGTGTCTACATGGGATCGATCTTCGCGCCCAACCACAAGGGGATGCCGATCCTGTCCGGGGACACGGAACTCGACTTCCTCCGCAAGCAGGTGCTCACGTCCCGCAACGTCCGCGGCGGCCGCGTCGTCGACGTCGCGCTCGGCGGGCTCAACTACCAGATCGAGCACCATCTGTTCCCGAGCATGCCGTCGCCGCATCTTCGCCGCGCCCGGCCCATCGTCCAAGAATACTGCGCGGAAATCGGCGTCCCGTATCACGAGACCGGGCTCATCGAGTCGTACTCGCTCGCGTTGCGGAGCCTGCACGAAGCTGGCGAGCCGATCAGAGCCAATCGTCCGGACGCGGCCAAGGCATGAGCGCGGCGAGCGCGTCCGTCACCGGTTCGGTCACCGTGTACCGCCCACGGTGGAACAGCAGCGGCCGCTCGTCGGAAGGTTCCCCGAGCGCGGTGACCCGGCCGACGACAACGTAATGGTCCCCCGCCTCGTGCACGGCTTCGAGCGTGCAGTCGATCCACGTCAAAGCCCCGGTCAGCAAAGGAGATCCGGACGGGGCGGGAGCCCAGTCGACCGACGCGAACTTGTCCGCGCCCCGCGCGCCGAACACCGCGCTGACGTCTTGCTGGTCTTCGGCGAGCACGTTGACGGCGAACCGGCCGGACTCGGCGAGCACCGCCCACGTCCGGGAAGTCTTGGCAGGACAGAAAAGCACCAGCGGCGGATCCAGCGAGAGCGCCGCGAACGACTGGCACGCGAAGCCCACCGGCGCCGTGCCGTCGTGCCCGGTCACCACCGCGACACCCGTGCAGAAATGCCCGAGCACCGTGCGGAACCGCGCCGGATCGATGTCCGCGCCGAGGTCCGTCACCGGGGTCACGACTGCCCGGGCGGCCGGGCACCGACCGAAAAGTCGTGTCCCCACAAGGAAACCGCCGTACTCTCTCGGGCGATCCAGCTCTCGTCGTCCACTTGACGCCCCTCGCAGCCGTATTCGACATCGAAGCCGCCGGGGGTCTTCATATAGAACGAGAGCATCAGATCGTTGACGTGCCGCCCGAGGGTCGCCGACATCGGCACCTTCCGGCGGATGGCCCGGTCGAGGCAGAGGCCGACGTCGTCGGTGTTCTCCACTTCGACCATGAGGTGCACGATGCCACTGGGAGTCGGCATCGGAAGGAACGCGAGACTGTGGTGCCGCGGGTTGCAGCCGAAGAACCGCAGCCAGGCCGGCGCGCCGTCGGCGGGCCTGCCGACCATCTGCGGCGGCAACTTCATCGAGTCCCGCAGCCGGAACCCGAGCACATCACGGTAGAACCGCAAGGACGCGTCATCGTCGTGGGTGGACAGTACGACGTGCCCGAGCCCCTGTTCCCCGGTCACGAACTTGTGCCCGTAGGGACTCACCACGCGCCGATGTTGCAGCGCGACGCCGTGGAACACTTCGAGTGTGTTGCCCGATGGGTCCTCAAAGGACACCAAACCGTCGACACGGCGATCGGCCAGCTGATCCGGCGTGCCTTCCTTGTACGGCACCGAGTGCGCGTCGAGCGACGCCCGGATCTCGTCGAGCTCGCCGGCGTTGGCGACCTCCCAGCCGGCCACCGCGAGCCGGTCGTGCTCACCGGGGAAGATCACGAGCCGCGCCGGGAAGTCGTCCATGCGCAGGTAAAGCGCTTCCGGATTCGTGCCGGAACCCTCGACCATGCCGAGGACCTTCAGCCCGTATTCGCGCCACGCGGCCATGTCGGTGGCTTCGATACGCAAGTAAGCGAGCGAACGGATACCCATCAGGAGGCTCCCAGGAAGTCGAGTGCCAACCGGTTGAACTCGTCGAACTTCTCCAGCTGCGCCCAGTGCCCGCAGCCGCCGAACACGTGCAGCTGGGCACGCGGGATCGTTTTGAGCGCGAGCAGGGCGCCGTCGAGCGGATTGACCCGGTCTTCCCTGCCCCAGATCAGGAGTACTCGCTGGCGCAGGCGATGCGCCTCGCGCCACAGCATGCCCTCTTCGTAGGTGTCGGGCTGGGCGAACGACTTCCCCATCGCCTTCATCGCGGCGAGGGATTCGGGCGCGCTCGCGGCGGCGAACCGCTCGTCGATCAGTTCGTCGGTGATCAGCAACTGGTCGTGCACCATGATCCGCAGGAAGGCTTCGAGCTTCTCGCGGCTCGGCCCGGGCGGAGCGCTGAACCGGCCGAGGTTCTTGATGCCCTCCGTCGGATCGGGCGCGAACAGGTTCACGCTCAGCCCGCCCGGCCCCATCAGGACGAGCCGTCCGGCGCGCTTCGGATGGTTGAGCGCGAGCCGCACGGAAGTCCCGCCGCCGAGCGAGTTCCCGACGAAATGCGCCCGCTCGATGCCGAGTTCGTCCATGAGCCCGACCACGGCGTCCGCGCTGTGCCGGAAGTACTGCGGGTGCTCGGTCGGTTTGTCCGACCGGCCGAACCCGGGCTGGTCGATCGCCAGCGTCCGGTAGTTCTTGCCGAACACCGGGAGGTTGCGGCCGAAGTTGCTCCACGCCGACGCGCCGGGCCCGCCGCCGTGCAGCAGGATCACCGTCTCCGGATGTTCCCCGCCCGCCTCGTGGTAATGCAGCTTGAGTCCATCTTGGACGGTGACGTACTTGGCTTCGGTCATCAGACCATCGCATTCTCGACGGGCAGCCCGAAGGCGCCGGTTCCGAACATGACGTAGGCGCGCTCGGCGTCGTTCGCCGCGTGCACCCGGCCGGCGTGGGCGTCGCGCCAGAAACGCTGGATCGGGGTTCCGGCCTGCAGGGCTCGCCCGCCGGAGTTCTCGAAAAGCCGGTCGATCGCGAAGATCGCGCGTTCCGTGCCGCGAACCTGGTCGCGGCGGACCCGAAGCCGCGTGGGGAACGGCAGCTTCTCGCCCTTGCACGCCAGCTGGTACAGCTCGTCGATGTTGTGCGTCAGCTGGAGCCAGGCCGCGTCGATCTCGCTCGCCGCCTCCGCGATCCGCACTTTCGCGAATGGGTCCTCTTTGGACTGTTCGCCCGCGTAAGCCGCGCGGACCCGCTTGCCCTGGTACTCGACGTGCGCGTCGTACGCGCCTTGCGCCATCCCGATGATGGGCACGGTGATCGTGCTCGGATGCACCGAACCGTACGGCAGTTTGTACAGCGGCCCGGGATTGATCTCCTGCCCCGGCGTTTTGCACTTCGACGTCGCGATGAAGCTCAGCGCACGGTGCTTCGGCACGAAGACGTCGTTCACGATGATGTCGTTGGACCCGGTGCCGCGCAGGCCCACGGTGTCCCAGACGTCTTCGATCGTGTAGTCGGAGATCGGCACCAGGTAGGTGCAGAAGTCGACGGGTTTGCCGTCCTTGAACGTCGGCCCGCCCAGCAGCACCCAGGTCGCGTGATCGCAGCCGGAGGAGAAACTCCAGCGCCCGCTGAGCCGGTAGCCGCCGTCGACGACGTCCGCCTTGCCCATCGGCGCGTACGACGAGGAGATCCGGACGTCGCTGTCGTCACCCCAGACGTCCTGCTGCGCCTGCGCCTCGAACAGGCCGAGGTGCCACGGGTGGACGCCGAGGATGGAGGCGACCCAGCCGGTGGACCCACAGGCGCTCGCGACGAGTTTGACCGCGGTGTAGAAGCTCACCGGGTCGGCTTCGAGGCCACCGAACGTCTTCGGCTGCAGCATCTTGAAGAACCCGGTCTCCTGCAGGGATTTGACGGACTCTTCGGGAACGCGCCTGGCGTCCTCCGCCTCCTGCGCCCGTTCCCGCAGGACCGGCAGCAGCTCCCGGATCCCCGCGATCACGTCCTGCGCGGCGTGCTCGCTCATATGCGTTCCCTCTCTCGACATACTCCGTGAACCGGATCCAAGACTAGAACACGTTCTCGTTTTTGTCGACCGATCCCCGGTCGAGCGCACTGTGCAGTCCGGCACGCCGACCGGAAAACACGCAGTCGGCCAGCGACAGGCCGCTCACGTAAGACCTAGAACAGATTCCCACCGCGGTCCGCCCCGCCGCGTACAGACCGCGGATCGGGACACCGGCCCCGGACCGGACGACGCCGGTCTCCTCGTCCACGACCAGGCCGCCCAGGGTCAGCATCGGGCACGGATAGCCGAGGTTCGGCTTGATCGAAACGTCGATCAGCGAGTACGGCGCCCGATCCAGCGGCCGAGCGAATTCCGCCGGTTTGCCCGCCGGATCCGCTCCGGAACGAGCGGCCTCGACAGTGGCGGCCAGCCCGCCGGGATCGACGCCCGCCTTGCGCGCGACCTCGTCGAGCGACCCTGCGACGACCCGTTGCCGAAGCAGGTACCGCACCTGAAGTCCTTGGAACCATTGACTTTGCCCGCGCGCGTCCCGTTTGACCTCCTGGACGATGGCGTCGTCGACCAGGAGCCAGCCGCGTCCGCCGTGCTCGGTGATCATGCGTTCGCCGACGGCGGCGCCGTACCGGGATTCGTCGATGATCCGGCCGCCCGTCTCGTCCACGAGCAGGCCACCGAGGAACGCCGACGGCGGCGTGATGAACCGCCAGGCGGAGATCCGCCCGAGTTCGGCGGTCGCCCCGCCCGCCTCGATCCCCATCCGGATGCCGGATCCGTCGTCGGCCGACGTCCCGAGCGCCAGTCCCCCTCGATACGCGGGCGCGTGTTCGCGCACCATCTCGCGGTTCGCGATGAACCCGCCCGCCGCGAGGACGACCCCGCGGATAGCGGAAATCCGCAGCTCACGGCCATATCGGCGTTCGATCCGCTCCGCCCGCCGGTGCAACGACTTCCGCAGCGACGGCACGTAGATCCCCGGTTTCGCGGCATACGCGGACAGCCTCCGATGCGTGGCCCGCACGCGAGCGGGAGCGTCCCGCAGGGTGGACACCACGACACCGGTCACGGTCCCGTCGTCGTCCACGATCAAGTTCCGCGCGGCCGTCTGCGGCAGCACCTGGATCCCGCGGCTCCGGACGGCCTCCATCAGGCGTTTCATCAGCAGTTTCCCGGAAGTGCCGGGCCCCTTCACACGATGCCCCCGCGGCGCGGGCTTGGCCGCGTCGCGGAAGCCGCCTGCCGCCTCGCTGCCCGAGTAATACAGATAGTGCTTGTCGCTCGGATACGACGTCTTGTACGGGCACAGGCTCCCCTCGAACGGGACACCGTTGCCCTCCAGCCAGGAGATCATCTCCGTACTGCCCGCGCAGAACCGCCGCAGGGTCTCCTCGGAAACGACGTCGCCGACCTCGAGCCGCAGGTAGTCGTACATCGCGTCGACGCTGTCGTCGACACCCGCGTCCCGCTGCTGCGCCGTCCCGCCCCCGGCGTAGACGACACCGCCACTGACCGCGCTCGCGCCACCGCCGGAGAACCGGTCCAGCACGAGCACCCGGGCACCGGCGTCGGCCGCTTCGATCGCCGCGCACGCGCCCGCCGCACCGAAACCCACGATCACCACATCCGCGACGAGGGAGTCCATGGGCCCACCCTAGAACTAGAACACGTTCTCGTCTATGGTGACTGGAGCAGCGCGGATGCTGCTACATGCTTCCTACAACGTGTTTCAGGTGAGGGGCGTATGGAGTTCGACGTGATCGTGGCGGGCACGGGTGCCGCCGGGATGACCGCCGCACTGTCCGCAGCCCACCGGGGACTCGAGGTCCTGGTCGTGGAGAAGGCCGCCCACTTCGGCGGCTCCACCGCGCGCTCCGGCGGCGGCGTCTGGATCCCCGGCAACCACGCGCTGCGGGCGGCCGGGATCGAGGAATCCCCGGAGCGGGCGCGCGAATACCTCGAAGCGATCGTCGGTGACGTGGTCCCCGCCGAACTCCGGTCGGCCTTCCTCGACCGCGGCCCCGAGGTCCTGTCCTTCGTCTGCGACAAGACACCGTTGCGCTTCCGCTGGGTCCGCGGTTATTCGGACTACCACCCGGAGGCTCCCGGCGGGCGCGCCGGCGGCCGGTCGGTCGAGCCGGCCGCGCTCGACGGCAACCTGCTCGGTCCGGAGCTGGCGAATCTGGAGCCGCCGTACAGCGCTCCCCCGCTGGGCGCTCCGATCACCCAGGCGGACTACCGGTGGCTGAGCCTGCTCGCCCGCCACCCGCGCGGCATCCTTCGCGTGCTGAGCCTCGGTGGCCGCTGGCTGGCGGGCCGGATCCGCCGCCAGCGGCTTCTGTCCATGGGGCAAGCGCTTGCGGCCGGTCTGCGCGAAGGACTTCGGCGGGCGGAAGTCCCCGTCTGGCTGAACACTCCCCTGGTGGATCTCGAGATCGAAGGCGACCGGGTGACCGGCGTCGTCGTCCGCCACGAGGGCGAGGAGAAGACGATCCGCGCGCGGCTCGGCGTCGTCCTCGGCGCGGGCGGATTCGAGCGCAACGAGGAGATGCGGGTCAAGTACCAGCGGGCGCCCATCGGTACGGAGTGGACCGTCGGCGCCGAGGCCAACACCGGCGACGCGATCGACGCCGGGCTCAAACTCGGCGCGGCCGTCGACCTGATGGACGACGCCTGGTGGGGGCCGTCCATCCCGCTCACCGGCGGCCCGTGGTTCGCGCTCGCCGAGCGGTCGCGGCCGGGTTGCCTCATGGTCAACGCGCGGGGCGAACGCTTCGTCAACGAGTCGGCGCCGTACGTCGAGGCCGTGCACGCGATGTACGGCGACGGTGACGGTCCCGGCGAGAACATCCCGACCTGGCTGGTGTTCGACCAGCGCAACCGCAACCGGTACATGTTCACCGGCCTCGGCCCGCGCCAGCCGCTGCCCGGCCGCTGGTTCAAAGCGGGCATCGCGGTCAAAGCGAGCACGATCGCGAAACTCGCCGAGCGGATCGAGGTCCCGCCCGACGCGCTGGAGAACACCGTGCGCCGGTTCAACGGCTTCGCGAAAAGCGGCGTGGACGAGGACTTCCACCGCGGGCGCAGCGCGTACGACCACTACTACGGCGACCCGCGGAACAAACCCAACCCGAGCCTGGGTCCGCTGGACGTCGCGCCGTACTACGCGGTGAAGATCGTGCCCGGTGACCTGGGCACCAAGGGCGGTTTGAGGATCGACCCGCACGCGCGCGTCCTGCGCGAGGACGGGTCGGTCATCGACGGGCTTTACGCGGCGGGCAACACGAGCGCCGCGGTGATGGGCCGCACCTACGCGGGCCCCGGCGCGACGATCGGCCCGGCGATGGTGTTCGGCTACCTTGCGGCCGAGCACCTCGCGCAGCAAGATCACACCAAAGCGGGAGGCAGCCGATGACGACGGAATCCGTACGGCAGATCGACGCGGGCGCGCCCCCTTCGCGGTTCGCGCGCGGGTGGCACTGTCTCGGCCTCGCCGAGTCGTTCCGCGACGGGAAACCGCACGCCATCACGGCGTTCGGGACGAAACTGGTGGTCTTCGCCGATTCGTCCGGCAAGCTGAACGTGCTCGACGGGTACTGCCGCCACATGGGCGGCGACCTCACCCAGGGCGAGGTCAAGGGCGACGAGATCGCCTGCCCGTTCCACGACTGGCGCTGGAACGGCAACGGCAAATGCGTCTCCATCCCTTACGCCAAACGGGTTCCGCTGCGGGCGCGGACGAAGTCGTGGCAGGTGCTGGAGGAGAACAAGCAGTTGTTCGTCTGGCACGACCCGGAGGGCAACCCGCCGCCGGAAGACGTCGTCATCCCGCGGATCGAGGGCGTGTTCACCGGCGAGTGGAGCAACTGGACCTGGGATTCGGTGCTCATCGAGGGCTCCAACTGCCGCGAGATCATCGACAACATGGTCGACATGGCGCACTTCTTCTACATCCACTACGCCTTCCCGACCTACTTCAAGAACGTGTTCGAGGGCCATATCGCCACGCAGTACCTGAACACGAAGGGCCGCCCGGACAAGGGAATGGCGTCGAACTACGGCGGCGAGGAGAACCTGCTGCGGTCCGAGGCGTCGTACTTCGGCCCGTCGTACATGATCAACAAGCTGCTCAACACGTACCAGGGTTTCGAGATCGAGAACGTGCTGATCAACTGCCACTACCCGGTCACCGAGAACTCGTTCGTGCTGCAGTGGGGCGTGAGCGTGAAGAAGTTCGAGGGCGTCTCGGACGAGCACGCGGACAAGATCGCGGGGAAGTTCGCCAAGGGCATCGGCGTCGGGTTCCTGCAGGACGTCGAGATCTGGCGCAACAAGACCCGCATCGACAACCCGTTGCTGTGCGAGGAGGACGGGCCGGTGTACCAGCTGCGCCGCTGGTACGACCAGTTCTATGTGGACGCGGCCGACGTCACCGAGGACATGACCCGCCGGTTCGAGTTCGAAGTGGACACCAGCCGCGCCAACGAGGTCTGGGCGGCGGAGGTGGCCGAGAACCTGGCACGGCAGCAGGCGGAAGAGGCCGGGGTGTGAAGCCCGAGACCGTCGAATTCCTCACCGCCGGGCTGCGGCCGCTGAGCTGCCGCGCGTGCGGAACCTGCGTGCTGGTCAAGAAGAACAGCATGCAGCACACCAGCATCCAGTGGACGTCGGACGCGTCCCGCAGCTGCCCGGTGTTCGCCGAGCAGAAGGCTTCCGGGGCGCAGACGGCGCTGCTCGACACCTGCGGCAAGCTCAGCGAAAGCATCGACGCCGCGTTGAAGGACGGCCTGCTGGAGGTGCCCGAATGAGCGGTCCCGTCACCGTGACCGTGGCCGAGGTGATCGCCGAGACGGCCGACGCGCGCTCGATCGTGTTCGAGATCCCGGCCGAGCACGTCTCAGTTTTCGCTTACGCCCCAGGGCAGTTCCTCACCGTTCGCGTGCCGAGCGAGCGGACCGGTTCGGTGGCCCGCTGCTACTCGCTGTCCAGCGCGCCGCATGAGAACCGGGTGCAGGTCACCGTCAAACGCACCGCCGACGGCTACGGGTCGAACTGGCTCTGCGACAACCTCCAGGCTGGCCAAGAGGTCCAGGTCCTCCCGCCGGCCGGGGTGTTCAGCCCCGCGTCGCTCGACGAGGACTTCCTGCTGCTCGCGGGCGGCAGCGGTATCACGCCGGTGATGTCGATCCTCAAATCCGCGCTGGCGCACGGCACCGGCAAGGTGGTGCTGCTGTACGCCAATCGCGACGAGCGGTCGGTGATCTTCGCGCGCGAGCTGACGGACCTCGCCGCCCGGTACCAGGACCGGCTGGTCGTCGTGCACTGGCTGGAGAGCCTGCAAGGGCTGCCGACGGAGGCGCACCTGCGCGCGCTGGTGGCGCCGTACACCGCGCACGAGGCGTTCATCTGCGGTCCGGGCCCGTTCATGGACGCGGCGCGCACGGTGCTCAAGGACCTCGGCCTGCCGCGCAAGCGGATCCATCTGGAGCGGTTCCTTTCCCTGGGCGGGAATCCGTTCGAGGCGGCCGAACCCGTCGCCGTCGAAGAGGCCGAGACCCCGGCGTCGCTCGACGTCACCCTCGACGGGGAGACGAAGAAGCTCGCTTGGCCACGTCGGACGAAACTGTTGGACCTGTTGCTGGAAAAGGGTTTCGACGCGCCGTATTCGTGCCGCGAGGGCCAGTGCAGCGCGTGCGCGTGCCGAGTCACCTCCGGCGAGGTGAAGATGCTGAACAACGAGGTCCTCGACGGCGACGACATCGCCGAAGGCATCGTGCTGGCGTGCCAGTCCCTGCCGCTGACCGACGAGGTCACCGTCACCTACGAGTAGGAGGTGCCGATGGTTTCCTCGGTCGGTCTGTGGAGACGCGAAGGCTTCCAGCCGGACGACACACGTGTCCAGAGCCGTAACTCGCGTGTCTGGAGCCGTAACTCGCGTGTCTGGAGCCGAATGACACATGACCCGCGAGTTCCGCCTTCAATCACGCGAGTTCCGGCTCTGATCACGCGAGTTCCGCCTTCGGACACGCGAGTTCGCCCTGTCCCGAACAAACCCACAGCATCTGAGGAGTCTCCGTGCCCATCGATCCTTCGGTCGCGATCGGCGCCGACCTCGGCGAGGTGAGCTTCGCCTGGACCGCGTCGGACGTGCAGCTCTACCACCTGGCGCTGGGCGCCGGCGCGGATCCGATGAGCCCGCGCGAACTTCGCTACACCTACGAGGACGGGCTCCAGGTGCTGCCGACGTTCGCCACCGTGGCCGCGAACCTGCGGGTGTTCGAACCGCCGGCGGTCTCGTTCCCCGGCGTCGAGGTCGACCTCGGGAAAGTGTTGCACGGCAAGCAGGAGGTGATCGCGCACCGGCCCATCCCGGTCTCGGGGAAGGCCGTGGCGCGGACGCGGATCGTCGACGTCTTCGACAAGGGCAAGGCGGCGGTGATCGTGAACGAGACGGTCGCCACCGACTCCGACGGGACTCCACTGTGGACACTGCGGTCGAGCATCTTCGCCCGCGGTGAAGGAGGTTTCGGCGGCGAACGCGGCCCGTCCGACCGGATCGAACGCCGGTCGCGGGAGCCGGACGCCGTCATCGACACCCCGACGCTGCCGCAACAGGCGCTGCTCTACCGGCTCTGCGGGGACCGCAACCCCCTGCACGCCGATCCCGCGTTCGCCGCGGCGGCCGGGTTCGACAAGCCGATCCTGCACGGCCTGTGCACCTATGGCGTCATCGCCAAGGCCGTCACCGACGAATTCCTCGACGGCGACACCGCCCGCGTCGCGTCGTTCTCGGCCAAGTTCGCCGGCGTCGTCTTCCCCGGCGAACCGCTGCGGACCCGGGTCTGGCGCGAGCCCGCCGGGCTGCTGATCGCGACCACCGCGCCGGACCGGGACGACGCACCCGTCCTTTCCGACACTTTCTTGACCACGACAGACTGAATCATCGTTCCCGCAGATAGCGGCTCTGGCTAGACTCGGGCAGGTGCGCCCCTTGATCTCGGACCCGTATGCCGAACTCGGCCGGGACTACGCGCGATCGAGACGCCCGGACCCCCGCGTCGCCGCCGCCGTCACCGCGGCCCTCGGCGACGCGCGCTCGGTGGTCAACGTCGGCGCCGGAGCCGGTTCCTACGAGCCGGAAGACCGCGACGTGGTGGCCGTCGAACCGTCGCGGCGGATGATCGCGCAGCGTCCCGCCACCGCGGCCCCCGCCGTCCAGGCGTGCGCGGAAGGGCTGCCCTTCGCCGACGGTGCCTTCGACGCCGCGCTGGCGGTGCTCACCGTCCACCACTGGACCGATGTGACCGCCGGGCTGGCCGAGCTGCGGCGCGTTTCCCGCCGCCAGGTGATCGTGACCTGGGATCAGGCGGTGTTCGCGCGGTTCTGGCTGGTGCGGGACTATCTGCCGGAGATCGCCGAACACGAAAGCCGGCTGGCCTGTCTCGACCGCGTCGTCGAAGAGCTGACCGAGGCGGGCCTGACGCCCACGGTCGCACCCCTGCCGGTGCCATCGGACTGCGTGGACGGATTCCTCGGCGCGTATTGGCGCAGGCCGGAGGCCTACCTGTCAGAGCGCGTGCGCGCGGGGATGTCCGGGGTGGCCCTGCTGGACCAGAACGTCGTCGCGACGGCGGTCGAGCGGTTGCGCGCCGATCTCGCGGACGGGCACTGGCACCGGCATCACGTCGGACTGCTCGGCCGGACGGAACTCGACCTGGGGTACCGGCTCGTCACGACCACGTGACCGAGTACACAGTGGACACTCTCGCGGCGTGGACGGCGGTCGACCTCGGCAGCGAGGCGTGGTATTCATGGCTTTCGTGACGGCAGGGACGGGAGCGGCATGACGACGGAGTACTTCGTGGTCCGCGGCCAGGTGGAGAAGGGCGATCAGCGGGGCAGGGAACTGGGCTTCCCGACCGCCAACATCGCGCTGCGCGACCAAGACGGCCAAGTCGGCGACGGAGTGTGGGCGGGCTGGGCCGAACGCGCCGACGGCACCCGGATCGCGGCCGCGGTCTCGGTCGGCAGGCGGCCGACCTACTACGGCGCGGACGGTTACCGGCTCGTCGAGGCGCATCTGCTGGACTTCAGCGGCGACCTCTACGGCGAGGTGCTGACCGTGTGGCTGGGCCATCACCTGCGCGAGCAGGAGGCGTACCCGTCGTCGGAGGCGCTGATCGTCGCGCTCAACAAGGACATCGCCGACGCCCGCAAGTGGGCGTCGGACAACCCGGCCGAGGGCCTGCCGGACGCGGGCACCGCCGAGGCCGGCGTCGTCCGCCGTGTCCCCTTGAGCCGCTAGACCGCCGCGCCCAGGAGCATGTAGCCCATCCCGAGCCCCATGATCACCCGGCACACCCGCCGCGACGTCTGACCGGAGGCCGAGGCGCCCCGCGCCGCCAGCACCCCGGCGCGTACGGCGTCCGCCGCGAAGTACGCGGCCACGCCGCCGAACAGCAGCGAAAGCCACAGCGCGGAAGTGCCACCGGGGCCGGACATCACCAGCCACGGCCCGTGGCTCACCTCGCTGTGCGGCATGAACGTCACCATGAACAGCATCGCGGTGGCGGACACGGCGTGATGCCCGCACGACGTGTGGCCGGAGCGCCGCCCCTTCCACCACGAGACGGCGAACCAGCCGGCCGTCAGCGCCAGCACCGCCTGCCAGCCGGCCGCGGGGATCGGGCCGCCGACCGGGGACAGCATCGCGACCATGGCGACGACGAGCAGCAGTTCGGCCAGGTCGCCGTTGCGGACCGCCGTGCCCTGGCCGCGATAGTCCGAGCGGACGAGTCTCAGCACGCAGGGCAGGACGAGCGCGGCGAACACCGCGGTCAGGGTCCACGCGACGACGATTGGTCCAGACATGGCACCTCCCGGCCGGTAACCCCTTCACCGTGGCAGGTACCGCTCTAGTACACCATCGGGCATTGAGGTGATCTCAGCCCGCGGTCAGCACCAATCCGCTCGTGGGTACGCCGGTGCCCGCGGTCACCAGCACCTGTGCGGCCCCGTCGACCTGGTTGACGGCGTCGCCCCGGAGCTGACGGACACCTTCGGCGATCCCGTTCATCCCGTGGATGTAGGCCTCCCCGAGCTGTCCGCCGTGCGGGTTGAGCGGGAGCTTCCCGTCGAGTTCCAGGGTGCCCCCGCCGATGAAGTCCTTGGCCTCGCCCTTCCCGCAGAAGCCGAGTTCTTCCAGCTGCATCAGGACATACGGGGTGAAGTGGTCGTACAGCACGGCGAGGTCCATATCGCCGGGGCCCAGGCCGGACTGCTCCCACAGCTGCCGTCCCACCACGCCCATCTCGGGCAGCGCCGGGAGATCGTCGCGGTAGTAGCTGGTCATCACGTACTGGTCCGGCCCGCTCCCCTGCGCGGCCGCCGCGATCACGGCGGGCCGGTACCGCAGGTCGCGCGCCCGCTCGGCGCTGACGATCACCAGTGCCACCCCGCCGTCGCTCTCCTGGCAGCAGTCCAGCAGATGCAACGGTTCGGCGACCCAGCGCGAGGCCTGATGCTCTTCGAGGGTGATCGGCTTGCCGTAGAACCACGCCTTCGGGTTCGTCGCCGCGCGGGCGCGGTCGACGACGGCCACCCGGCCGAAGTCCTCGCTGGTCGCGCCGTACTCGTGCATGTAGCGCCGGGCGAGCATGGCGACGGTCGCGGCCGGGGTCGCGATGCCCATCGGGTAATGGAACGCGTTGTCGACGCCGGACGAGTTCACCTGCCCAGCCGCGGCCGAGGACACCTGCCCGAACCGCGTCCCGGACCGTTCGTTGAACGCCCGGTACGCGACGACGACGTCCGCGACCCCGGTCGCGACGGCCATCGCGGCCTGCTGCACGGTCGCGGCCGCGGCCCCGCCGCCGTAGTGGATCCGGCTGAAGAACTTGAGCTCGGGGATGCCGAGCTCCCGTGCGACGGCGATCTCGCTGTTGCCGTCCATGGTGAACGACACCAGACCGTCCACATCGGACGGAGTGAGCCCGGCGTCCTTCACCGCGCTCGAAACCGCTTCCGCCGCCAGCCGGAGCTCGCTGCGCCCGGAGTCCTTCGAGAACTCCGTGGCGCCGATCCCGGCGATGGCCGCCCGCCCGGACAGGGTCATCGTTCGCCTCCCAGCGTCAGGGCCACGGTTCCCACCACGTGCTCGCCGAGACTGTCCACACCGGACACCGAGACCACCACGTCGTCGCCGTCGCTTTCGATGACCTGTCCGGTGAAGGTCAGCGTGTCGTAGGCGTAGCAGGGCACGCCGAGCCGGATCTTGATCGACCGCACGAACGCCTCCGGCCCCGCCCAATCGGTGACGAACCGTTGCACCAGACCGGTATCGGTGAGGATGTTGAGGAAGATGTCCTTGGACCCGCGCTGCACCGCCGCGTCCCGGTCGTGGTGGACGTCCTGGAAATCCCGCGTCGCCAGCGCGGTACTCACCACGAACGTCGGGGTGGCCTCGATCTTCAGCGGCGGCAGCTCGGTGCCGACCGGACAGTCCTTCATCGCGCGACCCTCCAAGCGGGCAACGTCAGTTCCTCGTCGATCTTCACGAAGGCCGCCTCCACCGGGAGTCCGATGTGGGCGGATTCGGGATCGGCGTCGAGCAGCTCGCCCATCACCCGGACGCCCTCTTCCAGTTCGACGAGCGCGACCACGAACGGCAGTTCCTTGCCGGGGACCTTCGGATGGTGGTGCACCACGTAGCTGTAGACCGTGCCGCGACCGCACGCGACGACGTAGTCCGGCTTCGCGTCGAAGTCGCCGTCCGGCGGCATCGGGCCGGGCGGATGCCGCAGGGTCTCACCCCACCGCTGGATCCGCAGCTCGCCTTCCCGCAGGCCCGCCCAGAAGAATTCGGTGTCCTTGCTGATCACTGGCCGCAACACGGGCGCGGCCGTTTTGGCGGGCTCGGCGCCCGGCGGACGGAACTTCAGCACCCGGAACACCATGTCCGCGACGGCTTCGTCGCCGACGTACCAGGTGGTCTTCGTCGTGACGAACCAGCCTTCGCCCAGCGCGGTACGTTTGGGCCCGACGACGCTTTCGAGCTTCGCGGTCGCGGCGACGCGTTCGCCGTGCCGCAGATACCGGAAGTAGTTCTGCTCTGAGTTCGTCGCGACGACCGAGGTGAACCCGGCTTCGTCGAGCACCTCCATCATCGCGCCGAGTGGATCGTCCGACGCCCTCGTCCAGTGCAGCCCGCCCATCGTCCACACCTGCGCCATCGCGGGCGGCGCGACGAGTCCCTTGTGGACACTCTTGGCGGCGAACTCTTCGTCGACGTAAACGGGATTGTGGTCGCCGATGGCTTCGACCCAGTTGTTGACCATCGCCTGGTTGACCGCGTCGCGGGCGGCCCTCGGCGCGGATTCCCCGCGCGCGGCGATGCGTTCTGCGGCTTCCTGGATGCTCATCGCGGCACCCTCGGCAGCCCGAGTCCGGCGGTGGCGATCAGCTCGCGCTGGATCTCGCTGACGCCCCCGCCGAAGGTCAGCACCAGATTGCGTTTGGCCACCACGTCCAGCCACCGCGCCAGTTCCGCGGTTTCGGCGTCGGCCTGATCGCCGTGTCGCGCCACGATCTCCTCCAGTTTCCTGGTCAGCCGCTGGATGCGTTCGGAGCCGACGATCTTGGTGGCCGACGCGTCGGCCACCGCCACCGGTCCGGTCGCCGACGACGCCGCGACCTGCCAGTTCAGCAGCTCGTTGATCCGGGCGGTCGCCAGGGTTTCCGCCAGGACGGCCCGGACGTCGGGCAGCTGGAGCAACGGCGTGCCGTCCGGTGCCTTCCTCGACGCCGCCCATTCGCGGACGCGGTCGTGGAGACCGCCGATCCGCCCGGCGGGGCCGAGCATGACGCGTTCGTGGTTCAGCTGGGTGGTGATCAGCCGCCAGCCCTCGTTCTCCTTGCCCACCAGCATGTTCGCGGGAACTCGCACGTCCGAGTAGTAGGTGGCGTTCACGTGGTGCGCGCCGTCGCAGGTGATGATCGGCGTCCACGAATAGCCCGGATCGCGGGTGTCCACGATGAGGATCGAGATGCCCTTGTGCCTGGGCGCGTCGGGCGCGGTGCGGACGGCGAGCCAGATGTAGTCGGCGTCGTGCCCGCCGGTGGTGAAGATCTTCTGGCCGTTGACGACGTACTCGTCCCCTTCGCGCACCGCCGTCGTACGCAGCGCGGCGAGATCCGTTCCCGCGTCGGGTTCGGTGTAGCCGATGGCGAAATGTACTTCACCGGCGAGGATCTTGGGCAGGAACAGGGATTTCTGCTCCTCGGTGCCGAAGGCCTGCAACGTGGGCCCGACGGTCTGCAGGGTCACCGACGGCAACTGGACGTCGGCGCGGGCGGCCTCGTCGACGAAGATGTGCTGCTCGATCTCGCCGAAACCCCGGCCGCCGTACTGTTCCGGCCAGCCGACGCCGAGCCAGCCGTCGCGACCCATCCGCCGCACGATCTCGCGATACACCGGGCCGTGCCGCTCCCGCAGCATCGCGTGCCGCTCGTCGGCGCTCACCAATCCGGCGAAGTACTCGCGCAGTTCGGAGCGCAACTCGTGTTGCGCCGCGGTCAGTTCGATCAGCATCGGTTCACCCCGCCACCAATTCGCCCAGACCGGCCAGCCGATGAGCGGCGCCGCCGAGCGTTCGTCCCAGATCCTTGACCGCCGACGAGAACCGGTGCAGTGGATAGGTTTCGTCCACACCGATCCCGCCGTGCAGGTGGTGGCAGACGGCCAGCGCCGCGGGCGCCTCCTCCGCCAGCCAGTACGCCGCGATGTCGAGTTCCGCCTCGGCGTCGAGCCCCGCCGCGAGCCGCCAGACCGCCGACCGCGCGGCCAGCTGGACCGTCCTCGAAGCGACGTAGACGTCCGCGATCTGTTGCGCCACCGCCTGGAACGCCGCCAGCGGGCGCCCGAACTGCTCACGTTCGCCGACGTGTTTCGTGGTCAGCGCGAGCGCGCCGGCGAGCAGCCCGTCGCCGAACGCCACGGCGCCCGCGAGTGCGAACCTGTGCAACGTCGCGATCGACTCGCCGGGACCGTGCCCGTTGAGGAGATCGGCGTCGGTGACGGCGACCGAGTCCAGCGTCATCGTGTAGTCCGGTGTGCCGGAAGAGGTTCTCGTCGGGGTCAGGGTCACGCCGTCCGCGCGGGGATCGACCAGGAAGACGCCGGTGCCGCCGGGCAGCGAGGCGGGCGTCAGGATCCGGGTCGCCTCCGCCGCGAACGGCACGCCGGTCTTGACGCCGCTCAGCCGCCAGTCTCCGGCCGATTCCGCGACGGTCGCGGGCCGGACGGTGAACGGGGCGGAGGGTTCGTGCAGCGCGGCGGTGAGCACGGCTTCGCCCGCCGCGACCGGCGGGAGCAGCGCCGAACGTTGGTCGGGGCCGCCGAGCGCGGCGACCGGCAGGACCCCGAAGGCCAGCGACGCCAACGCGGGCGTCGGCGAGGCGACGCGGCCGAGTTCGGTCAGCACCAAGGCGACTTCGGCGACACCGAGGCCGTCGCCGCCGAGTTCGGCGGGCAGCGCCAGGGCGAGCAGACCGGCGTCGGCCAGCGCGCGCCACGTGTCCGCGGGCTCACGCTCCTTGCCGAGCACGCGCGCGGCCAGCGCGGTGACCTCGGTCTGCGTCTCGTCGAACTGGAAGTCCACACTGGCTCCTCACCGGGGCGAACGGGCACAATATTGAAACCTGTTCTAGTCTTAACCGGAAGGAGGCGTGACGGCAAGGGGTGAGGATCTAGGAGGTCGCCTTGAGCAGTTCCGCGACAGCGTCGGCGAAGTGGTCGGCGAGCGGCCACAGGTCACCGGTCAGTTCGCGGGCGCCGAGCAGGCCGACGTCGACCCTGCCCGCGTTGGACAGCACGGTGACGTTGAGCCCGGCGCCGTGGAACACCGGGCCGAGCGGGTGGAGCCCGGTGATCCGGCAGCCCAGCAGGTACAGCGGCATCGGCGGGCCGGGCACGTTGGAGACCACCAGGTTGTGCACCACCGGATGCCGTTCGGCCAGGCGCAGCGCGGAATACGCGCGGACCGCGAGCCCGAACATGGTCGCCGCCGAGAACTGCGCCCAGTCCTGGAGCATGTCCGCGTCGATGTCGTGGTGATGGTCCTTCGACAGCCGGTTCGACTCCGCGAGCATGAACACGCGCGCGGCGGGATCATCCAGATGGGTGGGCAGCGACGCGAAGAACGCCGAGACCTTGTTGCTCCCGTGCTCGCGTTCGGTACGTCCGTGCACCGACACCGGCACGGTCGCCACCAGCGGATCTTCGGGCAGCTCGCCCCGATCTCGCAGGAACTGCCGCAGCGCGCCGGCGACCACGGCGAGGACGACGTCGTTGACGGTCACCCCGAAGGCGTTCTTGATCCGCTTGACGTCGTCGAGGTCGAGTGAGGCATAGGCGACGCTGCGGTGCGCGGTGATCGTCCCGTTGAACGATATCCGCGGCGCCGTGAACGGGACCGGCATTCCCTTGCCCTGCAACGCTTTGCCCAGCCATCTCGGCACGAGTTCGAGCAGGTCGGGCAGCAGTTTCACCAGCTCGACCGGACGTTTCGCGAACGACGTCAGCCCCGAGCCGAACAGCGCGCGCCTGCCGGGAACGTCCGCGTTGCGACGTTCGTCCGGCGCGATCTCGGGCAGCGGGGCGTCCGGTTCGAGCCCGGCGAGGGCGGTGATCAGGCTGGCACCGCCGACCCCGTCGACGCTGGCGTGGTGCATCTTCAGCAGGACCGCGATCCCGCCGTCCGGCAGGCCTTCGATGACGTACAACTGCCAGAGCGGCCGTGCGCGGTCCAGCCGTTGTCCCGCGATGTGGGCGCAGAGCTCGGCCAGTTCCCGCCGGTCACCGGGCGCCGGTACGCCGATGCGGTGAACATGGGCTTCGAGGTCGAAATCCTCGTCCTCCACCCAGACCGGATGCGCGAGATTCCAGAGTGGATTGTGCAGCTTGCGCCGGAACGCCGGGATCAGCTCGACCCGTTCGGCCAGTTTCTCCTTGAAGCGCTCGAAATCGTAGCCGCCGGGCATGGTCGAACCGTCCAAGGTGAGCAGCCCGCACACGTGCAGTACCTGGGCCGGTGTCTCCAGGTACAGAAAACTCGCGTCCAGACCACTCAACCTCTGCATGAGAATCACCTTAAGTGAACTTTGCAACCGGTTCTAGGCACTCACCCGGCGGTAGGATCGGTGCCCATGCAGCCGAGTTTCGTCGTCCGCCAGGCACTCCAGCTCGCGCTCACCGCGAACGCGCTGAAGCCGCCGAGAGGTGCCCGCACGGCGATCCCGGCGTTCTTCGCGGGCTGGCTCACCGGCGAGCTCGCCCCGCATCTGCTCGCGCTCACCGCGGTCGACACGGCGGCGCACCTCGCCCGGCACCGGGGCGCGTCGAGCAAGACCGGGCTCGCCCTCGCGGCGGCGTCGGCGGCCGGGCTCGGCACGCTGATCGCGCAGTCGCAGCGGGCCCGCGACGAGATCGAGACGGCGCTGACCGAAGGCATCGGCGAGGCGTACGCCGACGAACTCGAGCACCCGCCGAGCCCGACCGACCTCGCGACGCCGTGGGGCCAGCTGGCCATGCCGTTCCGCATGCGCGATCCCGAGGTCCGGCGGACCCGCGACATCGCCTACGCGCCCGGCGGGAAGCGATTCCTGCTGGACGTCTACGCCCCGCGCGAACCGGTCATCGGCGCGCCGATCCTGCTTCAGGTGCACGGCGGCGCCTGGGTGATCGGCAACAAGGACCAGCAGGGCCTGCCGCTGATGCTGCACATGGCCAAACGCGGCTGGATCTGCGTCGCGATCAACTATCCGCTCTCCCCCGCCGCCCGCTGGCCCGCGCATATCGTCGCCGCGAAACGCGCGCTGGCCTGGATCCGGGACAACGCCGAGTCCTACGGCGGCGACCCGTCCTTCGTCGCCGTCACCGGCGGATCCGCGGGCGGGCATCTCGCCGCGCTGCTGGCGCTGACCGCCAACGACCCGGCGCTGCAGCCCGGCTTCACCGAAGCCGACACGAGCATCCAGGCATGCGCCCCGCACTACGGCGTGTACGACTTCGCCGCGACCAGCGGGCGGCGCTCCAGCCAGACCCGGCTCAAGACGCTCATCGCCCGGCACGTCTTCGAGGCGGACAGGGATCCGGTGAACTTCCTCGACGACTACATCGCGGCGTCCCCGCTGGACCGGATCACCGAGGACGCGCCGCCGTTCTTCGTCATCCACGGCGTCCACGACTCGCTGGTGCCGGTGGGCGAAGCCCGCGAATTCGTGCGACGTCTCCGGGAGAAGTCCCAGCGTGAGGTCGCGTACGCGGAGATCTCCGGCGCGCAGCACGCCTTCGACGTCTTCCCCTCGATCCGCAGCGCCCACGTCGTGCGCGGGGTGGAACGGTTCCTGGAGTGGAGCTACCGCACCTGGCGACGGTCCAGCGGGTCGTGGGGGGGGGGGGGGGGGGGGTGTGGGGCAGACGGCCACCAGCCGCGCGGGGGGGGGGGGGGGGGGGGGGGGGGGGGGGGGGCGGGGGGGGGGGGGGGGGGGGGGGGGGGGGGGGGGGGGGTTGTACTGGTTGTGGTTGTTTCCCACCCCCCCGGGCCGAGGCTCCGGGGGTTTGTGGGTGGTTTTGGGGTTAACACCCCAAACCGCCACTCACGAGGCTGGGCGTCAGGGCGGGTAGATCACGTCCGTCGGCCGCGTGGACGGTGGCCCGTCCACCCGCCAGCCTTCGCCGTCGCGCACGAACCGGTACCACCGTTCATCACGGCCATAGCGCAGCTGCAGATCGCCCTGGGTGATCCGGTTCCGCCACGTCTTGGGCGTTCCCGGCAACCCCGATTCGGCGAGGTCCGCCCTGGCCTGCGCGAGCGGCGCCTGCCCGGGCCGCCAGGGCTCCCGCACCACGGCCATCCCGCCCCGGCCCGCCTCACGCCAGGCCTGCGCCCAGACGGCCAGCTCCCGCACCGGGACTCCCGCGGCCTCGGCGAGTTCGGCGACCCCGTGAGGATCGCCCGCGGCCGCGCGGCGCGCGAGGTCTTCCTCGAACGACAGCTCCACTTCGCGCTCGGGCCCCATCACCAGCAGCTCCCAGGCCCTCGCGGCGGCATCGGCCGCCAGTTCGACGAACATCTCCCCGCTCCAGCCCGTGCGGTGCGGCGGATCGACGTCGAGGACCGCGGGCGGCCCGACCGTGCCCGGGACCGCCAGCCGCGGTGGCAGCGCGGCGATCCGCCGGGTGTAGGCGCGTCGCGGGTCCACCCCCGGCGCGGCGGGGGCGCGCACCCGCTTGCCCGGCTCGCTCGCGGGGGCGCGGCGGGACCGCAGTTCCGCGAGCACGGCCTCCCTCGGCCTGCCTCGCAGCAGGAACAGCACGAACGGATCGGCGTCGACCTCGTCCGCGACCAGGTAGTACACCGCGGCGACGTGTTTGCACGGATTCGCGCTGTCCGGGCAGGAGCACTTCGGGCGCAGATCGCCGGGGCCGGGCAGCAGATCCGCGCCGGCGGTCCGCGCGTCCTCGGCCAGCTCGCCGGGCAGCTCGCCGTCGAGGAGGGCGGCGACATGCCCGAGCCGGGAGCCGACCATGCCGAGCAGGCTCTCCCACTGCGGCTCGGTGAACGCCCGCATGTGGATGGTCACCCGGTACGGCACCGCCCGGCTGCCCTGCACCCAGGCCGTCACCTCGCCCGCGCCGACCGCGAGCTTGCTGACCGTGCCCTTGCGCGCGTACGTCCGGCCTCGCGGCAGGCGGTTCGGGTCGAGCTTGGCGCGCTCCTCCAACGCCTCGACCCACGCCTTGCCCCACCACGTGTTGCCGAAGGTGCGCCGTTTCCGCCCTGTCACGCCGGGCATCACGTCCCCCCGAGCCGGACCAGGTCGGCGAGTTCGTCGTCGGACAGCTCGGTGATCCAGTCCTCGCCGGCGCCGATGACCGCGTCGGCCAGCCCGCGTTTGGTCTCCAGCACCTTGGCGATGCGTTCCTCGAGCGTGCCTTCGGCGATCAGCCGGTGCACCTGGACCGGCCTGTCCTGCCCGATCCGGTACGCGCGGTCGGTGGCCTGGTCCTCGACGGCCGGGTTCCACCAGCGGTCGTAGTGGATCACGTGGGTGGCCTTGGTCAGGTTGAGCCCGACCCCGCCCGCCTTGAGCGAGAGCAGGAAAACCGGGACCTCGCCCGCCTGGAACCGGGCGACCATGTCCTCCCGGGCCTTCGGCGTGCTCGACCCGGACAGCAGCATCGTCGGCAGCCCGCGTTCGGCCAGGCGTTTCTCCAGCAGGCGGCACAACTGGACGTACTGGCTGAACACGAGCACGCTGTCGCCCTCGTCGAGGATGACGTCGAGCAGCTCTTCGAACGCGGCGAGCTTGCCGGACCGGCCGTGCAGCACGCCGGGTTCCTTGAGGTACTGCGCCGGGTGGTTGCAGATCTGCTTGAGCTCGGTGAGCAGTTTGAGCACCTGCCCGCGCCGGGCCACCCCGTCCAGCTCGCGGATCATCGCGAGGTTCTCCCGGACCACGGCCTCGTACAGCGTCGTCTGCTCGGCGGTGAGCGGGACGAACCGGTCGGTCTCGGTCTTCCGCGGGAGCTCGGGGGCGATGTCCGGGTCGGTCTTCTTGCGGCGCAACAGGAACGGCCGGACCGTCGTGGCCAGCCGTTCGGTGGCGGCGGCGTCACGGTCGCGTTCGATCGGGCGGGCGACCTTGCGGCGGAACCCGTCGAGCGAACCGAGCAGGCCCGGCGTCGTCCAGTCGATGATGGACCACAGCTCGGTGAGCCGGTTCTCCATCGGTGTCCCGGTCAGCGCGACCTTCGCGGCGGCCGGGATCTTCCGCAATTCCTTGGCGGTGGCCGAAAGCGGGTTCTTGACGTGCTGCGCCTCGTCGGCGGCGATCATCCCCCAGTCCACTTCGGACAGTGCTTCGCGATCCCGGCGGAGCACGCCGTACGTGGCGAGCACGACCTCGTCCGGCGCGAGATCGTCGAGATGCCGTCCGCCACCGTGGAACCGGCGCACCGGGATATCCGGCGCGAACCGGGCGAATTCCCGTTCCCAGTTGCCCAGCAGCGACGTCGGGCACAGGACGAGCGTGGGACCCTCGCCACGCGGACGGCGGTGCAGGTGCAGGGAGATGAGCTGGATCGTCTTGCCGAGCCCCATGTCGTCGGCGAGGCAGGCGCCGAGACCGAGCCCGGTCATCGTCGCCAGCCAAGCGAGACCCGCCTTCTGGTACGGCCGCAGGGTGGCCCGCAGTTCGGCGGGCTGCTCGATCGGTTCCGCGGCGCTTTCGCGGATTCGCTGGAGCAGCCCCGTCAGCGCCGACGGGGCGGTGAACTCGACCTTTTCGCCGTCCAGCTCCAGTTCGCCGGTGAGCGCTGCGGCCAGCGCCTCCGCCCCGGACAGCTTCTTCGCCCGGTGGGCGCGCACCTTGGCGATCAGCCGAGCATCGACCTTGACCCATTTGCCCCGCAGCCGCACCAGCGGCCGTTTCGCCTCCGCGAGCGCGGTGACCTCGGCGTCAGTGAGGTCCTCGTCCCCGAGACTCATCCGCCAGCGGAATCGCAGCAGGCTCTTGAGCGTGAACTCGGGGCCGGTGACGCTGCCCGGTGTCTGCGTCGCGCTCGCCTTCGCCTTGAGCTCGCCCGCGAAGAGGTCTTTCGGCCACTGCACCTCGATGCCGGCCCCGCCCAGCGCCGCGTCCCCGTGGGTCAGCAGGTCGACGACCTCGTCGTACTCCAGCGCCAGCCCGGTCGGGGCGGCCGACTGGAGCATGCGGCCGAGCGGCGCCCACGCCCTGGCGCCTCGCCGCAGGCCGAGCAGCAGCTGCGTCTCGACCTGCTCACCCATGCGTTCCAGCACCGCCTCCGGCGCGTCCCACAGCGTCGCCGCCTCGACGATCAGGCTCGGATCAGCGGCGCTCCGCACGGCGAGGACGGCCTCGAACGTGGGCTCTTCTTCGGGGGCTGTGGGGTCTTCGGGCTCGTGTACCTCCATGCGCAGGACGAGATGCGCGCCCTGGGCCTGCCGGGCGCTCAGTTCCGCCAGCCACGCGGCACCGTCCGGCCCGACCAGCGTCGGCTGGGCGGCCGCGAACGCCGGACCGCCCGCCGCGACGCTCGCGGCGGGCGTGCGGACCAGCACGTCCGCCGTCGCGTCCCAGAACGCGCGGATCAACGACTCCGGCGAATGCAGCCGGATCCGTTTCAGCCCGGACAACGGCAGCGCGTGCGCCTCGGGAGGCAGCGCGGCGGCGAGCCCGCGCAGCATCTCCTCGTCGGCGACGTCGAGCGGGCCGACCCGCCACGAATCCACCCCGCCGGGTGAGGCCGCGGGCAGCAGCCTGCCGCGGGCGATGAGGTTCACCCCCGCTTCGGCGACGGCCGACCACGCGGCGATGGCCGGGCTCAGGTCGCCCTCCGCGGTGAGCAGCCGCGGAATCGCCCGTGACAACGGGACGAGCGCCGCGTCGACCTTCGTGCGCCGGAAGATCTTGCCTGCCGGAAGCACGAGTTCGATCGCGGTGTCACCCGCTACGCCGTCTCCCCAGAGCGCCAGCACTCCGTCCCGCGGGGGATCCGAGGGGACGAAGGTGGCTTGGGTTCCTGTGCCGAACTCCACGCCCCGCACGTTAGAGCACGGGACCGACAGCGGGCGGGCGGCAGTGCCGTGACAGGTCCGGTCATGCCCCGATGTGTCGTGAAGTGACCGGTCACGACACCTCAAAGACGCGTGAGAGGAACTTTCAGGACCCGGCTTTAGGACCTCGGCAGCCCCAGCAACCGCTCGGCCGTCAGCGACAGCAGCACCTGAGTCGTCCCGCCCGCGATGCTGAGGCACCGGGTCAGCAGGAACTCGTGCTGCGCCGGATCTCCGGCCACGAGAGCGTTCTCACCGAGCGCCTCCAGCGCGAACTCCGCCACCGCCTGCCGATGCCGCACTCCGAGCAGCTTGCGCACACTCGACTCGGCGCCCGGGTCCTGGCCGCCGAGCCGCCTCAAGGTCGCCCGCAGGTCCAAGACCGAACACGCGCTCCCGTCGGCGATCAGCGCGCCGAGTTTCTCCTGATCGGCGCCGTCCCCCAGGGTGGCGAGCAGGTTCTCGACGCCCTCCCCCACCGCCGACCCGCTCCCGAGGGCGACCCGCTCGTTCGCCAGCGTCGTCCGCGCCAGCCGCCAGCCGCCGTCGACCTCCCCGACCACCATCTCGTCCGGCACGAAGACGTCGTCGAGGAAAACCTCGTTAAAGACGGCGTCACCGGTGATCTCGCGTAAAGGCCGCGTACTGATCCCCTCGGCGGTCATGTCGACGAGGAAGTACGTGATCCCTTTGTGTTTCGGGGCTTCCGGGTCGGTCCGCGCCAGGCAGATCGCCCAATCGGCTTCGCGCGCGAGCGAGGTCCACACCTTCTGGCCGTTCAGCAGCCATCCGCCGTCGACGCGGCGGGCCGTCGTGCGGAGCGACGCGAGATCGGAGCCCGCCTCGGGCTCGCTGAACAACTGGCACCAGGTGATCTCGCCGCGCAACGTGGGCGCGGCGAACCGTTCGCGCTGTGCCGGGGAACCGTGTTCCAGCAGGGTCGGGATCGCCCAGGCGCCGATCACCAGGTCGGGACGGCGGATGTCCGCCTCGGCGAGGGCGGCGTCGATCCGCAGTTGCTCGGCGGCCGTGGCGCCCCTGCCGTACGGCGCGGGCCAATGCGGGGCCAACAGTCCCGAATCGGCCAGCGCGACCCGCCGCTCCGGCTCCGGCAGAGCGGCGATTTCGCTTACCAGGTCACGGAGTCCGGCGTGTTCGCCGACGTCGACGCTCAAGGTCCGGCGGTCGCCGCGCAGGGCGAGTTCGGCGGCGCGACGACGCCAGCGGGCGGAACCACCGAGCCACTGCCGCAGGGCGACCGCGCGCCGCAGGTAGAAGTGCGCGTCATGCTCCCAGGTGAAGCCGATGCCGCCGAGGACCTGGATGCAGTCCTTCGCGTTGGCCACGGCCGCGTCGAGTGCGTAGGCCGCCGCCGTCGCGGACGCGAGGGCGTGCTGCGCCGGGTCTTCGGCCGCCCTCGCCGCGTCCCATGCGAGCGCGTCGGTGGCTTCGGCCCGGCACAGCATTTCCGCGCACAAGTGTTTGATCGCCTGGAACGACCCGATGGGACGGCCGAACTGCTCTCGCACCTTGGCGTACTCGACGGCCGTCCGAAGACACCATCGGGCGATCCCCGCGGCTTCGGCGGCACCGAGTGTGGCGGCGTAGGAATCCACCGGCAGAGCGTCGAAAACCGCTTCGGCACGCACCTTCTCGCACCGGACCCGGCCGACCGGCCGCGAGAGGTCGAACGGCTCGCATCGCTCGATGTCCATTCCGGACGCCGCGGGCGGAATGAGCGCGGAGACGGCGCCGTCGGAGACCAGCGTCCACGCCGACGGGTGAACGTCGAGAGCCGGTCCCGATTCGCCGTCGACCACCGAATCCGCGATCCGGAAACCACCGCCCAGCACCACCGCCAGCCGTTCGGTCCCGTCCGCGAGACCGGGCAGGATCTCCTTGGCGGGCTGGGGAACCGTCGCGAGCAACGCTCCACCCAGCGCTGTCCCGAGGACGGGGCCGGGTACGAGCGCTTCGGCCGCTTCGGCGAGCCCTGCGGCCAGATCGGCGAGTGTGCCGCCCGCTCCGCCGACGTCTTCGGGAATCGCCACGCCGAACAGGCCGAGTTCCGCCAGCCCCGGCGGCGGCTCGGCGATCCGGCCATTTCGGACGGCGTCGATGGGGCGGATGGAGGCCGCCCAGGCACGGATCGACGCGGCCAAGGCCGCCTGTTCTTCGGTGAGCGCGATCGACACGGGTGAGACCTCCTCGCCGGACCTACCCGCGAGTGTAGAACGTGTTACAGTTTCTTGCCCAGTGGGTCACGTCTTGAACAGTTCGTCCGCTTAGGTACGCTACGCGAGGAAAGTGGAACAAGTTCCGACGAAGGGGGACGTGGCGATGCCAGGGAAGGCCAAGGCACCCACGAGCGCGAAGGCGCGAAGCGGCAACGGTCTCTCCGCACTGGGCGGCGAGGAACTCGGCTCCGCGGCCCAGCGCGACCGGCGGCGCCGCATCATCGACGCGACCCTGACACTCGCCGCCAAGGGCGGGTACGACGCGGTCCAGATGAGGGCTGTCGCCGAGAAGGCGGACGTCGCGCTCGGCACGCTGTACCGCTACTTCCCCTCGAAGATCCACCTGCTGGTTTCCGGGCTGGCCAGGGAATTCGAGCGCGCGCAGGAGAAACTCGACCGCGCCGCCATCCCCGGCGACACCCCGAGCGAGCGGCTGATGTTCGTCCTCGGCCGCAACACCCGGCTCATGCAGCGAGACCCGCACTTGACCGAGGCGATGGTCCGCGCGTTCATGTTCGCCGACACGACCGCGGCCGCCGAGGTCGAACAGGTCGGGCGGCTGATGGAGAACATGTTCGCCAAGGCGATGGGCATCGAGGACCCGACCGAAGCCGATCGCGACATCTTCCACGTCATCGCCGACGTCTGGATGGCGAATCTGGTCGCCTGGGTGACCCGGCGCGCTTCGGCGGCCGACGTCGCGAACCGGCTGGAGCTGTCGGTGCACCTGTTGCTGGACAAGAACGTCTGACGGCCGGCACAGTGCCGGCCCCCAGAACACGCCGGCTACCCGTGTCTGGAGACGGAACTCGCGTGTCCAGACCCCGCACTCGCGTGCTTGAAGCCGGAACTCGCGTGCTTGAAGCCGGAACTCGCGTGCTGGGAGGCCGAACACACCCGGGACGGGAGTTCGCCTCCTGATCATGCGAGTTCCGGCTCCAGACACGCGAGAGTCCGGGACCCGAAGTGGTAGCAAAGGTCCCTTGCTCTCCCCGGCGGCCCAGCAGGCCTTTCGCGCGCAATGAAGGGGCCTTTCATAGCAAATTTTGCTATGAATGGCCCCTTCATTGCAGCGCCGAGGCGCGTCAGGCCGTCAGCTTCGGCAGCACGTCCCGCCCGAAGGTCTCGATGAACTCGTCCTGGTTCCGGCCGACGTTGTGGATGTAGATCCGGTTGAAGCCGGCGTCGACGTACTTCTGCAGCGCCTCACGGTGCACGTCCGGGTCGGACGAGACGACCATGCGCCCCTCGAAGTCCTCACGCCGCACCAGTTTCGCCATCTGCGCGAAGTCGAACGGCGACCGGATGTCGGCCTTCGGGAACTTCATGCCGCCGTTGGGCCACTGGTCCATCGCGTTGGCCCACGCCGTCTCCTCGTCCTCGGCCCACGACAGATGCACCTGCAGCAGCTTCGGCATCGAGTCCGGGTCCTTGCCCGCCTTGCGCGCGCCGGTACCGAAGTTGTCGAGGATCCCCGCCAGCTTTTCGATCGACGCGCCCGGCGTGATCAGCCCGTCCGCGAGCTCGCCGGTCTTGCGCGAGGTGTACGGGCCGGCCGACGCGATGTAGATCGGCGGCGGCTCGTCCGGCAGCGTCCACAGCCGGGTGGTGTGCAGCTTGAAGAACTCGCCGCTGTGCTTGACGTCCTTGCCGGTGAACAGTTTCCGGATGACTTCGAGCGCCTCGAACATCCGCCGTACCCGCTCCGGCGCTTCGGGCCAGTACCCGCCGATGATGTGTTCGTTGAGCGCTTCGCCGGAACCGATGCCGAGCCAGGTCCGGCCCGGGTAGGTCGCCTCCAGCGTCGCCGCGGCCTGCGCCACCATCGAAGGGTGCAGCCGGAACGACGGGCACGTCACGCCCGGCCCGAGGTCGCCCGTGGTGTTCTCCGCCAACGACGCGAGCACGCTCCACACGAAGGACGCTTCACCCTGTTGAGGGACCCACGGCTGGAAGTGGTCGGCCGCCATCTGGCCGGAGAACCCGTGCTGTTCGGCCAACGCCGCCAGCCGGATCGACTCGCGAGGCGAGAACTGCTCGAGCGCCGCGGCCAAGCCGATTTGAACCTCAGTCACGCCTGTTGCCCCTTTCGAAAGCTGTCGGCGACCTTCGCGAACTGGTCGAGTCGTTCCAGTGTCGCCGCTTCGGGTTCGGTCGGCAGGAAGAGCGTCGCCTCGTCGACGCCGCCCTCGACGAGCCTGCCCAGCGCGTCCTCTTCCGGGGTGGCACCGAAGGCTGAAAACTTGATGTCGCTACGCCCCTGGTCGGCCAGCCACTGACGAGCCCGGCGAAGCTCCTCCGGCGGAGTGTGCGCGTGCGGCAGCCAGCCGTCGCCGTACTTGGCGATCCGCTGCATCGCCTTCTCCCCCGCACCACCGATGTAGATGGGCGGATGCGGCTTCTGCACCGGCTTCGGCCACGCAAAGATCGGGTCGAAGTCGACGTGCTCGCCGTGGAATTCGGCCTCGTCCTTGGTCCAGATCTCCTTCAGCGCGGCCAGTTGCTCGTCGACGAGCGCGCCACGGGTACGCGGATCCGTGCCGTGATTGCGCATTTCCTCCCGGTTCCACCCGACGCCCACACCGAAGACGAACCTGCCTCGCGAGACCAGGTCCAGCGAAGCGACCTCTTTCGCCGTGTGGATGACGTCGCGCTGCTGCAGCAACGCGACGCCCGTCCCCAGCTTCAGGGTCGAGGTGGCCCCGGCCGCCGCCGTCAGCGCGACGAACGGGTCCAGGGTCCGGTAGTACACGCGCGGCAGTTCGCCGCCGCCCGGGTACGGCGTTTCCCGGCTGACCGGGATATGCGAATGCTCCGCGATGTGGAGCGAGCTGAACCCGCGCTCTTCGACGGCTGCGGCGAGGACGTCCGGCCTGATGCCTTCATCGGTGATGAAGGTGGCGATTCCGATCTCCATGTCCAGCAACTACCCGGACACGCGCCGCGATATTCCCGCGCCGCTAGACGTTGCGCCGGTACTGCCCGCCCACCTCGAAGAACGCCTCGGTGATCTGGCCGAGCGAGCACACCCGCGCCGCGTCCATCAGGACACCGAACAGGTTGCCGCCGCGGGTCGCGGCCTCGCGCAGCGTCTTGAGCGCGACCTGCGCCTCGGCGTGGTGCCGGTGCTGGAAGTCCTCGAGCCGCTCCAGCTGCGAACGCTTCTCGTCCTCGGTCGCCCGCGCGAGTTCCACCTCGACGTCGTCCTCGCCGGCGTTCGGGTTGCGGAAGGTGTTGACGCCGATGATCGGCAGCGTGCCGTCGTGCTTCTGGCGTTCGTAGAGGATCGACTCGTCCTGGATCTTGCCGCGCTGGTAGCCGGTCTCCATCGCGCCCAGCACGCCGCCGCGTTCGGAGATCCGGTCGAACTCCAGCAGCACGGCCTCTTCGACCAGGTCGGTCAGCTCGTCGATGATGAACGAGCCCTGCAGCGGGTTCTCGTTCTTCGACAGGCCCCACTCCTTGTTGATGATCATCTGGATGGCCATCGCGCGCCGCACCGAGCTCTCCGACGGCGTGGTGATCGCCTCGTCGAAAGCGTTGGTGTGCAAGGAGTTCGCGTTGTCGTAGAGCGCGCACAGTGCCTGCAGCGTGGTGCGGATGTCGTTGAAGCTCATCTCCTGCGCGTGCAGCGACCGGCCGGAGGTCTGCACGTGGTACTTGAGCTTCTGCGAGCGCTCGTTGGCGCCGTAGCGCTCCCGCATCGCGACCGCCCAGATCCGCCGCGCGACCCGGCCCAGTACCGAGTACTCGGCGTCCATGCCGTTGGAGAAGAAGAACGACAGGTTCGGCGCGAAGTCGTCGATGTCCATCCCGCGCGCGAGGTAGCTCTCGACGTAGGTGAAACCGTTCGACAGGGTGAACGCCAGCTGCGAGATCGGGTTCGCCCCGGCCTCGGCGATGTGATAGCCGGAGATCGACACCGAGTAGAAGTTCCGGACGCCGTGCTCGATGAACCATTCCTGGATGTCGGCCATCATGCGCAGGCTGAACTCGGTGGAGAAGATGCAGGTGTTCTGCCCCTGGTCCTCCTTGAGGATGTCCGCCTGCACGGTGCCGCGGACGTTGCGCAGCGCCCATTCGCGCAGTTCGGCGGCCTCGGTTTCGGACGGCTCGCGGCCGTGCTCGGCCTTGAACGCCGCCATCCGCTGGTCGATCGCGGTGTTGAGGAAGAACGCGAGGATCGTCGGCGCCGGACCGTTGATCGTCATCGACACCGAGGTGCTCGGCGACGTCAGGTCGAAGCCGTCGTAGAGCACCTCCATGTCCTCGAGCGTCGCGATGGAGACACCCGAGGTGCCGACCTTGCCGTAGATGTCGGGGCGGGTGTGCGGGTCGTGCCCGTACAGCGTCACCGAGTCGAAGGCGGTCGAAAGGCGCTTCGCGTCGGAGTCGGCGGAGAGCAGCTTGAACCGCTTGTTGGTCCGGAACGGGTCGCCCTCGCCGGCGAACATGCGCGCCGGGTCCTCACCCTCGCGCTTGAACGGGAAAACACCCGCGGTGTAAGGGAAGTATCCGGGCAGGTGCTCGCGGCGCAGGAAGGACAGCAGCTCGCCGGATTCGGTGTAGCGCGGCAGCGCCACGCGCGGGATCCGGTTGCCGGACAGCGTGTCGCGCCAGAGCTGGGTGTGCAGTTCCTTGTCGCGGATCTTCACGACCAGCTCGTCGGCGCGGTAGGACTCGGCGAGCTCCTGGAAGCGCGCCAGCAGATTCGCCGACTCACCGTCCACATCGGACTCGGCGGCGGCGAGCAGGCCGTCGAGCGCGTCGGTGCTCGCGTCGACGGCGGCCAGCGCCTCCTTGGCGGCGGCGAGGTGCTCGCGTTTGCGCAGCGCGGCGACCTGCTGCTCGGTCTTGGCGTGGTAACCGCGGACGGTCTCGGAGATCTCGGCGAGATAGCGCGTCCGGTTGGCCGGGATGATCGTGCTGGCGTCGGTGGACACCTTGCCCTCGACCTTCGGGAGCACGCCCGCCGACACGGTCAGCCCGCGTTCGGCGAGGGTGTCGCGCAGGTGCTGGTAGAGCGCGGTGACGCCGTCGTCGTTGAACTTCGCGGCGCTGGTGCCGTAGACCGGCATGTCCTCGGGCGAGGAGCTGAACGCCTCACGGTTGCGCACCAGCTGGCGCGCGACGTCGCGACGGGCGTCTTCGGCGCCGCGGCGCTCGAACTTGTTGATCGCCACCGCGTCGGCGAAGTCGAGCATGTCGATCTTCTCCAGCTGCGACGCCGCGCCGAATTCCGGCGTCATGACGTACAGCGACTGGTCCACGTAGTCGACGATGCCGGCGTCGCCCTGCCCGATACCGGGCGTCTCGACGATCACCAGGTCGAACCCGGCGGCCTTGCAGGCGAGGATCGACTCGGAAAGCCCGGTGGGGATCTCGCCGCTGGTGGTCCGGGTGGCGAGGGAACGGAAGTAGACCGGGCTGCCGTCGAGGCAGTTCATCCGGATGCGGTCGCCGAGCAGCGCTCCGCCGCCCTTGCGGCGCGACGGGTCGACGGCGAGCACGGCGATGCGGAGCTTGTCCTCCTGGTCCAGCCGGAACCGGCGGATCAGCTCGTCGGTGAGCGACGACTTGCCGGAACCGCCCGTGCCGGTGATGCCGAGCACCGGCACGGTCCGCGACTTGGCCACCTCGGTGATCTTGGCGAGCGTGTCCTGCGGCAGTGCTTCGCGCTGGAGCTGCGTGATGACGCGGGACAACGCCGGGATGTCACCCGAAAGCAGTTTGTCCAGCGAGCCGGGCGACTGCGCCGAGAGGTCGGTGTCGCAGGCCTTGATCATCAGGTTGATCATGCCCGGGAGGCCCATCTCGTAGCCGTCCTCCGGCGAGAAGATCCGCGCGACACCCCGCGAGTGCAGCAGCTCGATCTCCTCGCGGACGATGACGCCGCCACCACCGCCGAACACCTTGATATGCCCCGCGCCGCGCTCGTTGAGCAGCTCGACCAGGTAGCTGAAGTACTCGACGTGCCCGCCCTGGTAGGCGCTGATGGCCACACCCTGGACGTCCTCGGCGATGGCCGCGGTGGCGACCTCGTCGACCGAGCGGTTGTGCCCGAGGTGCACGACCTCCGCGCCCTGCGACTGCAGGATCCGCCGCATGATGTTGATGGACGCGTCGTGCCCGTCGAAGAGGCTCGACGCCGTCACGAAGCGAACGGGGTTGACGGGCCGGTGCAGGTCGCTGCTCATCCCTCCAAAATACTAGGACTTCCTACTGTTTTAAACCCATCCACTCGCGTGATGGCGCTCTCACTCGTCCTTGACAGATCAACTCGCACCAGTATATTCAACCCAAGGGTTAAACAACCGATTGATTGAGCAGCGATGACCACTGATCAGCTCAGCGCCACGTTCGCCGCCCTGGCGGACCCCACCCGGCGGGCGATCCTCGCCCGGCTCGCCACCGGCGAGGCCAGCGTCAACGAGCTGGCCGAACCCTTTCCGGTCAGCCTGCAAGCCATCTCGAAGCACCTCAAGGTCCTCGAGCGCGCGGGCTTGATCAGCCGGAGCCGGACGGCGCAATGGCGGCCCTGCCGGCTGGAGGCCGCCCCGCTCGGCGACGTCTCCGACTGGGTGGAGCGGTACCGGCGCTTCTGGGAAGGCGGTTTCGACCGCATGGAAGAACACCTGGCCGAACTTCAGAAAGGCGAACGAAATGACTGAGACCGTCACGCTGCCGAAGGTCGTCTCGGCAGGCGAATGGCAGATCGCCCGAGACGCGTTGCTGGCCAAGGAAAAGGAGCTCAGCCGCGCCACGGACGCGATCGCCGCCGAACGGCGACGGCTGCCGATGGTCCGCTTCGACAGCACGTACGAGTTCGACGGACCCCAGGGCAAGCTGACTCTGCTGGACCTCTTCGAGGGACGGCGTCAGCTGATCGTCTACCACTTCATGCTCGCCCCCGGGCAGAAGGCGGGATGCCCCGGCTGCTCGATGGTCGTGGACAACATCGGCCACCCTGCCCACCTGCACGCCCGCGACACCACGCTGTACGTGGTCGCACCGGCGACGCTGCCCGAAATCGAGCGCTACAAGGAGCGCATGGGCTGGACGGTCCCCTGGGTCTCGACCCTCGGCGACTTCAACCCGGATTGCGGCATCGACGGCGGGTTCGGCATCAGTGTCTTCCTGCGCGACGGCGACGACGTGTTCCGGACGTACTTCACCAGCGGTCGCGGCGCGGACCAGCTGGTGGGGACGCTGCGGTACCTGGACCTGACGCCGTTCGGGCGGCAGGAGGCCTGGGAGGAAGCCGGCCGCGGGACCGACGGCCCCGGACACTGGTGGAAGCGCCACGACGAATACTGAGCATTTAGTCCTCTGGATGCGCCTCAAGCGCATCCAGAGGACTAAACGCGTGAGGGATGTCGAGAACCTCGCGCCCGCTCCGACCCTTCGGTGAACGGCGTCCGGAAGGCGGGCGCCACACCGGAGGGATCAAGCCATGCGCAAGCTCGTCTACGCCGTCCACACCTCGCTCGATGGCCGCATCGAAGGCCCGGACGGCGAGTTCGACTGGGCGGACATGGGCCCGGATCTGTCCGGCCACTCCAAGGAACTGGCCGACCGCTCCGACACCCTCGTCTACGGGCGGCGCGTCTGGGACATGATGTCGTCGTACTGGCCGAAGGCCGAGGAGATCTCGGACCACCCGCACGACCTGGAGTACGCCCCGATCTGGCGCGAGACGCCGAAGATCGTGTTCTCCCGGACGCTGGACAAGGCCGGCTGGAACACCGAAGTGGTCGGCGGCGACCTCACCGAGCGGATCACCGGACTCAAGAGCAAACCCGGTAAGGACCTGCTGCTGATGGGCGGGGCCGAGCTCGCCACCGCGATGTCGGACCGCGGCCTGATCGACGAGGCCCACGTCGTCGTGCACCCGGTGGTACTCGGTGGCGGCAAGCAGGTGTTCGGAGGCGGCGTGCGCACGGACCTGCGGCTGACCGGCACCCGGACGATGGACGGGCGCGCGGTCCTGCTGACCTACGAGAAGAAGTGAAACCCTGGGCGGCAGCCCTGCGCTGCCGCCGTCAGGATCACCTCGCGTTGCTCGCCCGCAACGCGATCCACTGCCGCATCGCGTATTCGACCAGCGTGATCAGCGTCTGCTTGGTCGACTCCCGCTCCCGCGCGTCACAGCGGACGATCGGGATGTTGGGGTCGATCGACAGCGCTTCACGCACGTCGTTGATGTCGTGCTCGAGGATGCCGTCGAAGGTGTTCACCCCGACGATATAGGGCAGGCCCCGGTCCTCGAAGAAGTCGATCGGCGCGAACGAGTCGGCCAGCCGTCGCGTGTCGGCCAGCACCACGGCGCCGATCGCGCCGCGGACGAGGTCGTCCCACATGAACCAGAACCGCTGCTGCCCGGGCGTGCCGAACAGGTAGAGGATCAGGTCCGCGTCCAGGGAGACCCGGCCGAAGTCCATCGCGACCGTGGTGGTCGATTTGTTGGGCGTCTGGTCGAGGTTGTCGATCCCCCGACTGGCGTCCGTCATCATCGCCTCGGTGGTGAGCGGGACGATCTCCGACACCGAACCGACGAAGGTCGTCTTACCCGCACCGAAGCCACCCGCCACGACGATCTTCGCGGATGTCATGGTCGGGGGCGCGGTTTCCCGCGGTGCCTTAAAGCCGACGGAGTCCACTCAAAACCCTTTCCATCAACACCAGATGTGCCTCGGCGCCGTCATTGCCCGAAATCGTCTTGTGCACGCTGACCAGTCCCGCGTCCGCCGCGTCGCTGATCAGCACGCGTGCCACACCCAGCGGTACACGCAGGGTCGCCGCGATCTCGGCGACCGAACGCGGGGTGCGGCACTCCTCGATGATCGAGACGCACTCGATCTGGTCCGCGGCCACCGCGGGAAGGCTACCCGCGGCGACGTGGTCCTTGGTGGAGATGAGGGTCTCCAGCTCGAGAGCGTAGTTCGCCTTGGTCCGGCCGCCGGTGAGGGCATAGGGACGGACGATCGCCGTCTCTTCGAGCGGCGACGGCGCCTGCTCGAAGACGGCGGGCATGATGAACTCGCCACTGGGTGGGCCCGGGTCGAAAAGACCACCTGGTCTCGGCCCGACTGCGCCTGCGCCGCTGTCGGGTGGAGAGGCAAGTGAGGTCACGCGGTCTCCTTGATCGGTCGGCTGCGGGACTGCCGGTTCCCCGGCGGCGTGTGCCCCGCCCGCCTGGGGATCCTCTGACTGCTTGTTCTTCTTGCGCTTCCGACGACCACGACCCGAATCCAAGGTGAAACCGTTCAGGACGTCGGCGAAGGTGCCGTCGTCCCGTGAACCGGCAGCATTGGCAGCCCCCGCGTGCGGAGGCTGGTGTTCACCCGTCCCCGGCGGTTCGCCGAAGGATCCGGACCCGGTGCTCATCGGGACATCATCCCACCGGTTCGCCGATCAGCGACCCACCGGCGCCCTGCAATTGTGCGCGGAGTTCCGGAGTGAGGATCTGGCCGACGCGATCGACGAGCATCGTCATCTCGTAGGCGACCTGTCCGATGTCGCAGTTCGGGGCGGCGAGGATGGCGAGGCAGGAGCCGTCGCTGATGGACATCAGCACCATGATGCCGAGTTCCATCTCGACGACGGTCTCGTTGACCGCGCCCGCCTCGAAGCACCGCGCGGCCCCCTGGGTCAGGCTCACCAGGCCGGACGCGACGGCGGCCAGCTGGTCGGCGCGGTCCAGCGGGAGCCTGCTGGACGCCGTGAGCAGGAGGCCGTCAGCCGACACCACCACGGCGTGCGCCACTCCGGGTACCCGCTCGGCGAAGTCGTTCACCAGCCACCCGAACTGGTTCTGCTGGGGCTGGGCGGGGTTCGGCGAGGTCATTCACCCTCCAGGGTTTCGTGGTTGGCTTCGGTCGCCTGGGCCGTGCGGTGCCGTCCGCGCTGGATGCCCTGCTGGAAACTGCTCAGGCGGCCGCGCACGTCGTTCGCGTCTCGCTGTGGTCGGGGGGTGACCGCCCCGGCGGGCGGTCCCGCGCTGCCCGGGAGCAACTGCTCCCCGCGACGGCGCCTGGGTAATCCTGCCGAAGTCATCCGCGAGGGCACGGACTGGGACACCGCTTGGGCGGCTTTCCAGCCTTCGTCGGAGCCGAAGTTCCACGCGTCCGTCTGCTCGGTGGCGGCGACCGGCTCCGGCTCCGGGCTCGCTGCCTGCGGTTTCCGGCTCGGCAACGCGGCGGGCGGCGCCGCCGGACGCGCGGCCGTCTCCGATGTCTTTGCTGCCTTCGCTGTCTTCGCGGGCTCGGGAGCCTTCGGTGCCGCCGCCGGCTCGGGCTTCGCGTCCGGCTGGGTGGCGGCGGGCTGCTCGGTGACCGGCGGGGCCTTGTCCGCCGCTTCCTTGCGTCCTCGTTTGACGCCCTGCTGGAAGCTGCTCAGCCTGCCGCGCACGTTCGCCGGGTCGCGGACCGGCAGGTCCGACTTGGCGGCGGGTTCGGCGGCCGGGACCGACGACGCCGCGCTGCCCGGCAGCAGCTGCTCGCCCTTGCGACGACGCGGCAACCCGGCCTGGGTGAACGTCGACGGGGCGTTCTGCGAGACCTCCTGCACCGTGCGGAAGGCCTTGTCGCTGGCGAAATCCCAGCTGCGGGCTTCCTGCTCGGCGGTGGGGGCCTTCTCGGCCGCCTTCTCCGCTTCGGGTTCCTTCGTCCCCGGCTTCTCCTTCTTGGCCGCGGGTTCGGCCGCGGGCTTTTCCGGAGCGGGCGCGGGCGAACGGAACCACGCCGAGAGCATCTCGTCGAAGATCGGCGTCGTCTCCGACTTGGGCGCTGCGGTGGGCGCCGACGGGGCGGGCGCAGGGGCGGGAGCGGCCGCCTGGTTCCACCACTCGCTCAGCGTGGTCCCGGCGGTGTTGTTCTTGGCTTCGAACAGTTCCTTGCCGCTGGGCAGATCACCTTCCGCCGGGGCGGGCTTGTCCGCCTCCTTGGCGACCGGCTCGGGTTCGGCGGCGGGTTCCGGTTCGGGACGACGGGGCTCCGGCGCCGGCGGTGTCGTCTCGTCCTTGGGGATCGGGCTGAACAGCGCCGTTCCCGAGATCTCCAGATCGGACGGCGGCCTCGACTCCTGGCTGTGCCCGTTCACCGCGGGCTTGGCGTGACCGGCCAGATCGTTCGCCGACGGCCACCGCTCGCCGCCCTGCGACGGCACGCTCGGCATCGCCGGGCGCGCACCGTTCGTGGGCCGCTGGCGGCGGGGCAGGCCGCCCGGCTGCTGCGGCGGCACCGGCGTGAGGCGCTGGGTGATCGGGCCGGTCGCGGGGCCGGGGTCTCCGCCGGGCGGTGCCATCACCAGGTCCGCCGGGACCGAGACGGTGGCGCGCACCCCGACGATGTCCTTGCCACCGTGCAGCGAGACACCGATGCGGTGCCTGCTGGCCAGCCGTCCGACGACGAACAGGCCCATCCGGCGCGAAGTGGTGAGGTCGACGTTGGGGGCCTCGGTGAGCCGGGCGTTGGCCTCGGCGACCTCGGCCTCGTTCATCCCGATGCCCTTGTCGAGGATGTCGATGCCGAACGAGCCGTCTTCGACGAGCCTGGTCGCGACCGTCACCTGGGTTTCCGGCGCGGAGAACGCCGTGGCGTTGTCCAGCAGTTCGGCGATCAGGCGCATCAGATCGTTGGCCGCGTACCCGACCAGCCGCACCGGCGGCGGATTCTGCACGGTGACCCGCTGGTACTGCTCGATCTCGGACACCGCCGCGCGCACCACGTCGGTGGCGGAAACAGGCTGACCGGACCGCCTGCCCGGCTCGGCGCCGGAGAGGACCATCAGGTTCTCGTTGTTGCGGCGCATGCGGGTGGCGAGGTGGTCCAGCTGGAACAGCGTGGCGAGCTGGTCGGCGTCCTCTTCGTCGCGCTCCAGCCGCTCGATCAGCTGAAGCTGCCGCTGCACGAGGCTCTGGCTGCGGCGGGAGAGGTTGACGAACACGTTGCTGTAGCCGGTGCGCATCGAGGCCTGTTCGGTGGCCAGGCGCAGCGCCTGGTGGTGCACCTTGTCGAAGGCCCTGGCGACCTCGCCGATCTCGTCGTCGCCGCCGACCGGGACCGGCCGCACGTCGGTGCCCTGCGAGCGGCCCTCCTGGATGTTGCGGACCGCGTCGGGCAGCTGCTTCTCGGCGACGTCGAGGGCGCTGGCGCGCAGCACCTTCAGCGAGCGCAGCAGCTGGCGGGTGATGAGGAAGACGACGGCGACGGCGAGCACCATCGCGCCGAACAGCAGGACCGCGAGCAGGCCCGCGCCGCTGCTGGCGTCGTCGACCAGCTCGGCCGACACCGCGCTCGTTTCGGCGCCGAACTTGTTCGCGACCTCGCCGACCTTGCCGATGATCGCGGTCGACGCGTCGGTCCAGCCCTGCGCGGACAACGTGCGGAATGCCTGTGTGGACGGGGTTCCCTGCTCGCCGAGAGCGGTTTTCGCGAGCCTGTCACGGTTTTCCATCGCCTGGTCGGTGACCGCGGCACTGAATTCCTGGCGCTGCTGTTCCGAAGCGGCGGCGCGGAAGTCGGTGAGCCGGTCGGTCAGCCGGAGTTCGGCGGTGCGCAGCTGGTCGAGTTCGCTCGGCGCGAGGCCCGACCGCGCGATACCGAAGGAGACCAGCGCCTGGCTCAGCGACAGTTGTTCCTTCATCACGGCGAGGTCGTGCAGCGCCGTCGGGGTGCCGCCGAGGTCGTCCTGGCTGGCGCCGGCCGCCAGCGCGGTGTCGAGGGCGAGCAGCGCGGTGGTCACCTCGGTGTACTCGCCGATCGCCTGGACGGGATCGAGCTGTCCGGAGGACGCTCGCTGCCGGATGTCGGGCAGCCGATCGAGCTGGGCGGCCGCCGCTTCACGCGCCTGACGGAGCGACGGCTCGTTCTCCACGGCCCGGGACGCGGCGGCGCCGTAGAGCGGGATGGCGGTGTCGACGTCGGCGCGGGCCGAGCCGAGCTCCAGGGTCCCGCCGACGGTGCCGGCGGTCAGCCCGGCGGCGGACTGGGTGCGTTCGCGGCCGAGGCCGTCGGTGAGGGTGCGGATGTGCCCGCTCAGCGCGACGAGGCGGTCGAGCCGCTGGTAGCCGTCGGAACGGCCGACCTGGCCCGCGATGGTGGCGATGCCCAGTGCCAGCGCGATGAGGATCGGCACCAGCGTCACGGCCGACAGCTTCACCGGCAGGCTCCAGTCCCGCCAGCGCACGAGCGTGCGCCAGCCGGTGGCCCACCGAGATGGCCGGGGAGTGCGGCCCAGCAGCTCCCCGACAGGCACTTGGCCTTCTCCTGCAACGGTCACGTAGGTGACTCCCTGTCCGGCGTCCTGGCACGGTCTGAGGCGTCCGTTCCCGCGAGGTACCTGCCTGCGGGGAACTCGACCCTGGTCTGACCACGTGATCGATCGCGACGTGCGGGACCTCGGCCGGCGATCCGGGTGTCCCTGGGGACACCGGTCCGCTCCGGGAGGTCTTGCACCTGCACGTGCAGGTCGCAACCTGCGAAGTGCATGGTCGTCGAGATCAACTTTTCTTTGCCAATCGATCACTGCGGGTCAGCCGGGCCAAAGAATCGTACACCAATCCGGGTGCCGTCAATTCTGTTCAGTACACGGGTGCTGACCAGCGAAAAGTGTGTATCCGGGTGATCCACCCGGCCCGAAATTCGTCCGCTCGTCACAACCGGGGGAATTCCGGTTACGGGTTGCGCGGATACACAGGGTGCCCTTATCACCCGATCAGCCTACGTACGGTAGCCGCGTCGCCCGGTCGAACTACTTTCCGTGCCCCCAACGGGTGGGTCAAGCCCAAATATGTGCCCGATGTTGTGGCCTTGCCGCCCAAGCCGGTTCGATGTCGCCCGACATGGTGATTTCTTTCGAGACACCCGGCGAAGCGGGGGATCTTCCCCGGTCCGGGATGGCGGGCACGGTATCGAAACCCGCCGCCTCCCGGTAGCGAAACTACGATCTGTCACTACTTCGAGGGACAGAGCGTGGTCATGGTCCATCGTTTGCCGCAGTGGGCCGTTCGGGCGACGACCGCGCGTGACAACTCTACTCACTACGACGAGTGATAAAGCCGGTTCATTCCGGCCGAAACGATTTTCCGAAACACTAATAGGAGGTAAATCCGAATACCGGCTCACGCCTTCGCGGAACCGGGGTCGCCTATTCAGAGCGGGTGAAGCCGTAGTTAGTATGTGCGCTCCCCGTACCGCGCCACGGATGCAAGCCCCGGAGGAACCCATGCCCGACGTCGCGCGTCCCTACGCGGCGAGCAACGCCCTCGAGGACACCGGGCAGATGCCCGCGCTGTTCGTCCGCGAGCGCCAGCCCACTCCCTCGCCGCCGCCGCGTCCCACCGGTCCCGACTTCGACCGGATCCAGCACGGCAAGGAGTTCGTCGCGCTCCGCAAGACCTTCCGGCGGTTCGTGTTCCCGATGAGCCTGCTGTTCTTCACCTGGTACATGATGTTCGTGCTGCTGGCGGCCTACGCCCACGACTTGATGAGCCGGAAGGTGTGGGGCGAGGTCAACGTCGGCATCCTGCTCGGGCTCGGCCAGTTCGCCAGCACGATCCTGATCACGATCGCGTACCTCAAGTTCGCGAACAAGCGCCTCGACCCTCAGGTCGAGCAGCTGCGCGCCGCCGTCGGGGCGGGTGAGCGATGAGCATTCCCGACAACAACCCGGTGCTGAACATCGCGGTGTTCGCGCTGTTCGTCGCGATCACCCTGTACGTGGTGTACCGCGCCAGTACGCGCAACTCGTCCACTTCGGACTACTACGCGGCGGGAAGCGCCTTCACCGGACGCCAGAACGGCATCGCTCTTTCGGGTGACTTCCTCTCGGCGGCGTCGTTCCTCGGTATCGCCGGGGCCATCGCGATCCACGGCTACGACGGCTTCCTGTACTCGATCGGGTTCCTCGTCGCGTGGATGGTCGACCTGCTGCTGATCGCGGAGCTGCTGCGCAACACCGGCCGCTTCACCATGGGCGACGTGCTGAGCTTCCGGATGAAGCAGCGCCCGGTCCGCGCCGCGGCCGCGACGTCGACCCTGGTGATCTCCTTCTTCTACATGCTCGCGCAGATGGCGGGCGCCGGCGGCCTGGTGGCGCTGCTGCTGGACATCCACGGCGGGATCGGCCAGGCGCTGGTGATCGGCGTCGTCGGCGTCATCATGGTGTTGTACGTGCTGGTCGGCGGGATGAAGGGCACCACGTGGGTGCAGATCATCAAGGCGACCATCCTGCTGCTGACCGGCGCGCTGATCACCGTGTTCCTGTTCGGCAAGTTCGGGTTCAGCTTCTCGAACCTGCTCTCGGCCGCCGCCGACAACAGCCCGCTCGGTGACGAACTGCTGGAGCCGGGCGGCTCCTACGGCAAGAGCGAGATCACGAAACTCGACTTCGTCTCGCTGGCGCTGGCGCTGGTCCTGGGCGCCGCCGCGCTCCCGCACGTGCTGATGCGCTTCTACACGGTGCCGAACTCGCGCGAAGCGCGGCGCTCGGTGGTGTGGGCGACCGCGTGCATGACGATCTTCTATCTCTGCACGCTGGTCATCGGCTTCGGCGCGGCCGCGCTGGTCGGCCCGGAGGCGATCAAGAACGCGCCCGGCGGGGAGAACTCGGCGGCGCCGCTGCTCGCGCTGAACATCGGCGGCACCCTCCTGCTCGGCGTCGTCTCGGCGGTGGCCTTCGCGACCATCCTCGCCGTCGTCGCGGGGCTGACGATCACCGCTTCGGCCTCCTTCGCCCACGACGTGTACGCCAACATCTTCAAGCGCGGCAAGGCGGAACCGGCCGCGGAGGTCCGCGTCGCGCGGCTGACCGCGGTCGCCGTCGGGGCGTTCGCGATCATCGGCGGCATCCTGGCGAACGGGCAGAACATCGCGTTCCTGGTGGCGCTGGCGTTCGCCGTCGCGGCGTCGGCGAACCTCTCGACGCTGCTGTACTCGCTGTTCTGGAAACGCTTCAACACCACCGGCACCCTGTGGGGCATCTACGGCGGGCTGATCGCCAGCCTGGTGCTCGTGTTCTTCTCGCCGGTGATGTCGGGGGCCGCGGACTCGATCATCAAGAGCGTCGACTTCCACTGGTTCCCGCTGAAGAACCCGGGCCTGGTGTCGATCCCGTTCTCGTTCCTGTGCGGGTTCGTGGGTACCTTCGTCGGCCGGTCGAAAGCCGATCCGGTCAAGCACGCGGAGATGGAGGTGCGGTCCCTCACCGGGATCGGCTCCTGACGCGCGCCATGAAAGGTCCTTTCCTTGCGGAGTTTGCAAGGAAAGGACCTTTCATGGCGTCCGGAGCCCGTCCAGCACGATCGTGAGAAGCCGCTTCGTGTCCTCGTCCGAAGCCTTGCTCGCCGCCGAACCCAGCCCGTGACCGAGCCGCAGGATGTCGACCCCGGCGACGTCGGGCCGGAGCACTCCCTCGTCCTGCGCCGCCTTCACGATCGTGTCGGCCGCAGCCCGCAGGCGTGACTGACACCAGCCGAAGACCTCGGAGCCGGCGTCGACGGACGCCTTGAGCGTCATCGCGAGCCCGTGCTTCTCGACCACGTAGATGACGTGCGTGGCCAGCCAGGTCTCGAGCGCCTTACCCGGCGGCAGCTCGTCCAGCAGGTCGTACGCCTGCTGCGCCAGCCCGTCGATCTCGTCGCGGTAGACGGCCTCGATCAGCTTGTCGCGCGTCGGGAAGTGCCGGTACAACGTGCCCGCGCCGACCCCGGCGCGTTTGGCGATGTCGTCGGCGGGCACGTCCACGCCGTCGGCGGTGAACGCCTCCTTCGCCACGGCCACGATGCGCTCGTAGTTGCGCCGCGCGTCCGCACGCATGGGGCGGGCCGGATCGGCCGTGACCATCTGCACCTCCTCGAGCGACGAAAACGGAGACGTTCTCCGAATTCACTTGCGTAAGCGGAGACTCTCTCCATATCATCGCTCACGACCTCAAGTGGAGAGTCTCTCCGCTTCATCTCGTTACGTCTTTGGAGTATTCCTTGACCGAACGAACCCTGCGTGCCGAGCCTAGGCCGGATACGGCCGGGGCCCCACCACCTCCGCACCGGCTGGTCCTCCCGATCATCCTGACCTGCCAGCTCATGCTCATCCTCGACGCGACGGTGATGAACGTCGCGCTCCCCCGCATCCAGTCCGACCTGGGCTTCACCGACACCGGCCTGTCCTGGGTGATGACGGCGTACAGCCTGGTCTTCGGCGGCTTGCTGCTGCTCGGCGGCCGGGCGGGCGACCTGTTCGGCCGCCGCCGGACGTTCGTCGTCGGCGCGGCCGTGTTCACCGCCGCCTCGCTGCTCGGCGGCCTCGCCGGTTCGGCGGAACTGCTGATCGCCGCGCGCGTGGCGCAGGGCGTCGGCGCCGCGCTCGCCGGGCCGAGCACGCTGGCGCTGATCACCAGCACGTTCACCGAAGCCAAGGCGCGGGTGCGCGCGCTGGCGTTGTTCTCGGCGATGTCCAGCAGCGGTTTCGCGATCGGCCTGCTGCTCGGCGGCCTGCTGACCGAATGGATCTCCTGGCGCGCGGCGCTGTACATCAACGTCCCGTTCGGGCTCGCGATCGTCCTGCTCACCTCGCGCTACGTGGCCGATCCGCCCCGGCGACGCGCCCGCCTGGACCTTCCCGGCGCGTTCACCGGCACCCTCGGAGTCGGCTCGCTCGTGTTCGCCTTCACCCACGCCGCGTCGCACGGCTGGGGCGACACGATCACCCTCGGCAGCCTCGCCGCCGGGCTCGCGTTGCTGGCCGCGTTCCTCCGCATCGAGACCAGGGTGAGCGAACCCCTGATCCCGTTGCGCCTGTTCGCCGAACGCGACCGTGCCGCGGCCTACGTCAACTTCTTCCTCGGGCCGATGGCGATGATGTCGATGTTCTTCTTCCTGACCCAGTTCCTGCAGGACATCGCGGGTTTCGCCGCCTTGGAGACCGGCTTCGCGTTCCTGCCGATGGCGGTCTGCATGTTCGGCCTCAGCAGGCTGATCCCGAAACTGCTCCCCCGGTTCGGGCCGAAGCCGCTGGCGCTGACCGGGACCGCACTGATGACCGGCGGAGTCGTCTGGCTGACCACGCTCACCACCGACAGCGGCTACTTCTCGCATCTGCTCGGGCCGATGCTGCTGATGGGCGTGGGCGCGGGGCTGGCGTTCTCCCCGCTCAGCGTGATCATCATGGCGACGGTGCCCACCGACGACGCGGGTGCCGCGGGCGGCGCGTTGCAGACGTTGCAGCAGGTCGGGGCGACCTTGGGGCTGGCGATCCTGATCACCGTGTTCGGCGCGGTGACCCGGATACCGTCCGGGAGCCCGGCGGAGACCACCGTCGACGGGATGACCTCGGCCTTCACCGTCGCCGCCGTGGTGACGGCGCTGTCCTTCCTGGTGGCGCTGACCTTCCGGCGCCGGGCTTAGAGCTTCGCGCCCGCCTGGACCTTGTGCGTGACCTTGCGTTCCATCACGAACGAGAAGAAGGGGATGCAGCCGGCGATCAGCACGAGCAGGGTGCCCTTCATCGACCAGCGGGCCTTGATCGCGAGGTCGACCGCGAGCAGCAGGTAGATCAGGTAGAGCCCGCCGTGGACCATGGGGATCATCTTCACGAACTGGGGAAGCTCCACGCGGAAGACGTACTGCAGCAGCATCTCGACGACCAGTCCGAGCAGGGCCACACCGGTGGCGTACGCCGCGACGCGGAACCGGATCAGCGGTCCGCCCAGCGAGACCGGGCGGGCCGGGGCGGCGTCGTCAGTTCGGGTGGTCATAGGGTCTCGAACCTCTCTGGGGACTACTTGTCGCGGGCGTTGAGTTCGCGCAGATACCTGTTGTACGCGGCGAGCTCGTCGTCCTCGGGGGGCGGCGGCGCCGGGGCACGCCGCTGCCGGGGCGAGGGCACCTCGGGGAGGGCGGTCTCGGCCACCGTCTCCTGGGCGTCGGCCTCGGCGGCGCGGCGGCGGAGCTTGCGGATCCGCCAGAACATGAACGCGGGGAACAGCCCGAACAACGGCCACTGCAGGACATAGCCGAGGTTCTGGAACGTCCCGCTGGCCGAGGAGAACCGCTCCCACTGCCACCAGGCGAGCCCGCAGCACAGCGCCAGGCTCGCCAGGCAGACGCCGGCGATGCCGAGACGGCGCAGGATGACGGGCGAAGCGGACACACATCGACGCTAGCACTGGGTGCGCGGCGAATCGTCGCCGACCTGGGCGCTCGGGACCTTGGTCCCGGCTCCAGCGCCCTGCGTTCCCGGCCGTGCTCGAAGGCGTGACTCGCGTGCTTGAAGACGCAACTCACGTGTCTGGACCCGGATCTCGCGTGTGCGGCGCTCAAGCACGCGAGTTCCGTGTTCAAGCACGCGAGTTCGGCCTGGCTGCCGCCTTACGGATCACTTGGAGGCGGCCACGCCCTTCGCGTAGTCGTCCGCCAGCCCGAAGACCTTCTGCGCGTACTCGGTCGAGTTGTTGTACGACAGGATTCCCTGCCACCACCCCGAGGCGGCCGACATGTCGCGGTTGTTCACGCACAGGTAGCGCGCCGCGGCCAGCGACGCGTCGTCGATCTGCTGCGGGTCGCCGACGCCGTCGCGGTTGCCGTCGGCGGCGTACCGGCGCCAGGTGCTGGGGATGAACTGCATCGGCCCGACCGCGCGGTCCACGGCCGCGTCGCCGTCGAACTGACCGCCGTCGGTGTCGCCGATCGCCTTCACGCCGGGAGACCCGTCGAGCGGGACACCGATGATCGGCTTCGACGGCCGTCCGTCCTGGCCGAGGACGGCGCCGCCGTACTGGCCGTGGTTCGACTCGATCCGGCCGATGCCCGCCAGGGTCGCCCACGAGATCTTGCAGTTCGGCTGCATCTGGCGCATCGCCAGCTCGGCGTTGCCGTAGGCGAGCAGCGCCCTGGCTGGAACGCCGGTGGCCTGCGCCGCGCGCTCGGTCCAGGCGGTCAGCGGGTCCTTGCCCGGTTTCGGCTGTGCCTGCTGGGGCGAGGTCTGCTGGGTGGCACCGCCCGCGACGGTGGCGTTGACCGGGGCGACCGAACCTGGTTTGACGTCCGCCGCCTTGACCTGCAGCGCGGGGATCTCCATCGTCGTGGGGCTCGCGACCGGGGCGGACGCCTTGGTCACCAGCCAGATCCCGCCCCCGGCGAGGCCGAGCACGGCCAGCACGATCACCAGCCTCCCGAGCACGGCGGCGCCCACCCCGCGGCGTGGCGGAGCGGGCGTGGCCGGGTCGGCGACGAGCTCGTCGTTTTCCGGGGTGGTGCGCACGAAGCGAGTCCTCCAGCGTGGGCGGCGATCACGACCGATGCTCGAACAACGAGCCCGCGCAGGTTAGCGTTACGCGGTAGCCGGAATCGCCCTTGCCACGCCGGTTCACCCGCGCGTGCGAGAAGTTCTCATCAGGCGGACTTCTGCTGCCTCGCCAGCCGTGCCACGCACCAGGCCGGGGCGCTGCCGCGGCGAAGGTGCTGCAAAACGGTCATCGGGCCGAGACGACGGCTCAGGTCGGACGGGGCGAGCCCGGCCGCGCGGTAGTCGAGGGCACGCTGGTCGAGCGGGCTCAGACCGGCGTCCCACCAGGCTTCGGCCTCGGCGACGCCGCCCACCATCTGCCACCAGCCCGCGGCCGCCACGAGCAGGTCGTCCGGGACCTCGGGGAGCCGTCGGCGCATGGCGTCGAGGTAGCCGGGGTCGGCGGCCTCGACCGGCGCCCAGCGCGCCTGACCGGACTGCTGACGCTGGCCGGGGATTCCGGGAGCCTGCCTGGGCACGTCGGCCAGCCACGCCGACGCGATGCGGTCGGCCTCCTGCTCCTCGGGGGTCTGCTCACGCTCGGCCGCCCACTGCCGGATCAACGCATCGACTCCGGGATCTCCGGTCATCCCTGCCTCCTCATGATTCCCCGACTGACAAGTCCTGACTTACTTGCCCGGCTGGAAGTTCCCGCTGCCCTGGGGCTTGCACCTGCGGAAACTCCTCGCCCAGGAGGCCGGCTCCGGCGCCTGGAGGACCAACCGATCACGCAATGTGAGCACCGTAGGGGCGCGGAGGTCTTTTCCGCCAGAGCTTCCAGGGCACGAATTCGTCGACCAGCGGGTTTTCGGGGCCAATCCACCCGGATGGTCGAGTCGTCCGACCGAAATCCGAGACGGGTGACGCTGAGTGATAACCGCAGGTGGCTGCGCACGGTGATCACCGGCGTCGCCAAGGACACCGGTGATCACCGAGATGGGGTCAGGAGAAGAGACTCCGGACGAAGGTCACGATGGCTTCGGCACCGGACCGGAGCCAGCCGAGCGCGGTGTGGACGGCATCGGCGGATTGCGTCGGCCTGCTGATCAGAAAGAAGAGCACGAGCGCGACGACGGCGATCACAACGAATTTCTTCAAGCCGGGCGACATGGCTCCATCCCATCACACCGTAGTGTCCAGACGATGACTCCGCGCGCACTGCGGACTTTGTCACCACTTTAAGGAGAATCGGGCCCTGTTGCCCACCCGTATTCGCCTGAGGGAGCGATCGATGAGCGAAAACGTTCTCGTCCACCGGGACGGGCCGGTGACGACGATCACGCTGAACCGCCCCGGGTCCCGCAACGCGGTCGACGGACCGACCGCGAACTCACTGGCGGACGCCTTCCGCTCGTTCGACGCCGACGAGGAGGCCGCGGTCGCCGTCCTCACCGGTTCGGGTGACGCCTTCTGCGCCGGAGCCGATCTGAAGGCCGTCGGCACCGGCCGCACCAACTCGCTCAGCCCGGCGGGTGACGGGCCGATGGGCCCGACGCGCATGACTCTGTCGAAGCCGGTGATCGCCGCGGTGCGCGGGCATGCCGTCGCGGGCGGCCTGGAGCTGGCGCTGTGGTGCGATCTGCGGGTCGCCGACACCACGGCCGTGTTCGGCGTGTTCTGCCGCCGCTGGGGTGTCCCGCTGATCGACGGCGGCACGGTCCGCCTCCCCCGGCTGATCGGCCACTCGCGGGCGATGGACCTGATCCTCACCGGCAGGCCGGTCGACGCCGACGAGGCGCTCGCGATCGGACTTGCGAACCGGGTCGTCCCCGACGGCGAGGCCTTGGCGGCCGCGCAAGCGCTGGCACGCGAGCTGGCCGCGTTCCCCCAGGCGTGTATGCGCGCGGATCGCAGGTCCGCGTACGGCCAGTACGGGCTCACCGAAGACGAGGCGATGCGGGCCGAGTTCTCGAACGCCCTGATCGGCGGAGGGCTCGCGGAGGAGGCCGTCGCGGGCGCCAACCGGTTCAGTGACGGCGCGGGGCGTCACGGCAGTTTCGACGGCCCGCGACTCTAAAGTCTGTCGGATGACAGAAACCGGAGTCGCACTCAGACCGGTGTCCGAAGAAGACCTGCCGATGCTCGAAGCGCTCACGAACGATCCCCGGGCCGCGGGCCCGTTCGAGTGGCACGGCTGGCACGACCCGCATTTCCTGCGCCGCCGCTGGGCCGAGACCGGCATGCTCGCGGCGGACAACGGGATGCTGATGATCGAGCTGGACGGGCAGCGCCTCGGTTTCGTGTCGTGGCACAAGACCAGGACCGGTTCGACGTCGTACTGCTGGAACGCCGGGCTCGTGCTCATCCCCGAGGCACGCGGCCACGGATACGGGACCGAGGCCCAGCGCCTGCTGGTCCGCTACCTCTTCGCGCACACGCAGATGAACCGGGTCGAAGCGTCGACGGAGGTCGACAACGTCGCCGAGCAGCGCTCCCTGGTGAAGGCGGGTTTCACCAGGGAGGGTGTGCTGCGCGGCTACGGGTTCCGGGACGGGGCCTGGCGCGACCACGTCCTCTATTCGGTGCTGCGGTCCGATCTCGACGTGGGCTGAAAGCGGGTCGTGAGCGGCGATTCGGGTTCTGGTGAACCGTCTGACGCCGTAGTCGAGCCGATGTCGGCGAGTGGGGAGGATTTCGGACGTTCAGTGTCCGGAATCCTCCCCACTCGAGATGACCTTGATCAACTCTTCGACGATGTAGGAATCGGGACACTCAACGTCCCGATTCCTACATCGTCAACGCCCGGCACGCCGAGCAGCCGAGCCGATGTCGTCGAACTCCGAGACCGGCGCCCCGCTCGACGACATGGGTAAGCAAATGCAGGCCCAGTCAGAACCCGAAACGCCACTCACGACCCGTATCCGGCCGGGGGCTGAAGGCTCCCTTCGCCGCGTCAGTCGCGGCTAAGGGACCCTGCCTAGGCGATGGTGCCCGCGGCCCTGAGCCGTTCGATCCCGTCGGCGTCCACGCCGAGTTCGGCGAGGACCTCGGCGGTGTCGCCGCCTTTGGGCCGCGGCGGTTCCGGCGTTTCGGCCGGCGTGCGGTCGAAACGCGGCGCCGGCGCGGGCTGCATCATGCCGCCGACATCGACGAACGTCTTGCGCGCGACGTTGTGCGGATGCGACGGTGCCTCCTTCGGGGAGAGCACCGCCGTCAGGCACGCGTCGGTGCCTTCGGCCTTCGCGACCAATTCGTCGCGAGTGTGCTTCGCGACGGCCTCGGCGACGATCTTGCGCAGCTTCGGCCATTCGTTCTTGTCGACGTGGACCGGGATCTCCTCGGGGTCGAGCCCGAGCACCTTCACCAGATCGCCCCAGAACCGCATCTCGATCGCGCCGATGGCGACGTACTTGCCGTCGGCGGTCTCGTAGGTGTCGTAGAACGGCGCGCCGCCGTCGAGCATGTTCTCGCCGCGCCCGCCGGGCCACAGCCCGGAATCCAGCAGCCCGTGCAGGCTCGTGGTCAGCAGCGCCGCACCGTCCACCATGGACGCGTCGACCACCTGTCCCTTGCCGGAGGTCTGTCGTTCGAACAGCGCCGCCAGCACGCCCATCGCGAGCAGGAGGCCACCGCCGCCGAAGTCACCGACGAGGTTGAGCGGCACCACCGGCCGCTGCCCGGCGTGCCCGATGGGTTCGAGCGCGCCGGAGATGCCGATGTAGTTGATGTCGTGCCCGGCGACGGTCGCCAGCGGGCCGTCCTGGCCGTAGCCGGTCATCCGGCCGTAGACCAGCCGCGGATTGCGGGCGTGGACCTGCTCCGGTCCGATGCCCATCCGCTCGGCGACGCCGGGACGGAAACCCTCGATGAGCACGTCGGCGTCGTCGGCGAGTTTCAGCACCAGTTCGACCCCCTCGGGGGTCTTGGTGTTGATCCCGATCGACCGCCTGCCCCTGGCGAGCGGATCGTTCGGGAACCCGATGACGTCGTTGCCCGGTGTCGCCCGGTCGATCCGGACGACCTCCGCGCCGAGATCGGCGAGGATCGTGCAGGCGAACGGCGCCGGGGCGAGCCCGGCCAGTTCGACGACCTTGAGCCCGCTCAGCGGGCCGGCCTTCTTCGCCACGTCTTTCCTTCCTACGCCAACGGTTTTCTCTACAGCGTGCGGGAGATGATTTCCTTCATGATCTCGCTGGTGCCACCGAAGATGCGCGAGATCCGGATGTCCGCCCACGCGCGCGCGATCGGGTACTCGGTCATGTAGCCGTAGCCGCCGAAGAGCTGCAGGCAGTCGTCGACGACCTTGTTGACCCGTTCGGTGGTCCACAGCTTCGCCATCGCCGCGCCCTGCACGTCGAGTTCCTTGCGCAGATGCCGTTCGATGCACTGGTCGAGGAAGGCGCGGGAGACGGCGGCCTCGGTCGCGGCCTCGGCGAGCTTGAACTTGGTGTTCTGGAAGTTGTAGACCGGGCGGCCGAAGGCCTGGCGATCCTTGGTGTAGGCGATGGTCTGGTCGATCGCGGCCTCCATCCCGGCGACCGCGGTGACGGCGATGATCAGCCGTTCCTGCGGCAGCTGCTGCATCAGCTGGATGAAGCCGAGGCCTTCCTGAGCGCCGAGGAGGTTGGCGGCGGGGACGCGGACGTCGTCGAAGTTCAGCTCCGCGGTGTCCTGCCCCTTGAGGCCGATCTTGTCGAGGACGCGGCCGCGGCTGAAGCCCGGCGTGTCGGTCTCGACGGCGATCAGCGAGACACCCTGCGCGCCGGCGTCCGGGTCGGTCTTCACCGCGACGACGACGAGATCGGCGTGGAAACCGTTGGTGATGAACGTCTTCGCGCCGTTGATCACGTAGTGGTCGCCGTCGCGCACCGCGCGGGTCTTGATGTTCTGCAGGTCCGAACCCGTGCCGGGTTCGGTCATCGCGACCGCGCCGACCATCTCGCCGGAGGCGAACTTCGGGAGCCACGCCTTCTTCTGCTCTTCGTTCGCGTACTCCAGGATGTAGTGCGCGACGATTCCATTGTGGACGGTGACTCCCCAGGCGCTGTCACCGGACCGGGCCTGCTCCTCGTAGAGCACGGCCTCGTGGGCGAACGTGCCGCCGCCACCGCCGTACTCCTCCGGGATGGACAGTGCCAGCAGGCCGACCTCGCCGGCCTTCGTCCACAGCTCGCGGTCGACCTTCTTCTCGGCCGCCCAGCGCTCCTGGTTCGGCACGAGTTCCTTCTGGCAGAAGGTCCGGGCGAGGTCCCGGAGGTCTTCGAGCTCCGTCGTGCTCCACGAACTCTTCTGGATCTGCAAGGGCACGGCCAACGCCTCCTGATCGGACCTGGAAAACATGACGCTTAGGATGTAAGTTCCATTCGGAATGTACATCCGTACCGAGCTGCACGTAAAGGGGGCCGGATCCGGTGAGTGTGCTCGGCAAGACCCACCGCACCCAGGCCGAGCGCCGGGAGCAGACCCGCACCGCCCTGCTCGACGCGACCATCGACTGCCTCGTCGACCTCGGCTACGCGCGTACCTCGGTGCAGGAGATCTGTGCCCGCGCCGGCGTCTCGAAGGGCGCCGTGCAGCATCACTTCTCCGCGAAGGCCGAACTCATGGCGGCGGCCGTCGAGCATCTGACGGAAAAGCTGCGAGGACGTCTCGCGACGTCGATTTCGGCGCTCCCCGGCGGCGCCTCCGGCGTCGCGGCGGCGATCGACCTGCTGTGGGAGGGCTACTCGGGGACGCTGTCCACGGCCGCCACGGAACTGTGGGTCGCGGCGCGCACCGACCCCGAACTCCGCGAAGCGATCCGCCCGGTCGACCGCGCGTTGGGCCGCTCGACGCTGGAGCACGTCACCGCGGTCGCCGGCGACCTCCCGAAGGAACGCGCGGAGATCCTCTTCTGGCTGACCGTGAACCTCACCCGCGGACTGGCGCTGGACGCCGAACTCGGCGGTGATCCCCAGCGGCGGCGGCAGTTGCTCGACGAGTGGAAGCGCGTCGCGGTGATGTTGTACGAGAACGATTCCGCTTAGCACGCGCGATTGCCCTTGACCAGGGCACAGGTGGCACTTATCTCGTCGGCCGATCCGTGGTGGAATTCCTTACTGGACAACAGAACCGGCGGAGGAGCCGACCATGAGCGCGCCGCAGCAGCAGCCGTACCAACCGACTGGCCCGTTCAGCGCAATCCCGCCCGTCGCCGCGCCGCGCCCACCGTCCGACGCGCGGCTTCCCCGGCTTTTCGCCGCGATGATGGGGGTTTTCGCCGGCCTGCTCGTACTTCTCGCGACTTTTCTCCCGCAGTCGACGTACGAACAGGTTTCCGAAGGCAAGGCGGTGTCGAAATTCGCCGAAACCGGCTGGACGCGGACCTTCGACATCGAACCTTCGACGGAGGAGAAGGAGTTCTACGACAAGACGCATGTCGCCCGCTACGGCATCCCGCTGTCCGCCGCCGCGCTGACCCTGTTCGCCGGGGCGGCGGTGGGTTTCGCCGCGTACCGGCGGAATCCGGCCTCCATCGCCGCGACGACGTCGAGGACGCTGCTGGTCGCCGGTGGGTCGGGGACCGCGATCGGCGTCTGGATGCTCGGCATGGACATCTCGGCGAGCCTGAGCTTCGGACAGGACACCGGCCGCTTCGTCTCGCGTTATGGGACCGGCAGCGGTTTTTGGATCCTGCTCGCGGGCGGGCTCGTGGCGTTGCTCACGATCGGGCTGGCGGTCATGGCCAACCGGCGTGAGCCGGCGCCGCCCCGGCAAACCCCTTATCCGGCCGCCTACGCCCCTTACGCGCCCGGCGTCCCTCAGCAGCACTATCCGCCACAACAGCAGCCTCAGCCCTACGAGCCGCCGTCTCCTCCGACCCCGCCCTCGGGGTCCGCGTTGCAGCAGCAGGACATCCTGCGCCCGTCCCCGGACAATCCGCCACGACCCGACAATATGTGAAATCTATTCATGTAATCGGGGCATGGTCTCCATACCGGCAGTATGCTGTACTCGTCGGTAACACCTGGGCTCTGCGTGGCGCCTCCCGGCTCCGCGCGGCATGGAACGGAGACGGCATGACGAGCACGACACCGGCGAGTGCGGGCCAGCACACCGAAGGACCGTCCACCATCGGCGGCGTTCCCGGCGCCCCCGCCATGACGAGGGCGGAACGGCTCGTACGGCGGGTCGTGGGTGGCGCGGATTCGGCGCCGGTCCAGATGCGCGCGCCGTTCACCGGGCAGCCGATCGCGACCCTCCCCCAGGCCACCGACGCCGACGTCCGCGCCGTCTTCGACCAGGCGCGGGAGGCTCAGCGCGCGTGGGCCGAGCGGCCGGTCGAAGACCGCCAGCGCATCCTGATCCGCCTCCACGACCTGGTCCTGAAGCGCCAGGAAGAGGCGCTCGACCTCGTGCAGATCGAGGCGGGCAAAGCCCGGATGGACGCCTTCGACGAGGTCAGCGCCACCGCCCTGGTGGCCGCCTACTACGGCAAGCACAGCGCGAAGTTCCTTTCGCCGCGCCGCGCCGCCGGGCTGATCCCGGTGCTGACGAAGGTCGGCGAGATCCGGCACCCCAAGGGCGTCGTCGGGATCATCTCGCCGTGGAACTACCCGCTCGCGCTGACCGCGATGGACGTCCTGCCCGCGCTCGCGGCGGGCAACGCCGTCGTGCAGAAGCCGGACAACCAGACCGCGCTTTCGGCGCTGTGGCTGCAGGAGGTCGCCGAGGAGGCCGGGCTGCCCGCCGGGGTCTGGCAGATCGTGCTCGGCAGGGGCTCGCAGATCGGCGACGCCCTGGTCGAGGAATCGGACTACCTGTGCTTCACGGGGTCCACGCCCACGGGTAAGGGTCTCGCCGCGAAGGTGGCGGAGCGGCTGACGAGCTACTCGCTGGAGCTCGGCGGCAAGAACCCGATGATCGTGCTGCCCGACGCGGACATCGCCAAGACCGCCACGGGTGCGGTGACCGCGTGCTTCTCCTCCGCGGGGCAGCTGTGCGTCTCGGTCGAGCGCATCTACGTCCACGAGTCGATCCGCGAGGAGTTCACCCGCGCCTTCGTCGCCAAGACCGCCGCACTGCGGCTCGGCGGTGCCCTGGATTACCAGGCGCAGATGGGATCCCTGACCTCCGAGGCCCAGCTCGCGACGGTGTCGGCGCATGTCGAGGACGCCCGGTCCAAGGGCGCGAAGGTGCTCACCGGCGGCAAGGCCCGGCCTGACCTCGGCCCGCTGTTCTACGAGCCGACCGTGCTCACCGACGTCACCGAGGACGTCAAGCTGTTCGCCGAAGAGACCTTCGGACCGGTCGTGTCGATCTACGGCTACACCGACGTCACCGACGCGATCGAACGCGCCAACGACACGAAGTTCGGGCTGAACGCGAGTGTGTGGTCGCGCAACGGCCGGGCGGGCTGGGAGGTCGCGGCGCGGTTGAAGGCCGGGACCGTCAACGTCAACGAAGGCTTCGCGGCGACCTTCGGGACCGTCGGGCTGCCGATGGGCGGGATGAAGGAGTCCGGTGTCGGGCGGCGCAACGGTGCCGAAGGGCTGCTCAAGTACACCGAGGCCCAGGCGATCGCGGTGCAGCGCGGGATGCCGCTGCGCCCGGGCCGGGGGATCCCGCCGAAGCTGTGGGTGCGGGCACTGAGCACGAGCCTGAAAGCCCTCCGCCGCCTCCCGCGCCGCTGACCCATGCATTTCGTCCTCTGGATGCGGTAGTTGCGTGTGCAAGGACCGCATTCAGAGGACGAAACGCGGCTAGGGAGAGGTGGGGGCGGCCAGCAGGCCTCGGTCGTAGGCGATCGCGACAGCCTCGGCCCGGCGGCTCGCGCCGAGCTTCGCCATCACGCGCGAGAGGTGGACGCTCACCGTCTTCTCGCTGATGTACAGCTCTTCGCCGACCTGCCGGTTGGTCCGGCCGAGCGCGACCCGCTCCAGCACGTCGCGCTCGCGATCGGTCAGCGGGTCGACGACGTCCCGACGCGGGGCCACGGCCTCTCCGGGAAGCTCGACGCGCGCTCGGTGGCTCAGCTCCCGGACGGCTTCGCGCAACGGGCACGCGCCCAGCCGATCCGCCACCGCGTGCGCGGCCAGCAGCTCCGACGCGGCGAGCGCGGTGTCGCCGTCCGACGCCAGCAGGGATTTCGCGTGCTGCAGACGGCACATGGCCTGCTCGTACACCGCGCCGTACCCGAACGCCTCGACCGCCTTCGCCCACAACGCCGGATCCCCCGCGCCGTGCAGGCAGCTGCCGAGCGCCTCCAGCCGGGCGAGCCACGCCAGCGCCTCCGGACCCAGCGACACCGAACGCGGGATGCCGTGTTCGGCGCACCGGCGTCCGTGGGCGAGCATCTTCTCGCCCGATTCCACCGCGGCCTCCACCGTCGCCTGATCGCCGCGTACCCGCGCTTCGGCGGCCTGCGCGACGGCGGCCGCGAGACCGTGCACGCTGATCCGGATCCCGCCGAGCACCGCGGGCTCGACCTCTTCGAGCCAGTCGATCAGCTCGTGCGCCTGGCGCGCCGCCCCCGCGTAGTCCCTTCGCCACGACGCGAGCTGGATCGCGGCGTCACCCGACGCGAGCGCGATCGAGTAGTCCGCGCTCCAATGCCGACGCAGGCTGGGCAGGATCTTGTCCGCGTCGCCGAACCGGCCCCGGCCGACGACGAACTGCGCCCAGATCCCCAGGAAGCGCCCGGCGACGACGCTCGACACGCCACGGCCCGCGCGGCCGGCGTCGTCGTCTTCCGGCCAGTCCCCGCTGACGTAGCGCAGCGTGAGGTGCTTGGTCCGCAGCTCGATGCCGAACGAGCTCCAGGTCAGCCCCGTCTCCTTGGCCCGCTGGATGCCCTTGGCGTAGTACTTCAGCGCGGAACGGATCTCGGCCCGGTCGTCGTAGCTCAGCCCGAGGAAGTGCAGCGCCCGCAGTTCACCGTTGAGCGCGCCGGAATCCCTGGCCTTCCGCTCGGCCTCGCGCAGCCGCTCCCGCGCCTGCTCGACGTCGCCCGCCGAATCGGCCAGCGTCCCGAGCGAGACCAGCGCCGCCGCCTCCGCCCCGCCCGCGCCGACGGCCCTGGCGTCGGCGACCGCGGCCAGCGCGCACTGCAACGCTTCGTCGTGCCTGTCGATCAGGCGCAGGATCCCGGCGCGGGTGGCGAGCACCCAGGCCCGCGCGGAACTCGCCTCGGTGTGTTCGACCAGCTCCCAGGCCTTGTCGATCGCTTCGAGGACCTCGTCCAGCGTGCCGTCGACCGAAAGCAGCGCCTCCGCGTGCCGCCGCCAGACCTTGGCGGACCGCTCGTTGCCGGTGTCCGGGCCGAGGGCCTCGGTGGCGGACCGCGAATAGGCGACCGCGCGCTCCGGCTCCCCCGACGTGCTCGCGAAATACGACGCCTCGTGCAGGAGACGGAGCTCGTCGACGTCCGACGGCCGGTCCGGCGCGGGTACGGCGTCCCAAATGGACAGTGCCTGCTCGACGTGCCGCAGCGCGGAACCGGGCGCGCCCAGCTTCTCCGCCTCGTCCATCGCGCGCAGCAACGCGGCCAGCGCGGTGACGAAGTCCTTGCTCTCCAGGCTGTGGTGCGCGAGCCGCGCGTCCTGGCCACGGCCCTGCGTCCGGTTCCGGATGCGGGACGCGTACGCCGCGTGCATGCGCACCCGCTCCCCCGGCAGCAGGTCGCCGTACACCGCTTCCTGCAGCAACGCGTGGCGGAAGGTGTAGAAACCGTTCTCGATCACCAGTACGTGATGCTGCACGGCCTCCCGCAGCGCCTCGTCGAGTTCGAGCTCGTCCAGCCCGGAGATCTCGGCGAGCGCGGCGTGCGCCACCGCGTCCTTGGCGACCGAGACCACGCGCAGCACCCGGCGCGTGATCTGGGAGAGCTGTTCCACCCGGGCGAGCAGCACTTCGGCCAGCCCGGCGGGGAGTTCGCGGCAGTCCTTCGCGGACGCGAGCAGCTCCTCGACGAAGAACGGATTGCCCTCGGACCGGGCGACGATGTCGGCGATCATGTCCTGGCCGATCGGCTCGTCGGCCAGCGCCTCGACGAAGGCGCGCGCGTCCTCGGCGCCGAACGGCTTGACCTCGACACGTTCGACCGCGCCGAGACGCACCACCTCGGACAGCAGCGCGCGAAGCGGATGCCGCCGGTGGACGTCCTCTTCGCGATAGCTCGCCACCACCAGCAGCCGCTGGGTGCGCAGCCTCGTCAACAGGAAGGACAACAGGTTCCGGGTGGAGCCGTCGGCCCAGTGCAGATCCTCCAGGAGGATCACCACGGGCCGACGCTGAGCGATGACGGTCAGCACCCCCAGTACCGCGTCGAACAGCTGGAGCTGGCCGAGGTCCTGTTCGGGACCGAGCCGTTGCGTCGACACCCGTTCGCTCGCGGTGAGCTGACCGTCTTCGATGGCGGGGTAGTCCTCCGCCTGCTGCATCTGCGGGAGCAGCCTGCCCAGCGCCGGCCGGGCCCGGACCGCGGCGGTGACCGCGGGATCGGACGTCGTCGCCAGAGGCGCCAGCGCCTCGGCGAATGGAAGATAAGGAAGACCGCCCTCATGGACGTCGATACAGCGCCCGGTGAGCACCAGGGCGCCCGCGCCCGCGGCGTACTCGCCGAGCGCGGTCAGCAGGCGGGTCTTGCCGACGCCGGCGTCACCGGAGAGCAGCACCGCGCCGGCCTCGGCCCGTTCTGCACGGGCGAAGGCGGCGCGGAGCTGCCGCATCTCCTGAGTGCGGGCGACGATCGGGATTCCGGAGCCAAGACGGGGCACGAGGTGCATTCTTGCCTACCGGACCGACAACTTCGCCTGTGTTTTCGCCGAGAGCTTCATCGCACTCGACCTCTACCGGGTGATCTCGCCGCTGCGGGCGGGCATCTGCCGGGCCTCGCGGCGCTCCTGGGCGGGCACCTGAACTTCCGCGCGGTGCGCGCGGATCCGCTTGCTCACCCGGCGGGCCCGCTCGACCCACATGCTGCGGCCGGCTCGCTGGAGTTCTTCGCGCCGGTACTCGACCTCGGCCAGTACGCCGGTGAGAAGGGCGTCGTTCGTGTTCATCACTTTTTCCCCTTAGGAACTTCACTGCCTTGTTGGTAGTGATGAGATTCGTCCTGAGGGGTGCCCTGAGGCATCGGGTGATCACCTACACCCGGACGTGATTCGACCCCTTACGCCGGCCCATCCCCTGCTCGGGGGGCGTAAGGGGTCGAGTTCGACGGGCTCTAGCCGTGATCCGGGCCACTCGCGCGCACCGCGCCGAGCAGCCCGCGCCAAGCCTGCGGCGAGAGGCGGAAAGCACCTCCCTCAGGGTCTTTGGAGTCCCTGAGGGCGGCACCGGAACCGGTGAAGGCGACCTCTACGCAGTCGTTGCCGCCACCGCTGTGGCTGCTCTTGAACCATCGGGCCTGGGAAAGGTCATCGTCGGGCGTCATGCTCCCCACTCCTTACTTTGTTTCAAGGGACGTCTCCGGGAGGGCCGCCTGTTCGGCGAACCTTCCGGCGGCCTCGGCGATCACCTCGACCGAGTCGTCCGGCTTCAACGCGGCGGCACGCAGATGGTCGAACATCAACGCGTATCGCCGGACGTCCGGGGGTTCCTCCAGGTAGAGCCCGCTGGAGGTGCTGTCGACGTAGACCACGTCGGTGTCGGCCAGTTCGGGGAAGCCCATGATGAGGAACGGACCCTCCATCCCGGGATGGGCACCCGCGCCGAACGGCACGATCTGGACGGTGACGTTCGGCTGCGCCGCCATCGTGACCATCCGGTACAGCTGTTCCGCCATCACCTCGGGCCCGTCGACCACGCGGTGCAGGACCGCTTCGTCGATGACGGCCCAGTACTCCGGGGGCGAAGGATCGGTCAGCAGCTCCTGCCGCGCCATCCTCGCCGCCACCCGGCGCCGGATCTCGGCGTCCTCGGCGTCGGGCCGCATCGCCCTGATCACGGCCTTGGCGTACCGCTCGGTCTGCAGCAGCCCCGGCACCAGCAGCGCCTGGAACGCCCGCAGCGAACTCGCGTCCGCCTCCAGCCCGACGAAGGTTCCGGTGAACACCTCGTTGTAGGCGTGCCACCAACCGCGTTTCCGGGCTTCCCTGGCCAGCTGGACGAGTGCTTCCTGCTCGTCGCCGGCGATGCCGTACAGCTCGAGCATGTCGCGGGCGTCGCGCGGGGTGACGCCGACGTGCCCCGTCTCGATGCGGCTGACCTTCGACGCCGAGCATTCGAGCTTCTCGCTCACCTCGTCGATGGTGAGGTCGGCCGCCTCACGCAACCGCCTCAGCTCGCTCGCCAGCCGCCGGCGGCGCACGGTGGGTCCCTGACCCCTCGTCATCACGGCACCTCCACAAGCTGTCCGAGCACCAACGATCGCGACACGGCGAGGAGAACTGCGTTCGTTAACCCCGCACGAAGCACATCTAACCAGCCCGGGACACATTCGGTGAGATGGTCACACGACCATTTTCACCCAGGCGTCGATTTTCATCCTGCAATTTGCAGATTGCCGTTGTAGGTTGAGCATTGTGCAACGCGGTACGCCCGCCTTCACCGGCGGCAGCGGATCCGCTCGCGGCACGGGCGCGGGGCCGCGAGCTGCACCGATGGGCTTCCGGAAGGATACCCGTCGAAGCCGGATTCACCCCCGGTGCAGGGCCGGAGCCGTCCCCCGATCGGTTCCGGCCCTCCCTTTTATCCGGTAATACTCTGGCTCCAGATGTTAATGCGTTCGCCATTCCCTCTAAAGAGTGGACAAGGCGGCTTCTCCGATGCGGAACGTCACCGTTCACACCACCCGAAGAAGACCTTCCTGCACAACGGTGGCGATATGCGTTCCGTCCGCGGCGAAGAACCGGCCGGTCGCCAGCCCCCTGGCACCCGACGCGGTCGGCGACGCGCTGTCGTAGAGGAACCACTCGTCGGCCCGGAACGGACGGTGGAACCAGAGCGCGTGGTCGAGGCTCGCGCCGAGCACCTTGTCGAGATCCCAGTAGACGCCGTGGCGCGCGAGGACCGAGTCCAGAAGCGTCATGTCGGAGGCATAGGTGAGGACACAGACGTGCAGCAGCTGCTCGTCCGGGAGCTTGCCGTCGGCCCGCATCCAGACCTGGTTCCTGGCGGGCCGGTCCCCCGACTTCCTGGTCACCCACGGCGGATCGTTGACGTACCGCAGGTCGATCGGACGCGGCCGGTCGAGGTGGCCCATGAAGTACCCCTCGGCCCGTTCCTGCAGCGTCGGAAGCGATTCGGGGGCGGGGACGTCCGGCATGGCCTCGGAATGCTCGATGCCGCCCTCGTCCTTCTGGAACGAGGCGGACAGCGAGAAGATCGCCTTGCCGTGCTGGATGCCCACGACACGGCGGGTGGTGAACGAGCGGCCGTCGCGGATGCGGTCGACCTCGTAGACGATCGGGACGCTCGGGTCGCCGCCGCGGATGAAGTACGCGTGCAGCGAGTGGACCTTCCGCTCCTCGGGGACCGTGCGGCCGGCGGCGACGAGCGCCTGCCCCGCGACCTGTCCGCCGAACACGCGCACCGGCGAATGCGCGGGCGAGACGCCACGGAAGATGTTCTCTTCGATCTTCTCCAAGTCCAGCAGCGCGACCAGCCGGTCGAGCACGGGCTGTCCGCCCACCCCGCCGGCGTTGTCGAAACCGGCCGCGGCTTCCCTGGCCATCTCAGTCATGCCGTGAACTTTAGGCCGTAAGGGTGCCCTGGGCCCGGGTGAGGCGGGACGTTTGTCGCGAAGGCCACCTTCGGGACGGCGGGGACGCTCGGGGCACGCCTACTGACGGGCTGAAGGGGCCCTTCGCCGCATGGCACGCGACGAAAGCTCCCTTCGCCTCGCGAGATGCGGGGAAAGTCCCCATCAGCCCACCCTGAAGCCCGTGAAGGCCTCCTTCCCTACTCTGACGGTAGGGAAGGAGGCCTTCACGGCACAGTCGGCAAACGTCAGGCGTGGTCGTCCTCGCCGAGGCGGTGCACCCGGATGAGGTTCGTCGAGCCGACGGTCCCGGGCGGGGAGCCGGCCACGATGACCACCAGATCACCCTTGGCGTACTTGCCCATTTCGAGCATCGCGTGGTCGACCTGCTGGATCATCTGGTCGGTGGAACCCACCTTCGGCACGATCCGCGTCGTGGTGCCCCAGGTCATCGCGAGCTGGCTGCGGACGCTCTCCTCCGGCGTGAACGCCAGCAGCGGCAGCCGCGTGTGCAGCCGCGCGAGCCGCCGGACGGTGTCACCGGACTGGGTGAAGGCGACCAGTGCCTTGGCGTTCAGCCGCTCGCCGATGTCACGGGCCGCGTAGGAGATGACGCCGCGCTTGGTGCGCGGGACGTGCGACAGCGGCGGGACGACCGGCGAGTCGGTCTCGACGGCTTCGATGATCCGGCCCATGGTCTTGACCACGTCGATGGCGTAGCGGCCGACGCTGGTCTCGCCCGAAAGCATGAGCGCGTCCGCGCCGTCGAGCACCGCATTGGCGACGTCCGAGGCCTCGGCGCGGGTCGGCCGGGAGCTGTTGATCATCGACTCGAGCATCTGCGTCGCGACGATGACCGGCTTCGCGTTCTCGCGGGCGATCTGGATGGTGCGCTTCTGCACCAGCGGGACCTGCTCCAGCGGCAGTTCGACGCCAAGATCACCGCGGGCGATCATCACCGCGTCGAAGGCCAGCACGATGGCTTCGAGGTTGTAGACCGCTTCGGGCTTCTCGATCTTCGCGACCACCGGGAGGCGGCCCTTGCCGACGCGGTCCATCACCTGGTGGACCAGGTCGATGTCGGCGGGCGAGCGGACGAACGACAGCGCGATGAAGTCCACGCCGAGTTCCAGCGCGAACTCGAGATCTTCGATGTCCTTTTCGGACAGTGCCGGCACGGAGACGTCCATGCCCGGCAGGGAGACGCCCTTGTTGTTGCTGACCGGGCCGCCTTCGGTGACCTCGCAGACGACGTCCGGGCCCTCGACCTGCTTGACCACGAGGCCGACCTTGCCGTCGTCCACGAGGAGACGGTCGCCGGGCTTCGCGTCGTCGGCGAGCCCCTTGTAGGTGGTCGAGACGCGGTCGTGCGTGCCCGCGACGTCCTCGACGGTGATGCGCACGATGTCGCCGTTGTGCCACTCGACCGGACCGCCCGCGAAGGTGCCGAGACGGATCTTCGGCCCCTGGAGGTCGGCGAGGATGCCCACCGCGCGGCCCGATTCGGCGGCGGCGGTGCGGATGAGGTCGTAGACCTGCTTGTGGTCGCTGTGCGTCCCGTGGCTGAAGTTCATCCTCGCGACGTCCATGCCGGCGTCGACGAGTTGCCGCATCTTCTCCGGCGTAGCGGTCGCGGGGCCCAGGGTACAAACGATCTTCGCGCGTCGGCTCACGTTCGTACAGCGTAGTCCCTCAGCTTGGATACGTCTGTACCGATACCGAAAGTTCAAGAAAAGTGTCAGTTGACCTGGGCGAGGGAAACCGTCGAACCTGGTTCGGCGGTTATCGTCGCGGCTTCTCGCTCGGCCCGACCCGGTCACGCGCCCATTCGTTGAACGCGCGGACCTGCCGCCACGCCTTCCGCACCCGGTCGAGCGCGCCGCGTTCGTGCAGGACGTCGTCCGGCTCCCAGCCGCGGACGGCGTACACCGAGCGGTACTTCAGCAGGTCGATGCGGGGATGGTCCTCGGCGAAGCCGCGCGGCTTCGACTTGAGCCTGTCCCCCTTGACCTCCCAGCCCGCCTTCTCCAGCTTCGCGAGGATCTTGGCGAGCTCGGCGCCCCGGAGTTCCGTGTCGACGGCCTTGCGGAAGCGGGCGAGCTGATCGGACTCGAAGTGGAAACAGCCACCGCCGACGCGCAGCCCGGCCGGGCCGACCTCGACGTAGTACGCGCCGCCGCCGCGGCCCTGCTCGATCACCGCGCCGCAGTGGGTCTTGTACGGCGTCTTGTCCTTGGCGAACCGGACGTCGCGATACGGGCGGAAGACCTTGCCCTCGCCGAAGCCGTCGCCGAACTCCGGGACGAGCTCGGCGAGCAGCGCCTCCATCGGCGCGCGGACGTCGGCCTTGTAGGTGGCGAGGTTCGCGTCCCAATAGGACTTGGAGTTGTCCGCCTCGAGACCGTCGTAGAAGTCGATGGCGTACTCGCCGAAACCCTCGAAACCCATGCGGTGACCGTAATCCCCGGCACCGACAGAAGCGCGCGAAGGGGACCTTCACGCGCTTCTGTCGGAGACAGGCTTACTTGGCGAGAGCCGTGATCAGCTCGCCGTCGGTGGTGTCACCGGACAGCTCCCAGAAGAAGGCGCCGCCGAGACCCTGGTCCTTGGCGTAGGTGACCTTGCCGCCGATGGTCGACGGGGTGTCGTAGCTCCACCAGTTGTTGCCGCACTTCGCGTACGCGGTCCCCGCGACGGTGCCGGTGGACGGGCAGGTGTTCTTCAGGACCTTGTAGTCCTCGATGCCCGCTTCGTAAGTGCCCTGCGCCGCGCCGGTCGCTGTGCCACCGGGTGCGTCCTGGGTGACACCGGTCCAGCCGCGACCGTAGAAACCGATGCCCAGCAGCAGCTTGTTCGCCGGGACACCCTTGCTCTTGAGCTTCTGGATCGCCGCGTCGGAGTGGAAACCGGCGGTCGGGATGCCCGCGTAGTCGTTCAGCGGCGAATGCGGGGCCGTCGGGCCCTGCGCCGCCCACGCGCCGAAGTAGTCGTAGGTCATGACGTTGTACCAGTCGAAGTACTGCGCCGCGCCGCCGTAGTCCGCGGCGTCGATCTTGCCGCCGTCGGTGCCGTCCGCGGTGATCGCGGCCGTGACCAGCTTCGAGCCGAACTTCTCCCGCAGGGCCTGCGCGAGGTTCTTGATGGCCGCCGCACCGCTGGTGTCACAGGAGAGACCGCAGGCGTTCGGATACTCCCAGTCGATGTCGATGCCGTCGAAGACGCCGGCCCAGCGCGGGTCGTTGACGAGGTTGTAGCAGGACTCCGCGAACTTGGCGGGGTCCTTGGCGGCCTCGCCGAACCCGCCGGACCAGGTCCAGCCGCCGAACGACCACAGCACCTTGAGGTTCGGGTACTTGGCCTTGAGCTTCTTCAGCTGGTTGAAGTTCCCGCGCAGCGCGCCGTTGTCCCAGCTGTCGGCGACACCGTCCACACTGCCGGCCGCGTCGTAGAACTTGCTGGTCGCCGCTTCGGCGTCACCGAGCGCGCAGCCGCCGTTCGTCACGTTGCCGAACGAGTAGTTGATATGCGTCAGCTTGCTCGCCGAGCCCGACGTGTCGATGTTCTTCACATGATAGTTCCGCTGGTAGACGCCCCATTCGGCGAAGTACCCGAGTACCTTGCCGACCGAGGCCTCGGAGGCTTTCGCGGCTTCCGGTGCGGCGGCCGCCTGCTGCGCCGGAGCGGCGACGGCCAGCGCGCCCAGCGCGACGGCCGCGGCACCCACGATCGCGGTGAGCCTGAACGAACGGGACATGCGTTCTCCCTTCACGGTCACCGGCGGTGACGAGAGGACTGCGGCGGGACACGCACAAGTTAAGTGGACTAGACCACTCCGTCAATGGTTCAGACCAAGACTTTCGGATGGACATTTTCGAACATTCCTTGACGGAAATATGCCGCACGGGGCACATTTCCCGGATGATGCAGACCTTCGAGATCCTCGCCGAGCCGCGGCGGAGGACCATCCTCGACCTCTTGCGCGGCGGCGAAAAGTCGGTCAACGAGCTGGTCGAGGTCCTCGAACTGAGCCAACCGGCCGTATCGAAGCATCTGCGTGTCCTACGCGAGGCGGGTCTGGTCACCGTCCGCGTCGCCGCCCAGCGCCGGTGCTACCGGCTCCGGCCGGAACCGCTCGCGGAGGTCGACGCCTGGCTCGCGCCGTACCGCCGGTTCTGGGAGGGACGCATCGACGCGCTCGAACGGCACCTCGACGACGACAGTCAGTGAATAGATAACGGCTCGAACGCGATGCCGCGGTCCGCCGCGCGCCGCGTCCCCCAGTCGTAGAGCGCCTGGAGTGCGGGGCGTAACCGCTCCCCTTCCTCGCTGAGCCGGTACTCGACGTGCGGCACCCGGCCCTCGCGGCTCTCCCGGAGCACGAGGCCGTCCGCTTCGAGTTCGCGCAGATGCTGGGTCAGCATCTTCTCGCTGACGTCCGGCATCCGCCGCCGGAGCTCGCCGTACCGGTGCACGCCTTCCTTCAGATGCGCCAGGATCACCGGCTTCCATTTGCCGCCGATGACGTCGACCGCGAGTTCGACCGCGCAGTGATACCGCTTCATCGCCGCCCCCTTGATAAGCACCGGCACGCACCGAAAAGTAAGCGGTTGTCCGGAGCGGTCGAGGATGGTTGCCTTGCCCGACCGGGAGATCATCGCCGCTGGGAGGACCTTACGTGACCGAGACGCCGACGTTGTACGCATGGGCGGGCGGGCTGGACGCCCTGCGACGGCTGACCACCGTCTTCTACGGTCACGTGCTGAAGGACCCGTTGCTGGAGCCGGTCTTCCGCCACATGGATCCCGGCCACCCCGAGCACGTGGCGATCTGGCTGGCCGAGGTGTTCGGCGGCCCCGAGACCTACAGCGGCGAACACGGCGGGCACCGGCACATGGTCGGACGGCATCTGGGGCGCGCCATCACCGAAGAGCAGCGCCGTCGCTGGGTGAACCTGCTCTTCGACGCCGCCGACGAGGCCGGGCTCCCTGCCGATCCCGAGTTCCGCTCCGCCTTCGCCGCGTATGTCGAATGGGGCAGCAGACTCGCGGTGATGTTCTCCCAGCCCGGCCGCGAGGTCACCGTGCCCGAGCCGATGCCGAAGTGGGACTGGGGCAACCGCCCGCCGTGGCAGCCGCCATCGGACTGAGGCGGCATAGTGGGGCGGTCGTGAAAGGAGGCCGCCGTGATCCGGGTGGACGGCCGGACCCTGCGCTGCGCGGACGTCGTGACCGCCGCGAGCACCGAGGGCCCGCTGGGCATTGACGTCTCGATCGCCGCGCTGCGCGGCGCCGAAAGCGCGTGGAAGCTCGCCGAAGAGCTGAGCACACGCCGGATCGTCTACGGCCGCACCACCGGCGTCGGCGCCAACAAGGAGGACACGGTCGGCGAAGGCGAGTCGCCGGATCACGGGCTGCGGCTGCTGCGCAGTCACGCGGGCGGCAGCGGTGACGTCATGTCCCCCGGCCAGACCAGGGGGATGATGCTCATCCGGCTCAACCAGCTGCTGGCCGGGCGATCCGGGCTCAGCCCCGACCTGATCGGGGCACTGGCCGAGGCGGTGCGGACCGGGGCGCTGCCGCTCGTGCACCGGCTCGGCGCGATCGGCACCGGCGACCTCGCGCCGCTCGCGGAGACCGCGCTCGCCCTCACCGGCGAACGCCCGTGGCTGGCAGGCGGTGTGCCCCCGGTGCCGGTCCAGGCCGGTGACGCGCTCGCGTTCATGAGCAGCAACGCCGCGACGCTGGCCGAGGCGACCCTCGCGGCGATGCGGCTCGACACGCTGACGAGGGCGAGTCACGTCGTCGCGGCTTTGACCTACATCGCGCTCGACGGCAACCCGGAGGCGTACGCGACCCCCGTGCACGAGGCGCGTCCGCACGCCGGGCAGGTCGCGTGCGCGGCGGAGATGCGGCGGCTCCTCGGGATGGAAGGCACGCCCAAACCCGGCAGGCGCATCCAGGACCCGTTCGGGCTCCGCGCGTTCCCGCAGGTGCAGGGGCCCGCGCTGGACGCGATCCACTACCTGCGCGACATCCTCGCGGTGGAGATCAACGCCAGCACCGAGAACCCGATGATCTCCACGGTGCACCAGGACGCCTACCACCACGCGCATTTCCACACCGCGTACGTCTCGACCGCGCTCGACCAGGTGCGCGCGACCGTCCACCAGGTCGCCGAACTGTCGGTGGCCCGCCTCGGCGACCTGGTGGAACCGGAGTTCACCGGGCTGCGGCCGTTCCTGGCGGCCGGGCCGTCGGGTAGTTCGGGCGTGATGATCCTGGAGTACGTCGCGCACGACGCGCTCACCGAGCTGCGGCAGGCCGCGCTCCCGGCGACGCTGGGCACGGCCGTCGTCTCACGCGGTATCGAGGACCACGCCAGCTTCTCCACCCAGGCCGCGCGGGCGGCGACCGCGGCAGGGGCGGCGTACCAGCAGGTACTGGCGTGCGAACTGGTCGCGGCCGTCCGGGCGCTGCGGATGCGCAAAGCCGAGCTCGTCGCCCTGCCCGCGCGCGATGCCTACGAGGCCGCCGCTTCCGTGCTCGACCCGAGCGTCGAAGATCGGCCGCTCACCGACGACATCTCGCGCGCCGTGTCCCTTTTGGACACCCTCGCGCGCATCTGACTCCCCGCGTTTCGTCCTCTGAATGCGGTAGTTCGCGACACCAACTACCGCATTCAGAGGACGAAATGCGGGAGGTCAGCAGCAACCGCGGCGGGCGAGGGAGTAGAGCCGGGCACTCGTGGCCGGCTCGGGCCGGTTCGCGGCGGCCTCGACCGCGTCGAGCATCCGCCGTCGCTCCGCCTTGTCGAGGACGCGGCCGCGGGTGATCACCGTGTCGATCTTCGCGACGTTGCGGATGTCGACGGCCGGGTCCGCGTCCAGCAGCACGAGGTCCGCTTCCTTCCCCGCCGCGACCGTGCCCGACGTCCTTTCCCTGCCGAGGAATTTCGCCGCGTCCCCGGTGACGGTCTTCAACGCCCGCAAAGGCGACAGCCCGGCCTCGACCAGGAAGGCGAGCTCCTCGTGCAGCCCGCTCCCGGGGAAGGTGTACGGATTGAGGCAGTCGGTGCCGCCGATGAGCCCGACGCCCGCTTCGTGCGCGACGCCGACCAGCCGCAGCGTCTCCTGGTAGTACCGCTCCTGGAGCGCGATGTCCGCCGGCGTCTTCGGCGCGAAGCGTTCGATGCCCTTGGCCCAGCTCTCGCGCACGTCGGCGGGTACGTATTTCAGCCGCGGGTCACGCTGATGGGTTTCGGCGGGCTGCGTGACGACCCGGTTGATCGTCAGCGTCGGCGAGTGCCACGTGCCGTTGCACCGCAGCCTCTCGAAGTAGGCCCGCGCCACCCCGCGGTCGTACGTGGTGACCGACTCGAACTCCAGCCGCCGGGCCAGATTGAAGAAATCGCGCGGCGCCTCGGGGTCGTAGGGCGTCGTCCTCAACCTGGCGAGGATCTCGTCGCGCCGGGACGAGCAGTGGATGGACACCCCGAAGAAATGTTCGAGGCTGTGCTGGCCGAGGTCGCTGACCTCGAGGTGGGACAGCTTGTACGGCCAGTGCCCGGAGAACCGCAGGCCCTGGGCGCGGGCCTCGTCCGCGACCGCGCGCACGGCGTCGGGCCCGAGGTAGGAGTAGGTCTTGACGAGCTCCGCGCCAGCGGCCTTCTCGGCGCGGACGACGGCCCGCGCTTCGGCCTCCGTCGAGACCTGGAGCACCGGCGGGGCCAGGAGGGTGACCGGCCCGTCGACGATCCCGCTCGCCAGCACGACGCGCGGGCCGAGTAGCTCACCGCGGTCGATCTTGTCCTTCGTGGCGCGGTTCTCCGCGTACCCCCACATCTCGCGGACGCCCGTGACACCGTTGACCAGGTGCAGCGGCGGGACGATGTCCTCGAGGTCCGCGCCGTGGGTGTGCATGTCCCAGAGTCCGGGGACGAGGTACTTGCCGCGGCCGTCGATCACCCGCGCGCCCGCGGTTTCCGGGACCGGGCCGGAACCGACCCAGGCGATCCGGTCGCCGACGAGCACGACCGAGACGTCACGTCGCGGAGCCGAACCCGTGCCGTCGATCAGCGTGACGTGGGCGATGACGACGATCTCGCCCGTTTCCGCGGTGGCCGTGCCGGGCAGCAGCCCGGCGAGCACCGCCCCCGTCCCGCCCGCGGCCAGCCACCTCAGGAACTCGCGCCTGCTGGATCCCATGAGAACCGCCGCCCTTCCACCCAGATCCCCCGGGTGGCCGATTCAACTCGCCGCGATGGCGGGGTCGCAAGAAAAGCGAAGGCCCCTTACCCGAGGTCAGCACAAAGTAAGGGGCCTTCTCCTGAATCTGGGCTCAGCCGAAGAAGACCTCAGCCTCTTCGTACCGCTCGACCGGGACGGTCTTCAGTTCCGCGGTCGCCTCGGAGAGCTTGACGCGGACGATGTCCGTGCCGCGCAGCGCCACCATCACGCCGAAGTCGCCGTCGGCCACGGCGTCGACGGCGTTGAGCCCGAACCGGGTGGCGAGCACGCGGTCGTACGCCGTCGGGGTGCCACCGCGCTGGACGTGGCCGAGCACGACCGCGCGGGACTCCTTGCCGGTGCGGGCGGCGATCTCGTCGGCCAGCCAGGTGCCGATGCCGCCGAGCCGGACGTGCCCGAAGGCGTCCTTCTCCCCGGTCAGCAGCTTCTCCTCGCCGCCCTCGGGCAGCGCGCCCTCGGCGACCACGATGATCGGCGCGTACTCCTTCTCGAAGCGGCGCTCGACCCACGAAACGACCTGGTCGACGTTGAAGTGCCGCTCCGGCACCAGGATCACGCTCGCGCCACCGGCGAGGCCGGAGTGCAGCGCGATCCAGCCCGCGTGCCGCCCCATGACCTCGACGACCAGGGCGCGGTGGTGTGACTCGGCCGTGGTGTGCAGCCGGTCGATGGCCTCGGTCGCGATCGAGACGGCCGTGTCGAAGCCGAAGGTGTAGTCGGTGGCGCCGAGGTCGTTGTCGATCGTCTTGGGCACCCCGACGACGCCGATGCCGTCGTCCGTGAGCCGCTTCGCGACACCGAGGGTGTCTTCGCCGCCGATCGCGATCAGCGCGTCGACCTGCTGGTCGGCGAGCACGGCCTTGATCTTGTCCACCCCGCCGTCGACCTTGTACGGGTTGGTCCGCGACGAGCGCAGGATCGTGCCGCCGCGGGTCAGGATGTCCTCGACGTCGTTCAGGCCGAGCGGACGGCTGTCCCCGGTGAGGGGACCGTTCCAGCCGTTGCGGAACCCGACGATGTCCCAGCCGTGCACCTCGATGCCCTTGCGCACCACAGCGCGGATGACCGCGTTGAGCCCCGGGCAGTCGCCACCGCCGGTCAGCACACCGACACGCATGAGAAGCCTCCGTCTTGTGTTCCGTAGAGATGACAGTCACATGTCCCGCCGCCAGCGTAGCGGGAGTTCTCTGGATCGGTGCAGGGCGGACCACCTCGGGAATCGGTCCGCGTGACGGATGTGCTAGCTTGGCCCCGTGCAGCGCTATTTCTGGTTTACGAAGCCGGCCCCGGGTGGGCACGGCGGCGTGAACCTGCGCTGACCTCCACCCCCGAGCCGGAATCACACCGGCTCGGCGAGTTCCCGCGGGTCGGTATCCCTTTCGAAAGGAACCAGACCCGCGATGTCTCCCTCCGCTGACACCCTGATCGCCCTCGACGGGCACCGCACGTCGGCCATCAACCCGCTGCTGTCGCCCGCGATGCTGCGGCACGAACATCCGATGACGGCGGAAATCGCCGATACCGTCCTAGCCGGGCGGGCCTCGGCCGTCGACATCCTCGACGGCCGGGACGACCGGCTCCTCGTCGTCGTCGGGCCCTGCTCGGTGCACGACGCGGACGCCGCGCTCGACTACGCCCGCCGCCTCGCCGCCAAGGCCGAAGAACACCGCCGCGACCTGCACATCGTCATGCGCGTCTACTTCGAGAAGCCGCGGACCACGCTCGGCTGGAAGGGCCTGATCAACGACCCCGGTCTCGACGGCACCTACGAGGTCAACCACGGCCTCCGGATGGCGCGCAAACTGCTGCTCGACATCTCCGCGCTCGGCCTGCCGGTGGGCTGCGAATTCCTCGACCCGATCACCCCGCAGTTCATCTCCGACACCGTGACCTGGGGTTCCATCGGCGCGCGGACCGCGGCGAGCCAGGTGCACCGGCAGCTGTGCAGCGCGCTGTCGATGCCGGTCGGGATCAAGAACTCGACCGAGGGCGACGTCCAGGTCGCCGTCGACGCCACCCGCGCGGCCGGCGCGAGCCACGTCTTCGCCGGCATCAACCCCGACGGGCTCGCCGCGCTCATCACCACCGCGGGCAACGAGGACTGCCACGTCATCCTGCGCGGCAGCTCCGCCGGCCCGAACTACGACCCGGCGACGGTGGCCGACACGCTGGCGCGGCTGGCGAAGTCGGGGCTGCCGGAACGCGTGATCATCGACGCGAGCCACGGCAACAGCGCGAAGGACCACGTGCGGCAGGCTTCGGTCGTCCGCGAACTCGCCGAGCGGATCGGAGCCGGTGAGCGGGGCATCGCGGGGCTGATGCTGGAGAGCTTCCTGATGGAGGGGCGGCAGGACCTGACGCTCGGCGAGGCGGCGTCGCTGACGTACGGGCAGTCGATCACGGACGCGTGCCTCGGGTGGGAGACGACGGCCGAACTGCTGGACACCCTGGCGGAGGCCGTCGACTCGCGGCGCTGAGGGCCCTGACGGCTGCCATGAAGGGGCCTTTCATTGCAAAATTTGCAATGAAAGGCCCCTTCATGGCGCGGGGCGGGGTTCGAGGATCTGGGGCTCATGCCGCGAAGGGAGCTTTCGCCGCGTGGCACGCGGAGACGGCGCCCTTCACGTCAGGACCGTCAGGCCGATGCCGTGAAGGACTCCTTCCCTACCTTGAGCGTAGGGAAGGAGGCCTTCACGGACTCTCGACCCGCCTGCCGCCAGGGCATGGTGCCAGTGGCCGTGAAGGACGCCTTGAGGGACTCTGGGTCCCGCAAGGCGTCCATAAACGCCATCAAGTCCCTAACGGTGGCCATAGCTAACGATTATCTTGCACCCCTGGTAGTTGTGCCCCGCG
>NZ_JBIWKX010000006.1:129426-222004 GCF_044765885.1 Amycolatopsis sp. NPDC102389
CCCGCCCTCCCCCCCCCCGGGCCGCGGGGGGTGGGGGCCTGGGGGGTCTAGGCCCGCTTGGCGGCACGGGGGGCCCCTCAAGGCGTCCTTCACGGCCTTCAAGGCCCTACCGGTGCCAATAGCTCTCGATGATCTGCCACCGCTGGTAGTTGTGCCGCGCGTCAGCCAGCGCGTCGTGCTGGTCGTCCGGGGCCGACGGCAGCTTCGGCTTGCCCGCGTCCTCCCAGCGTTGCCGCAGGTCACGCGTGAAGCGCGGCAGCTGGCGCGGCAGCGCGGGCATCGGCCCCCACAGCTGCGCCAGCGCGACGTGGTCGTAGGCGGCGAACCAGGCCCACAGTTCGATCCCGCCGGGCGGTTTGCCGAAGAACTCGAGCAGATCCGTGCGGATCTTTTCGCGGCTGCGCCACGCCGGGTCGGCGGGCGACGGAAGTTTCGGGAGCACGTTGTCGCGGACCCAGGGGCCGGCCTTGCCGGGATCGAAATCGGTCGAGACCGCGTAGAACTCGCGTCCTCTTTCGTCCACGACACCGATCGACACCAGATCGATGGTCACGCCGTCCTCAATGAATTCGGTGTCGTAGAAAAAGCGCACCGGAGAACCCTAGTGGGGCGTCAGCCGACCTTGGTGTCCGGGATACGGGCGACGTCGTGGGCGGACGGCTGCGCGGGCACCTTCGGACGGACTCCCGCCTCCTCGGCGGCGAGCAGTTCCTTCGCCTTGGCGGCGTAGATGTCGACGTACTCCTGGCCGGAGAGCTCCATGAGCGCGTACATGATCTCGTCGGTGATGGACCGCTCGATGAAGCGGTCGCCGGCGAGACCTTCGTAGCGCGAGAAGTCGAGCGGCTTGCCGAAGCGGATCTCCAGGCGGCGCGGCCACCACATCTTCGAGCCGATCGGGTTGACCTTGTCGGTGCCGATCATGGCGACCGGGACGACGACGCCACCGGATTCGAGCGCGATCCGCGCGACGCCGGTCTTGCCCTTGTACAGGCGGCCGTCCGGGGAACGGGTGCCTTCGGGGTAGATGCCGAGGAGGTGTCCTTCGCGGACCAGCCGGGTCGCGGTGTCGAGCGCGGCCTGCGCGGCGTTGCCGCCGGAGCGGTCGATCGGGAACTGGCCGACGCCGGTGAAGAACCACTTCTTCAGCAGACCCTTGAAGCCCTTTTCGGTGAAGTACTCCGATTTGGCCGGGAAGGTCACCTTGCGCTTGACGCGCAGCGGCATGAAGAAGGAGTCGGCCACCGCGAGGTGGTTGCCCGCGAGGATCGCGCCACCGTCGTCGGGGATGTTCTCCGCGCCGACGACTTTGGTGGGCCACAGCGCCTTGAGCAGTGGCCCGATAAACACGTGTTTCATGAGCCAGTACAGCACTGCGAAAACTCCTCCTAGCAGCTCAACCCCCGCGCCCGATGGTCAAGACTACGAATCGCGCTCGCCAGGCACAACGAAGTCCACCCGGTTACCCGCACCCAGCGACGGATCTCACACCCGATCCCACCTGATTTTCGAAGTGAGTGCGGGGGCCCACAAGCCGCTCCGGTCGTGCGAACATAGTAGACCTACCCAGCTCTCACGGAAGGCGATCGCATGGCCGTCCTCGCCGGCGCGGAACCGTTCGCTCACACCGGTTCGTCCGAAGCAGGGTTCCTGCTCTGCCACGGATTCACCGGTACCCCCGCGAGTATGCGGCCTTGGGGCGACCATCTGGCCGAAGCCGGTTACACGGTGCGCTGCCCGCTGCTCCCCGGGCACGGGACACGGTGGCAGGACATGAACCGGACAGGCTGGGAGGACTGGTACGGCGCGGTCCGCGAAGAGCTGCTGGCGCTCTTCTCGACCTGCGAGACGGTATTCGTCGCCGGGATGTCGATGGGCGGGACGTTGACGCTGCGGCTGGCCGAGGAGTTCGGCGACCGGATCGCCGGCATCGTGCTGGTGAACCCATCGGTGCTGACCCTGCGCTGGGACGCCAAGCTGCTGCCCGTCCTGTCGCGGATCCTGCCCTCGGTGCCGGGCGTGGCGAACGACATCGCGAAGCCCGGCGAGACGGAGCTGGCCTACTCGCGGACGCCCGTGCGCGCCGCGGCGAGCCTGGCGAAGCTGTGGAAGCTCACCCGCGCGGATCTGGGCAAGGTGACGCAGCCGGTGCTGCTGCTCCACTCGGCCGTCGACCACATCGTGGAGCCGGTCAACTCCCAGGTGATCCTGGACGGGATCGGCAGCGAGGACGTGACCGAGGTGGTGCTGGAGAACAGCTTCCACGTCGCCACCCAAGACCACGACGCGGGCCTGATCTTCACGCGTACGGTGGACTTCGCCCGGTCCGTGCGCCGGGCGGGACAGGTGGACGCCGGATGAGCAGAGGCAAGGACGGGCCGGAGGACGTCGACGCGACGTTCGCCGAGATCGTGGCCGACCTCCGTGCGGAGGGCGTCGGTCTGTTCCCGGACGAGGAACTGGAGAAACCGGCGGAAAAGCCCGCCGAGAAGACACCACGGCCCGAGCAGCCGGACGCCGAACCCGAACCGGGCTGGCGCGGCGGCGGCACCAGCTGGGACAAGACCCTTTTCGAGGACGACCCCGCCGGGTCGAGCGACGACGAGGGCCACTTCGTGCCGCCCGAGCCACCTCCCCTGCCGCGTCCGCGCAAGGGCGCGTTCATCGTCCTGCTGTTCTTCCTGCTCGGCCTGCTGCTCCTGATCGCGCCCACCCTGATCGGCATGGGCACCCGGCTCGGCACCCCGCTCGGGATCCTCGCCCTCGCGACCGCGATCGCCCTGCTCCTGCTGCGGGTGCGCCAGGGGCCGCCGCCCGGCGCGGATCCGAACAACGGCGCCCAGGTCTGATCTGCCGGACAATTCGGAAGATGAAGATCGACTTCACTCCCTCGCGCCGGTCGACGGTCGGCGCGGAATGGGAGCTCGCCCTCGTCGACCGGCGGACCGGTGAGCTCTCGTCGGTCGCGGAGCAGGTCCTCGACGCCGTCCGTCCCGACGGCGAGGAGGAGCACCCGAAGATCAAACAGGAACTGCTGCTCAACACCATCGAGGTGATCAGCGGGATCTGCGACACGATCGCCGAGGTCAAGGCCGATCTGAACACCTCGCTCGACGTCGTGCATTCGGTACTGGACCCGCTGGGCGTCGAGCTGTTCTCGGCCGGGTCGCATCCGTTCTCGACGTGGTATCAGCAGAAGGTCACCGACAAGGAGCGCTACGCCAAGCTCATCGACCGGACCCAGTGGTGGGGACGGCAGATGCTGATCTACGGCGTCCACGTGCACGTCGGCGTCGACCACCGTGACAAGGCCCTGCCGATCCTGGACGCCCTGCTCAAGTACGCGCCGCATCTGCAAGCGCTTTCGGCGTCTTCGCCGTACTGGGGCGCGGAGGACACCGGGTACGCGTCGAACCGCGCGCTGATGTTCCAGCAGCTGCCGACGGCCGGGCTGCCGTTCCAGTTCCGGAAGTGGACCGAGCTGGAGAGCTACGTCGACGACATGTTCACCACGGGCGTGATCGACCACTTCTCCGAGATCCGGTGGGACATCCGGCCCGCGCCGCATTTCGGGACGATCGAGATGCGGGTGTGCGACGGGCTGCCGACGCTGGAGGAGGTCGGCGCGATCTCCGCGCTGACCCAATGCCTGGTCGACGACTTCAGCGCGCGCCTCGACGACGGCGAGATCCTGCCGACGCTGCCGCCGTGGCACGTCCAGGAGAACAAGTGGCGCGCGGCGCGCTACGGCGTCGACGCGATCGTCATCCTCGACGCGGCGGGCAACGAGCGGCTCGTCACCGACGACACCTACGACCTGCTGGACCGGCTCGAACCGGTGGCCCGGCGCCTGGACTGCGCCGACGAGCTGCGATCCGTGGAGACCATCCTGGCCTACGGGCCCAGTTACCTGCGTCAGCGCGCGGTGGCGAAGCAGTACAACGGCAGCCTTCGCGCCGTCGTCGCTTCGCTCATCGCGGAGATGCGGGACGGGAAGATCCCACGCCCCTGACCGTGCAACTACCGCATTCAGAGGACTAAATGCGGGAGTCGAGGTGCGCCAGGAGGGTGCTCGGGCCGAAGGTCGAAGCGCCCAGGGCCTCGACGCGAGACCGCAGCTCCCGATCGGCGGTCACCACGACGACGTGGTCGTCCGGACCGGCCGCCCGGGCCTCGCGTGCGACGGCCACGATCTGGGAGTCCCCGTCGGACTCGGCGTCGACGACCTCGACGCCCGGCACCGTCGCGACTCCCCGTGCCTTGCCCTCGACGACCAGGACGACCTTCGGCCACCACGACCATTCGCCGCCACCGGGCAGTGCCGGATCGGTGAGCCCGGTCTCGGACAGGGTCGCGAGCTTGTCCCGCAACCGTTCCGCGGCGCCACGCCGGTCCCGCCACCAGCCGTCCGGCCGCGACCCGACGACGTTCGCGCCGTCGACCACCAGTACCAGCCTGCGATCCAAGTGCTCCCTCAATCCCGGCCACGCGGCCGCGAAGTCGCGATGCAGCCGGAAATCCGCGACCTCGCCCGCGCGGACCCAGCGCAGTTCCGCGCTCTCCGCGCTCTTCACCCTGGCCGAAAGCGGGCCGATCGGCACGGCCAGGACGGTGGTGTAGCGCCAGTTCCCATGGTCGACGTGCGACGCCGCCAGCGGACGGACCCCGGCGGGCGGGATGTCGGCCTCCTCGTGCGCCTCGCGGGTGGCCGCCTCACGCGGGCTCTCCCCTGCCTCGACGGCGCCCCCGGGCAGCGCCCAGGTGCGTCCATGGTGGACCCACCAGGCCCGCCGCTGCAGCAGGACACCGCGCGCGGGATCGGACAGCAGCAACCCGGCCGCGCCGTTCAAACCCCAGTGAAGATGCCCGAAGTCGCACTTCACGAAGCCGTTGCCGTCTTGCCGGGTCACCGCTTCAGCGTGTCACACCGATCTCGGCACCGGGAGCCTTCGCCGCGTCGACGGCGAGGGCGGCGGCACCGACGATCGCCGAATCGTCGCCGTGGTGCGCGGCCCGGATCCGCGCCAGCGGACGGTGCCCGGCTCCGGTGATCTTGTCCGCGTAGTGCTCGCGGGCCTCGTCGAGGAACAGCGGAGCCGATTCCGACACGCCGCCGCCGATCACGATGAGCTCCGGATCGAAGACGTCGGCGACCAGCGCCAGCCCCTCGGCGAGCCATTTCGCCAGCTCGGTCATCGCGCGCTGGGCGACCGGGTCGCCGTCGCGGGCGGCCCCGGCGACCCGGCGGCCGGTGACCGAACCGGGGTCTCCCCTGGTCTCGCGCGCCAGCACGGTCGAGCGGCCGGGATGCCGCGCGAGCAGTTCCACCGCCGTCGCGGCCAGCGCCGTCCCGCTGCAGTACCGCTCCCAGCAGCCGTACTTCCCGCACGGGCAGGGCCTGCCGCCGGGGACGACGGTCAGATGCCCGAGCTCCGGTGCGACGCCGTACGCGCCCCGGTAGATCTTGCCGTCGAGCAGCAGTCCCGCGCCGATGCCGGTACCGAGGGCGATCAGCGCGGCGACATGAGCGCCCCGGGCGGCCCCGAAGCGGTATTCGCCGACCGCGGCGGCGTTCACGTCGTGCTCCAGGGTCACCGGCAGGCCGACCCGTTTTTCGATGCGCTCGGCGACCGGCGCGGCACGCCAGGACAGATGCGGCGCGAACATCACCGTCCGCCGGTCCTTGGCGACGAATCCGGCGACCGCGAGCCCGACACCCGACACGTCGTGCCGGTTGCGGAGGTCCTCGACGACACCGGCGATGGCGTCTTCGAGCGCGTCCTCCCCGCTCGGCGTCCCGACCCTGGCGGTGTCCATCAGCGAGCCGTGCTCGTCCACCACGCCGGCGCGCACACTCGTGCCCCCGACGTCCACCCCTACCGTCAGCAACTCAGTTCTCCCGGTCCGGCTGCCAAGCGTCGCGCCTGGTCACCGTGATGTGCTGGACCCGCGAAGCTCCCATCGGGACATCTTCGGCCGCGGGCTCCTTCCGCGCAGGCTGGAACCCCGGCATGTGCACGCCGGCCTCGGGTTCCCATCGATCGGCGAGCACCGCCCGCAGCAACGCGACGAGCTGCGCGGCCTGCTCCATCAGGCGGGCCACGAACTCGGGCCGTTCCCCCCGGAAGACCCCGACGATCGCGCAGAGCGGGCACCACCCGTCGGCGTCGTGGTCGGTGCAGCCGTGCCCGGCGGAGATCAGGCCCTCCAGCCACGGCGCGGCGTGCTCGACGACCAGTTCGACCAGCAGGCGGATCTCTTCGGCCAGTTCGAGCGGCCTCGATCCGGTGTCCTCGTTGTTCTCGCTCACCCGGGTCCCCGGTTCCCGGCCAGGCTCACGACCAGGCCGTGCGCGTCGGATTCCGCACCGGTGATCCGGCACGGGCGCAACATCTCCGGCAGCGCGATCAGCCGCCGGAAACCGTCCACGGTGACGGCGAGATCATCGTCCACTCTGGCCAGGTCCACTTCGGAGTCTCGGTGCAACGGCACCGCGACGCGCAGCTCGTAGCCGCCGTCCGATTCGGACACCTGCAGCAGCGGGGTCACACCTTTTTCGTTCCCTGCCAAGGGATCCAGCCCTTGATAGAGCTCGTACGCGATTTCCTGCAACGCCTCGAGCCCCACCGGCTCGACGGCGCGATGCTCGACGGGTTTCACCTGTCCCGGCCCGAAGCCCGCGTCGGCGAGTTCGGCGAGGACGGCGTTCTGCTGGGTGCGCCGGGTCCGCATCCACGAGGCCGCGGCGCCACGCCAGAACCCGGGCGCGGGCATCAGCCGGTTGACGATCAGGCCGTCGACCAGGATCCCGCGCAGGGCAAGGGAACTGAGGGTGCGGCGGGCTTCGGCGACGACGACGCGTTCCGGCGTCAGCACGAGCCGCACGGTGGTGGTGGCCGGATCGGTCAGCAACGCGCGCAGCGACTCCAGATGCGCGCCGAGCCGCCGCACGGCGGCCGCGGTCCGCCGCGCGCCCGGTTTGAACATCCGCGACAGATACCCCGAGACGGCTTCGGGCAAGGCCAGCAGGCGCAGGGTTTCCGCGGTCGGCCCGCAGTCGACGACGACCGTCTCCCAGGGACCGTGCTCGGCGAGGCGCTGGACCTCGGTGAGGGCGAGCAGTTCGTCGACGCCGGGCACCACGGTGAGCTCTTCGGCGTCGAGCGAGTCGAGGCCCGCTCCCGCGAGCGCGGTCTGCAGTTCCCGCCGGAGTTCGCGCCAGGTGCTGTCCACGAGGCCGCGGGTGTCGATCTGGGCGGCGTGGAGCAGTCCCGACGTACTCCCTACCGCGGAGGGACCATCGGACACAGCGTCCACTTCGGACGGTTCGCCGCCGAGCGCGCGGCCGAAGGCGTCACCGAGGGAATGCGCCGGGTCGGTCGAGACCACGAGTGTCTTCCTGCCCCGCCCGGCCAGTGCCGCCGCCGTCGCCGCGGCCAGCGTGGTCTTGCCGACACCCCCCTTGCCGGTGAACAGCAGGATCCGCATGCCTACCCTTCGACTCAGGATGCTTCAGCGCGCTTCTTGAGCTCCTTGAGCGCGGTGTCCATGACCATCTTCTCGGCCTTGCGGCGCAGCAGCCCGATCATCGGCAGCGCCAGCTCGACGGACAGCGTATACGTCACCTTGGTGCGTCCGGCGCCCAGCGCTTCGAGGGCGTAGCGGCCGTTCTGGGCCTTCTGCATCTGCCCCTTGACCAGGTGCCAGCTGACTCCGTGGCCGTCGGCGTCCCAGTCGTACTCGAGGGTGTAGACGTCCTTGATGGGTCCGGCGTCGAGGGTGAGCTTCACCTGCTTGGCGCGACCGTCGGCGTCCTCGCCGAGCACCTCGGTCTCCCGGACGGCCTTGGCCCATTCCGGGTACGCGGGAAAGTCGGCGATGACGGCCATGACCTGCTCGGGCTCGGCGTCGACCTCGATGGATTGCGTGGACTGCTCGGCCATGGTCCAAACTCTAGCCGCAGCCGAGGGTCACCAGCGCAGCACGTACGGCTGTGAGGTCTCTTTGAAGTGACCGACGTTACGGCATTCGGTCCTGCCGAGCCTCGTCCTCGGCGTCAGCGGCTGGTGGACGTGCCCGAAGACCGACCAGCGCGGCCGCTGCTCGCGGATGAGATCCACCAGCGCCGCCGAGCCGATTTCGGACCGCCGCGCGATCACGTCGTAGGTCAGCTCCGGGATGGCGGGCGGGATGTGGGTGCACAGGACGTCCACGTTCTCCAGCCCGGCGACGGCGGCGTCGTACTCCTCGCGGGTGCGCAGGTACGGCCGCCAGAAGCCGTTGCGGCGCGGGACCACGTTCGCCGGGAGCAGCGCGCCGCCGATGAACCCGAACCGCAGGCCGCCGAACTCGGCGACCTCGCCGTCGAGGACGGTGATGCCGTCGCCGGCGAACTCGGGCCACAGCGAAGGGTCGTCGACGTTGCCGGGGGTCGCGAACGTCGGCGCGGTCAAAGCACCGAACAGGACGGCGTACTGGTCGTGGATCGCTTCGCCGACGGCGGCGGCGGGATCGGCCAAAGTGGCCCACAACGATCGCGAGAAGGCAACGGTCTCGTCACGAGTGCCCTCACGCCGCAGCCGCGCGAACTCGCCGACCTTCTCCGCGCCGAACAGCGCGCCCATGATGCCCTTGTCGTGCTCGCGGTAGTCGACGAAATCCAGCAGGTCGCCCAGCACGACCAGTGCGTCGGCGCCATCGCCCGCGCGTTTGAGCGCGTCGGCGTTGCCGTGCACGTCCGACACCACGTGAACCCGCATGCTCACCCCTGTGCTCCTTGGTGGACCCGCGGTCGTGGGTGGTCACCACATCGCGACACATCCGCAGCTCCGCCTCTCCCCTATTCGGCCCGCGGGCCGACTCCGGGCTCGCGCCCGTCCTCCAAGACCTCCTTGAGCCCGAGCGCGATCGCCTTGGCGGCGCGGGCCCGGCGGTCGAACTCGCGGCGCAGCTCCCGCGGCGCCAGGCCGAGCGGCTCCCCGTCGGGACCGGCGGGAGTGGCGCGCAGGAAGTAGTGCAGCAAGGTGCCGTCGAGCACCGGCTCGAGCCAGACCTCCATGGTACCGATCAAGGCACCGCGCACGGTCCAGCGCAATCCCTGGTCCCCGCGGTCGGTGTAGACCTCCAGGACGAGGTCCGGCCAGTAACGTGACCAAGATCGCGGATCGGCGAAAGCGGCGGCCACGGTGGAGGGCGGGACCACGAGGAAGGTCTCGTCGACGATGTCGAGAGCTGGCGGCGCCTGGTTCACAGCGGCAGAATGTCATGCCCTGGGTATGGCCGATTCGTCAGCATGGTCTTAAGGTGCACGGCACGCTAAGTTGACTGGCGGGTAACACCGGTCACACCACTTGCACGCGAACACGGAGGTTCCTCGTGCGCGAATTCAGCGCCCCCGCCGCCAATCCGGTGACCGACGACGAGAACCTCGCGGACGTCGTCTGGGCGAACGCCGAGCGGTTCTCCGATGTCGTGAGTTTCCGCCGCCAGGTCGACGGTACCTGGCTGGACGTCACCGCCAAAGACTTCGCCGCCCAGGTTCTGGCCGTGGCCAAGGGAATGGCCCAGGCGGGCATCGCACCGGGCGACCGCGTCGGGCTCATGTCGAAGACCCGCTACGAATGGACCTTGATCGACTTCGCGATCTGGGCCGCCGGAGCGGTCACCGTCCCGATCTACGACACCTCGTCGGCCGAGCAGGTCCACTGGATCCTCTCGGACTCGGCCGCGAAGGCCGTGTTCGTCGAGACCGACGAGCACCTCGCGACGCTGGAATCGGTCAAGGCCCGCCTCGACACGCTCGAGCACACCTGGCAGATCGAGGCGGCCGCCGTCGACCATCTCACCGAACAGGGCGCCGAGCTCGGCGACGACGACCTGCACGAGCGCCGCCGCTCGGTGAAGGCCGGCGACCTGGCCACGATCGTGTACACCTCGGGCACGACCGGCCGCCCCAAGGGCGTCGAGCTGACCCACCGGAACCTCCTCGCCGAGATCCGCGCCGACATCGCCGCGTTCCCGCAGCTGATGGAGCAGGGCAACTCGCTGCTGGTGTTCCTGCCGCTCGCGCACGTCCTCGCCCGCGCCATCGCGGTGACCGCGCTCAGCGCACGGGTGACCCTCGGGCACACCTCGGACGTCAAGAACCTCGTCGCCGACCTCGGCACCTTTCGGCCGACGTTCGTCGTCGCCGTGCCGCGGGTGTTCGAGAAGGTCTACAACAGCGCGAAGCAGAAGGCGCACGGCGACGGCAAGGGCAAGATCTTCGACGCCGCCGAAGCCACCGCGGTCGCCTACAGCCAGGCTCAGGACGCCGGCGGCGCCGGGCTGGGTCTCAAGGTCAAGCACGCGCTGTTCGACAAGCTGGTCTTCAGCAAGCTGCGCGCGGCCCTCGGCGGCCGGTGCGTCGCCGCGGTGTCCGGCGGTGCCCCGCTCGGCGTGCGGCTGGCGCACTTCTTCCGCGGCATCGGTGTCCCGGTGTTCGAGGGCTACGGCCTGACCGAGACCTCCGCGGCGGCCTGCGTCGGCACCCAGGACGGGTTCCGCGTCGGCACCGTGGGCCGCCCGGTCGCCGGCACGTCGGTCCGGATCGCCGACGACGGCGAGATCCTGCTGAAGGGCGACGTCGTGTTCGGCGGCTACTTCAACAACGCCGAAGCTACCGCCGAAGCGCTGGAGGACGGCTGGTTCCACACCGGCGACCTCGGCGAGCTGGACAGCGACGGGTTCCTCAAGATCACCGGGCGCAAGAAGGAGATCATCGTCACGGCGGGTGGAAAGAACGTCGCCCCGTCCGGGCTCGAAGACACCATCAAGGCCAGCCCGCTGGTCAGCCAGGCGATGGTCGTCGGCGACCAGCGGCCGTTCATCGGCGCGCTGATCACCATCGACGAGGAGTACTTCCCGTCGTGGAAGTCGCAGCACGGCAAGCCTTCCGACGCCTCCGTGTCCGACCTGGCCGACGACGCCGAACTGCGCGCCGAGATCCAGACGGCCGTGGATCAGGCCAACAGCGCGGTGTCACAGGCCGAGGCGATCAAGAAGTTCACGATCCTCTCGAAGGACTTCACCGAGGCGGGCGGGGAGATCACGCCGAGCCTGAAGCTGAAGCGCAACATCGTGAACAAGAACTACGCGACCGACATCGAAGCGCTGTACAAGAAGTAGCTCTGACGCCGTGAAGGCCTCCTTCCCTACCCTGAAGGTAGTGAAGGAGGCCTTCACGGACTTGGGGCTCTCGCAATTAGTCGGCTAAACGCGAATCGTCTCGTCCCACTCGATGTGGTGCTGGTACAGCCAGTTCCGGTCCCGGTCGGAAGTTGTTCCCGAAGACACCGCCGCGCTGCCGGCGACCAGCTCCTCCACCCGCGCCCGCCGCAACCGCTCGTAGGCCGCGAAAGCCGTTGGCGCGTCGGGAAGATCCCGCAGGCACTGCGCCAGCACGACACTGTCCTCCAGCGCCATCGACGCGCCCTGCCCCGCGGCGGGCGAGGCCGCGTGCGCCGCGTCGCCGACGAGCACCATCGACGCGTTGGACCACACCGGCGTCGAAGGCACGTCGTAGGAGTGGCCGCCGAAGACGTCGTCCCCGGTGGACTGGATGATTTCCGCGGCAGGCAACGGTTCCCCGTCGAAGGCGGCGAAAGCGGCCGCGCGCCATTCTGCAGGCGTCAGGCCGGAGCGCACTCCCTCGGCCGTGGGAAGCCGCGCGAACCAGTACGTCGAGCCGTCGGGCGTGCTCGTGTAGCCGAAGAAGGCGTGCAGGCTCTGGACCATCCGGTAGAGGGAAGGCGCCTGCGGGATGCTGGTGTCGGTCGTGTAGCCGTAGACGACGTCGAGGCCCGTCGAGCGCGGCGGCGGGCAGTCCGGGTCGATGATCGTCCGGACGACCGAGCGCAGGCCGTCGGCGCCGATCAGGATGTCGCCCTCGGCCGTGGTCCCGTCCTCGAACCGCGCGATCCCCGGCGAGGCGGAAACCAGCCGCTTCCCGCGTTCGAAGGTGATCCCGCGCGAGATCGCTTCCTCTTGCAGCGCACGGTAAAGGGCCGCCCGGGTCAAGGTGCGCGGCCCGGCGAGACCGTCGATGTCAAAGGAACGCCGGTCGACGGTCCGTCCGTCCGGAGTGACGAGCTCCAGCCCAACGGCGCCGAAGGAGTTGTCGATCACCGGCCCGTCGGCGCCGATCGCGCGCAGGGCGTCCATGCCGTTGTGCATGATCGTCAGGAACGCGCCCGCGTCCTCACCGCCGGACGGATACGCCTCGTGGACGCTGGCCTCGATCCCGGCCCGCCGCAACGCCATCGCGGTCACCGTGCCCGAGATGCCGCCGCCGATGATCACTGCCTTCACCGCGAACCCCCTGTCGTGTCGCCGACACCCGACGGTACCGGGAAACGGCGACACGACAGAGGGCGAATCACGCGCCGCCGCTGGCGACGATGTCGCCGTTGACCCCCTTGGGGAAGAACCCGCCCTGCTTCACCGCGCCCGGGTTCAGGTAGACGACGTTCAGCACCCGGTCGGCACCGCGGCCGAAGCAGATGCCGTTGTGGTCGGTCGGCACGATGTTGGCCTGGTTCCCGAGCAGGACGCCCTGGTCGTCGTCGCCGGGACCGTCGAGGGCGTCGCGCGCGTTGGAGATCTTGGCCGCCGCGTCGCCGAGGTCCCGGTCGAACAGCGAGGTCCGGATGGTGGCGGCGTGGTAGGCCTCGGCCGCCAGGATGCCGGCGGCCGCGTCGAGGAACGTCTTGTTGGTGATCAGCGGGGCGGCGCCCTTGTAGGCCGTGACGCCGACGTCTTCGAACAGGTACGCCGCGAGCAGGAAGTTCTTCTCGTTGGCGAACGGGTCGAACTGCTGGTACTCGCTGATCAGCCCGGCCGCCTTGGCCGCGGCGGTGAAGCTGTCCTTGAGGTCGATCTCCGGCCGCGACACCGCGGCCTCGCCCAGAGCGCCGCGCAGGAACTTGACGTGCGCGACCTCGTCGCCCGCGATCTCCTTCGCGAACTGGTGCAACGCCTTGTCGTGGAACATCACCTTCTTGCCGCCGGCGACGCCGCCCTGGGTGCCGACGCCACCGGTGAGGTCGTCCGGCAGCCCGCGGCCGTAGACGGCGAAGGAGTAGAACTCGGCTTCGAGGTACTCCAGGTTGAGCGCGAAGTTGAGCACGGCCGCGTCACTCGGAGCCTCGGCGGCAGCGGCCTCACCCGTCGCCGAAGCGGACGATGTGGCCTGCACCCCGAGGTAGGTCGCGCCGACGACGCCGAGGCCCGCCGCGCCGGCGGCCTTCAGGAACCGGCGGCGATCCGTGCGGTTCTCGGCGCTGCGCGAGATCAGGGTACGAACGAAGGGCTTTCCGAACACGAGTGGTTCCTCTCGTCTTTGCGGTGCACACCCACCCACTCGGACGTTCGGAACCACTCGCGGCCCGGATTGGAGAAGATCTCGAACTTATTTCTTCGTCGCCGCGGCAAGGCGAACGCAGACGGCGAGACCGCGGATGGCCTCTTCCACCTCGGCCAGCTCAGGGTACGTCGGCGCGATGCGGATGACGGCGTCCTCGGGGTCGTCGCCGTACGGGTGGGTCGCGCCGGCCGGGGTCAGGGCGATACCCGCCTCCTTGGCCAGCCGCACGACCTCCTTGGCGGTCCCGGACGGGACGGTCAGCGAGATGAAGTACCCGCCGGTCGGCTTGGTCCAGGACGCGAGGCCCGATTCGCCGAGTTCCTTGGTCAGGATCTCGTCGACGGCCGCGAACTTCGGCCCGATGAGCTCGGCGTGCTTGCGCATGTGCTCGCGGACGCCGTCCTCGTCGCGCAGGAACTGCGCGTGACGGAGCTGGTTGACCTTGTCCGGGCCGATGGTCCGCTTGCCGATGAGGCCGGTCCACCAGGCCAGGTTCGCCTCGGACGCGCCGAAGAAGCCGACGCCGCCACCCGCGTAGGTGACCTTCGAGGTCGAGCCGAAGACGAACACGCGGTCGGCGTTGCCCGCCTCGGTCGCCAGCGCGAGAAGGTCGGCCAGTTCCGCCTCGTCCTCGGTGAGGTGGTGCACGGCGTAGGCGTTGTCCCAGAAGATCCGGAAGTCCGGGGCGGCCGTGATCATCGTCGCCAGGCGGCGCACGGTGTCGTCACTGTAGGTGATGCCGGTCGGGTTGCTGTACTTCGGCACGCACCAGATGCCCTTGATCGCGGCGTCCTCGGCGACCAGACGCTCGACGAAGCCCATGTCCGGGCCGGTTTCGGTCAGCGGCACCTGGATCAGCTCGATGCCGAAGCGCTCGGCCAGCGCGAAGTGGCGGTCGTAGCCCGGCACGGGGCACAGGAACTTGACGCTCGGCTCGTCGGCCCAGCGGCGCTCGGCGCCCGGGAGCTTGCTGAGGAAGGCCTGCACGATCGAGTCGTGCATGAGCTCCAGGCTGGAGTTGCCCGCGGCCAGCAGCTGCTCGGCCGGGACCTGCAGCGGCCCGGCGAAGATGCGGCGGAGCTCGGGCAGGCCCTTGAGGCCGCCGTAGTTGCGGACGTCCGTGCCGTCTTCGGCCTTGCGCACGTCTCCGGGGAGGGCGAGCAGCCCGTCGGCGAGGTCCAGCTGGCGAGGGGACGGCTTGCCGCGGGTGATGTCCAGGGAGAGGCCACGGTCGACGAGGGCCGCGTAGTCGCGGCGGGCGCTCTCGACATCGACAGGTGCAGTGGTCATGCCTAACGCTAAACCCGGCGGCGTTCCGGTGTGAGACGAGGGTGGCTTTAGCCCAGGGGCGCACAAGATCCGATAACGGTTCCGGCGCGTTTTTCACCATTCGTAACGAGGCCAAATCCCCTATCGAGCCGGTCGCCGTTCCCGCATTCTCGGTAGCACGAGGAAAAGGGGAGAGAAATGGGAGCCACGAAGTGGGCCGTGATGACGCTGATGGCGGCGGGGACGCTGGCCGCGTGCGCGGTACCGAATCAGGGAACGGCGATGCCGGCCGTCGCGGTGGCCGCGCCGCCGAACACGATCGTGATCCAGCCACCGGTGGTCGCGGCGCCACCTCAGACGGTTTATGTCGCACCACCGGCGACCCAGACGGTGTATCCCGAATCCGCGGTTCCGGTGGCGCGAACGGTGATCGCCTTCTACGACGCGCTCAACCGGCGTGATTACCTCACCGCGTGGAATCTCGGCGGTCAGCGACTGGCGAAAGGCGGCACTTATGCCTCCTGGGCCGGCGGATACGCGACGACTTCGTGGGTGGCGCTCACCGTGCGGAGCACGAGCGGAAACACCGTGTACGTCGATCTTTCGGCCCGGCAGACCGATGGTTCACTCCGCGCTTTTTCCGGTTCTTACACCGTTTCCGGCGGGGCGATCACCGGCGCGAAGGTGAAACGCCTCTCCTGATCACAGCGGAGTGAGCTGGGAGATCTTCCACCGGCCGTCGACGCGCAGCGCGGTGACCGAAAGCTGGGAGACCGACGACTGCGGCGCACCGCCACCGGCGGTCAACGTCTGCTGGTCGAGGAACAACAGCACCTCGGCCTGGTCGCCGCGCAGGGACCGGACGCCCAGTGACCGGACCGTCGTCGTGCGCACGAGCTTCTGTTCCTCCGCCCGCTTGCGAGCCGACGCGAACTGGTCCCGGTACTGCCCGGTCGCCTCGCCGGTCAGCACGTCGGCGGCGGCCCGTTCGGTGCGCGCGAGGTTGCTGTAGTCGTAGGAGAACACGGCCTTCACCCCGGCGCCGACCTGGTCCGCGACCTCGGCCGTGGCGGCCTGGTCGACCAGCGCCGCGTTGCCGTCCGAGCCCAGCGAGGACGCCTGAAGGCCGAACCACACCGCGCAGCCGGTGGCCAGCACGATGATCGCGATCAGCAGCCGCGGGACGCGCCCGGTCATGAGCCCGCCGCCTGGACCGCGCTGACCTTCCAGCCGTCCTCGACGCGCTGGTAATCCACGGTCAGCCTGCTCACCTTGGGCGCGGCCGATCCGCCGCCGGTGCTGATCCGCACGTCCAGCACGGCCATCAGGCGGGCCGTCCCGGCGGTGGCGTCGAGCTCGGTGACCGCGGCCTGCTTGAGCTTCGCGGTGGCGACGGTCTTGATCGAGGTCGCCCGGTCGATCTGGATCTGCCGGTCGCCGGTGAGGTCCTTGCCGAGCCGACCGGTGGTGACGCCGAGCCAGCGGTCGACGTCCTTCGCCCCGCTGCGGTAGTCGATCGTGTTGAGTACCTCCAGCTGGCCGGACGCGGCGGCGAGCACGGCCTCACGCTCCCGGCCCCTGGCCAGGCCGTCGTCACGGGCGGCGCTCCACCAGGACCAGCCGAACCAGGCGGCCGCGAGAACCGCCAGCGCGGCCACGACGGTGAGGGCACGGGTGAGCACTACTTGCCGCCCAGCAACGCGCCGAGGCCGCCGGGCGCGGATCCTGTGAGCAGGCTCAGCACTCCCGGCAGCTGGGCGGAGTCCGCCGCCTGCTGGGTCTGCTTAGGCCGCGCCGGGACTGCGGGCGGCTTCCCGGCGTACGGGGCGTTCTGCGAGCCTCGCACGCCTGTGGGGCTTCCCGGCGGCTCGGCGCAGTACGCCTGGGTGTTCACCGGTGCCTCGGTGGTGTCGTTGGCGGGACGCTGTTTCGTGCCCTCGTAGCCCTTCGTGCACGACACCGGGTCGAAGAAGTTGAACACGACGCCGAGGTGACCGGTGCCGTCCGGCGACGTCGAGCGCGAGAACGCCGAGATGATCGGGTACGCGACGAGGAGTTCCTCGATGGCGTCGGTGCGGGCGGAGGTGATCTGGGCGGTCGTGAGCGTGTTCGCGAACAGCACGCCGAGGTCGGTCCCGGAGACCGCGAGCACGTCGCTGATCTGGCGGCTCAGCTTCGGTGCCTCGTCGATCACGCGCCGCAGGTCCGGGTCGGACGTCTTCAGCTGCGCGGCGATCGTCTTGAGGCCGCTGGAGAACTGGGTGATGTTGTCCGCCTGCCGCCGTTGCGTGTCCAGCACCGTCCGCGAGTTGGCGAGCAGGCCCTGGGTGTCGGGCAGGTACTGCGTCGCGGTCGCGGTGAGCGAGCCGGTGCTGTTCAGCAGCTGCCGCAGATCCGGGCCGGCGTTCGCGAAGGCCTCATACGTCTCGTCGACGACGGTCCGCAACGACTCCGGCTTCACACTCGACACCAGTTTGTCCAAATTGGACAGCACGGTGTCGGGGGCGAGCGGGATCGAGGTCTTGTCGCGTTTGATGACCGAACCCTCGGCCAGGTACGGCCCGTTTTCGTGCATGGGCAGCAGATCGACGTACTGCTCCCCCACCGCGGACCGGTTCGCGACCGCGGCCTTGGTGTCCGCGGGGATCTTCGGCGCGCCCGAATCGATGTCGAGGCCGAGGTCGATGCCGTGTTCGGTGAGCGTCATCGACGCGACCTTGCCGACCGCGACACCGCGGTAGGAGACCTCGGCGTTGACGAAGATCCCGCCGGAGTCCACGAGCTGCGCGGTGACGAGGTAGCCACGGGTGCCGAGGAGCCGGTCCAGCCCGGCGTACTTGCCGCCCGCGTAGACCACCGAAACCACCGCGATGACGACGAACACCGCCAGCTGGATCTTGGTCTTGCGCGTGATCATTTGCCACCTCCCAGCAGTGGCCCGAGGATCCCGCCGAGCACGCCGCCCAGCGCGTTCCCTTGCGGTGCCTGGGGAGCCTGCGGGAGGTCGCCCGTGGGCAGCGGCAGCACCGGTGGGGCCGCACCGTTGTTGAACGGGATCGCGCCGGGTGTGCCGGTGCCCTGGGTGCCCGGCAGCTGGATGATCGGCTGCGACGAGTTGTTCATGTTCTCCAGGAAGGTGTCCAGCTTCAGGTCGATCTTGGCTTCCACGTTCGCGTAGTCGCCCTTGATCACGTTGCCCGCGTAGTCCGGGAACGGATACGTGAGCAGGATCCGCAGCGCCGTCGGCAGATCCTGGCCCGCCTCGGTCAGCTTCTTCAGCGTGGGCTGCAACGCGCGCAGGTTCGCGACCAAAGTGTCCTTGCTCGCCTTGATCGTTTCGGTGGCGACCCCGGAAAGGGTGTTCAGCGACTGCAGCATCCCGACGAGCTGATCCCGTTGCTCGGTCACGACCTTGAGCCCCGGCGAGAGATGGTCGAGCGCGTTCGTGAGGTTCTGCGTCTGGCCGACGAGGGTCTTGGACAGCTTGTCGAGTCCGTCGATGGCGCGCAGGATCTCGCCCTTGTGCCCGTCGAGTTCGGTCGCCAGCTTGTCCACTTGGGACAGCAGCGAGCGGACCTCGGCCTCGTTTCCGGTGAGCGCCTCGTTCAGTTCGTGGCTGATCTTCTGGATCTGCTCGACCCCGCCGCCGTTGAGCAGCAGGGAAAGCGCGCCGAGGACCTCTTCGACCTCGGGGTTACGGTTCGTGCGGTCCAGCGGGATCTTCGCGCCCTCGGCGAGCGCTCCTTCGGGCTTCTCGGGAGCGTGCAGGTCGACGAACTTCTCCCCCAGCAGGCTCGACTGCCGCAGCTCGGCCCGCGCGTTCGCGGGCAGCACGATGTCGCCGTTGACCACCATGCTCACCCACGCCGACCGAGTGTCTTCCGCGAGGTCGATCTTCTCGACCCTGCCGACCGGGACGTCGTTGACCTTCACACTCGCCTGCGGCACGAGGTCGAGAACGTCGGAGAACTGCGCGGAGAGCCGGTACGGATGGTCTCCGAGATCCGCGCCACCCGGCAAAGGTGTGTTGTACAGCCCCGAAAAACCGCCGTCACTGCAGCCGGCGAGCACGAGGACGCCCGCCATCACCCCGGCGATCTTCTGCCGCTGCCGCCTCATTTCGGGAGTCCCTTGGTCATGACGTCGACCAGCGGGAGCGGCAACGGCGGCAGTTCGCCGCTCTGCAACGAGGCCAGCACCTGCGGGACCGACGGGAGTTTGAGCGTGCCGTCGAGGACGGGCGCCAGCTGCTTGCAGATGTTGCCCAGCGCGTCCGGGATCGGTTTCGGCGTGCTCGCGCTGATCAGGCGGCACACGGTCAGGATCGGCGGATGGGTCAGCTCGTTCAGGTTGTCCCGCACCGCGATCGTGCCGGACGCGGCGTCGTAGGAGTTGATGAAGTTGGTCGCCCCGGTCGGCGCGATGTCGATCACCTCGGCGAGCGAGGCCCGCTGGTCCACGAGCACCTTCGTCAGCCCGGCCAGCTTGTCCACATTGGACGAGAGCAGGTCCTTGTTCTCCGCGACGAACTTCTCGACGTCGCCCATCGCCGTCGCCAGAGAGCTCAGCGCGGAGCCCACGTCGGCGGAGTCCGCCGCCAGGAACCCGCTCACGTCCGCGGCCCGGCGGTAGAACTCGTTGAGCTGCTTGTCGCTTTCGGCCAGCGCGCCGGTGAAGGAGTTCAGGTTCTGGATCGTGGTGAACAAGTCGCCTTTGGAGCTGTCCAAGGTCTTCGCCAGTTCGGACAGCCGCGTCACCGTGGTGTTGAGGTTCTTCCCGTTGCCGCCGAGGTTCGCCGCCGCGGTGTCGAGCACGTCGGACAGCGCGCCGTTCTTGTTGGCACCGTTGGGTCCCAGGCTGGTCGAGAGCTTGTCGAGGCTCGTGTAGAGGTCGTCCAGTTCGGCGGGTGTCGCCGTCTTCTCCTTGGCGATCACCGTGTCCGTCGCCATTTCGGGGCCACTCTCGTAGGCCGGGGTCAGCTGGACGTAGCGGTCGCTGACCAGGCTCGGCGCGACGACGACCGCGCCCGCGTCGGCCGGGATCGGGGTGTCGCCGTCGATCCGCATGTCGACGCGAACCGCCTCGCCCTGCGGTGTCACGCCGGTGATCTCCCCGACCTTCACCCCGAGCACCCGGACCGACGAACCCGCGTAGAGCCCGACCGTCTTCCCGAAGTAGGCGCTGATCCTGGTACCGCCGGGTTCCTTGAACACCAGCCACAGACCGGCGGTCACGAGCAGCACGAGGACGCAGGCGAACGCGACCCAGTTGTACAACGTGCGGGTCCGCGTGCTCATCGTCCGCCCACCCCCTGGTTCGGTGCCGCGATCGGCGGGGTGCAGCCCTCCGGGTTCACCTGGAACGCGCCCGCGATGATCGTCGGCGGCAGCAGGCCGCACAGGTAGCCCTCGAACCAGCGCCCGTTGCCGGTCGCGTTGGCGCCGACGCGGGCGAACGGCGCCATCAGCGCGAGACTGCGGCTGAGGTTGTCCTGGTTGCGCTGCAGGATGTCAGTGACCTTGCCGAGTTTCTCCAGTGTCGGCTTCAGTTGTTGCCGGTTGTCGGCGACGAGACCGGACAGCTGCGCCGAGACCTGTTGCGTGCCCTTGAGCAAGGTGCTGATCGCGTCCTTCCGGTTCTGCAGTTCGGCGAGCAGGAGATTGCCGTCGTCGAGGATCCGTTTCAGCTGGGCGTTGCGATCGGACAAGGTCTTGGACACCTTGCTCGTATTGGCCAGCAACGTCTTCAGGTCACCGTCGCGAGAGGACACCGTCTTGGACAAGGAGGAAAGGCCGCCCAGCGCGTCCTTGAGGTACTGCGGGCTGTCCTTGAGCGCGTCGGAGAGGACGGTGAAACTCGTCGCGAGCTGCGCGGTGTCGATCTCGCCGACCGTGCCCGAAAGCTCCTGGAACGCGTCCTGCAGCTCGAACGGCGTCCGCGTGCGGTCGAGCCCGATGGTGGTGTTCGGATCCTGGTTCGCCTTGCCTTTCGGCGTGAGCGCGAGGAACTTCTCCCCCAGCAGCGTCTTGATCTCGATCGACGCGGCGGTCGCGTCGCCGACCCTGACATCCTTGACCCGGAACTTCACCAGCACCTTCTTGCCCGCCAGCTCCACCGAGCTGACCTGGCCGACCTTGACGCCCGCGACCTGGACCTCGTTGTCCGGCGCCAGCCCGGCCGACTCGCCGAAGTACGCGGAGTACGTGGTCCCGCTGCCGAACAACGGGATCCGGTCGGAGAAGTACGTCGTCGCCGTGATCAGCACGATCAGGATGAGCGTCACGCCGCCGACCACGGCCTGGTTGCGTTCCTTGAGCGGCTTCACGGCCCGCACCTCTCCGGTCGCTGCGTGCCGGGCAGCGGCGTGATCGGCAGTTCGATGTCGAGCGACTTGATGCCGATGCTGCCGGAAATCCCGCACAGGTAGTAGTTGAACCAGCTGCCGTAGCTCAGCGTCCTGGTGAACTTCTGCAGGTTGCCCGGCAGCACCTGCAGGAGATGGTCGAGCAGCTGTTCCGAATCGCCGAGGTTCTGCGACAGCGCGCCGAGCTGCGCGACGTCGTCCTTGAGCGCGGGCCGCGCGTCGGCGAGCAGGCCGGTCGTGGCGACGGTGAGGTCGCCCAGCGCCTTGACCGCGTCGCCGATCGGCTGCCGCTGCTCGGCCAGGCCGGTGACCAGCCGCTGGGTCTGGTCGATCAGCTCGCCCAGCTGCGGCGAGCGTTGCTCGACCGTGCCGAGCACGGTGTTGAGGTTCGCGATGACCTCACCGATGATCTTGTCCTTGCCCGCGATGGCCGACGTGACCGACGCGGTGTGCGCGAGCAGGCTGGTGATCGTGCCGCCCTCGCCCTGGAAGACCTGGATGATCTCGTAGGACAGTTTGTTGACGTCCTCGGGGTTCAACGCGCGGAAGAGCGGTTTGAACCCGTTGAAGAGCACGGTCAGGTTCAGCGCCGGTTTGGTGCGCTCGGGCGGGATGACCCCGCCGCGCGGCAACGACTTCTCGTCCCCGATGTCCGTACCGAGCGAGAGGTACCGCTGCCCGACCAGGTTGCGGTACTTGATGGTCGCGGTCACCGACGCGGGCAGCCGATGCGCGGTCTGGACGTCGAAGTGGACCTGGGCGAAACTGCGGTCGCCCTCCTCGACCTCGATCTTGCCGACCTGGCCGACCTTCACGCCGACGATGCGGACGTCGTCGCCCTCCTTGAGGCCGGACGCGTCGGTGAACTTGGCCGTGTAGCCCGAGGTCTCGCCGAAGTTGGTGTTCGCGATGGTGGCGCCCAGGATCGCGGTGAGCAGCACGGTCACCACGGCGAAGACGAGGATCTTGACCAGATCCGGGACGAAGGACCTCACTCGGCCGACCTCCCGCCCGCGAGGGAAGGTGGCGGTGAGGCGTCGGTGCCGGGGGTGGGGGGGGGGGGGGGGGGGGGGTGTAAAACCCCCCCCCCCCCCCCCCCCCCCCCCCCCCCCCCGGGGGGCGGGGGGGGGGGGGGGCCCCCCCCCCGGGGGGGGGGGGGGGGGGGGGGGGGGGGGGGGGGGGGGGGGGGGCCCCCCCCCCCCCCCCCCCCCCCCCCCCCCCCCCCCCCCCCCCCCCCCCCGCCGCGGCCACCACGAGCGTGTCGCGGCGGCGGTCCGTGAAGGCCCCGGAACCCGAGTTCGGCTGAGTCCTCATCGCAGTTCCACCTCCGCCCCGCGGTACAGCGGCCCCACCAGCAGGCTGCCCCAGTTCGGCACCTGGTCCGGCGACGTGCCCATCGCTGGCGACACGAGCAGGTCGATCAGCCGCTGTTCGTCCGGCGTGTTCACCACCGAACCGCCCCCGTTCCCGCCCGCGGGAATGGTCCCGTTCGAGGGCAGCGTGCCGTCGGGGTCACGCGGCGGCGCCGGCTTCGAGGAGCCGTCGTCGATGGCGCCGTCCGGCGGGTACTGGGGCCAGCGGCCCGGTGGCGGCAGCTCCGGATAGCACCGCGGGCCGCGTTTGTCGTTGTACTTCGGCTCGTCGACCCCGGGCAGGTACTTGCCCCGGCTCGGCGTGAACTCGATCGTCACCCGGCTGACCTCGGGATGCGCGGTGCCCTTGCCGAACGCGAGCTCCGCGCGCGGCACCGATCCGGCGAGCTGTTTGAGCAGGCACGGGTACTCCGGCGCGTACTTCGCGAGGACGTCCAAAGTGGGCTGGAGGTTCGTGGTGAGCCGGATCAGGTTGTCCTGATTGACTTTCAGGAAGCTCGTCAGGTCGATCGAGGCCGCGGTCACCGTCGAGTAGACGTCGGCGAGACCGCGCTGGCTCTCGACCAGGGTCTTGCTCGTGGTGGTCAGATCCGACAGCGCGGCCAGCAGATCCGGCGCGGCCTTGTCGTAGATCGCGGCGGCGTCGGCGACTCCGGTGATGTCCGCCTTGAGATCCGGCAGCGATGGGTTCACTTTCCCCAAATATTGAGAAAGTCCCGCCATCGTCGCGCCGAGCTGCTTGCCCTGACCGTCCAAAGCGGACGCGACGGCGTTGAGCGTGCTGGCCATCTTCTCCGGCTGGACGGCCTGCAGCAACGGCATCACGTTACCCAGCACGGTTTCCAGCTCGATCGCGCTGCTGCTGCGGTCCTGCGGGATGACGTCGCCCTCGGCGATGTGCCGTTCCGGTTTCTCAGGCACCTGCAAGGCGACATACCGCTCGCCGAACAACGTCTTCGGCAGCAGCCGCGCGGACACGTTCGACGGGATGACCGACGTCTTGTCCGGCTGCAGCGCCAGATCCATCGTCGCGCGATCCCCGTGGGCCTGGATCGACCGCACCTCGCCGACGACCATCCCCCGCACCTTGACGTCCGCGCCCTCGCGCATCTGGTTGCCGATGCGGTCGGTCTCCAGTTTCACCAGGGTCACCGTGGTGAAGGCCTTCTGGTAGAAGGCGATGGTGGTGACGAAGAACAGCACGACCACCACGAGGAAGACCAGCCCCAGCACCTGATGCCGGAGCCGCCGCAGCAGAATCCCCCTGTTCACCCGGAAATCCTCACTGTCGTGGTGGCGCCCCAGATCGCGAGGCTCAGGAAGAAGTCGAGGACCGAGATCAGCACGATGGCCGTCCGCACCGCGCGGCCGACCGCGACGCCGACCCCGGCGGGCCCACCGCTGGCGGTGTAGCCGTAGTAGCAATGGGACAGGATGACGAGCACGCTGAAGATGATCACCTTGAGGAACGACCAGAGCACGTCCTCGGGCGGCAGGAACAGCGTGAAGTAGTGGTCGTAGGTGCCCGCGGACTGGCCGTAGAGCCAGATGGTGATCTGCCGCGAGGCGAGATAGGACGAAAGCAGGCCGACGGCGTAGAGCGGGATGACCGCGGTGACGCCGGCGATCACCCGCGTCGTCACGAGGTACGGCATGCTCGGCACGCCCATCACTTCGAGCGCGTCGATCTCCTCGGAGATCTTCATCGCGCCCAGTTGCGCGGTGAACCCGCAGCCGACGGTGGCCGAAAGCGCGAGCCCGGCCGAAAGCGGCGCGACCTCACGGGTGTTGAAGTACGCCGAGATGAACCCGGTCAGCGCGGCGGTGCCGAGCTGGTTCAGCGCCGAGTAGCCCTGCAGGCCGACGATGAGACCGGTGAACAGCGTCATCCCGATCATCACGCCGAGCGTCCCGCCGATCACCGCCAGCGCGCCGGTGCCGAAGCTGACTTCGGTCAGCAGACGGAAGATTTCGCGGCCGTAGCGCCGGATCGTGCGCGGGGTCCAGGCCAGCGCACGGAAGTAGAACGACAGCTGGCCGCCGAAGCCTTCCAGCATCGCTCCGGGACGCGCGATGATTTCGAGCGTCCGGTCCGAAACAGCGGGTTCGCCTGCCATCTCACATCGCCTTCGGCGGGACGATCCGCAGGTAGATCGCCGTCAGCACGACGTTGATCAGGAACAGCAGCAGGAACGTGATGACCACGGCCTGGTTCACCGCGTCGCCGACGCCCTTCGGCCCGCCCGCCGGGTTCAGCCCGCGGAACGCCGCGACCACCCCGGCGACGAAACCGTAGAGCAGCGCCTTGATCTCGCTGACCCACAGGTCCGGCACCTGCGCGAGCGCGTTGAAGCTGGCGAGGTACGCGCCCGGGGTGCCGCCCTGCATGACGACGTTGAAGAAGTAGCCGCCGAGCACGCCGACGACGCTGACCAAACCGTTCAGCAGCACCGAAACCACGATCGCCGCGAGCACACGGGGCACGATGAGGCGCTGGATCGGGTTGACCCCGAGGACCTCCATCGCGTCGATCTCTTCGCGGATCTTGCGGGCGCCGATGTCGGCGCAGACCGCGCTGCCGCCCGCACCCGCCACCAGCAGCGCCGTGATCAGCGGGCTCGCCTGCTGCACGATCGCGAGCGCGCTCGCGGCGCCGGTGAACGACTGCGCGCCGATCTGCTGCGTCAGCGAGCCCAGCTGCAGGGCGATGACCGCGCCGAACGGGATCGCCACGAGCGCCGTGGGCAGGATGGTGACGCTGGCGAAGAACCAGCACTGCTGGATCCATTCGCGGAACTGGAACGGGCGTTTGAAGATCGCGCGGAAGACCTCCCACGACAGAGTCGCGAGCCTGCCGACCTGGATGAGCGCACCCGTACCCGGGACGGACACCGATGCGTTCACAGAACCTCCCAGTAGCCTGCCCCGAGTCTTACTCCACCTGTCAACGCCCCATTGCGTTAGCGGTGTTCACTTTGCTCTCGGCACCTCCGCGTCAGAACTTGAGTGCGTGCGTCGCGGTCGCACCGCCATCGGCGACGAACTCCGCACCTGTGCTGTACGAACTCTCGTCACTGGCCAGGAACAACACGAGTTTCGCGATGTCCTCCGGCTGCCCGACGCGGCCGAGGGCGACCTTCTTGCCCACCCACGACATGTCGACTTTCTGCCCGCCCGCGGCGGCGGCGACCATCGGGGTGTCGATCGCGCCGGGATGGACCGAATTGACCCGGATGTTCTTCGCGCCGAGTTCGAGCGCCGCGACCTTGGTCATCCCGCGGATCGCGAACTTGCTCGCGGTGTAGGCGACGAGGAACGGCATCCCGGCGAGGCCTTCCACTGAGGACACGTTGACGATGGAGCCGCCTCCGGCCCCGGTCATCGGTTCAACGACCGAGCGCATCCCGAGAAACGCCCCGATCTGGTTGACCCGGATGACGCGTTCGTAGTCGGCGAGCGTGGTCTTGCCCAGTTCCGAGAAGTGCAGGATGCCCGCGTTGTTGACCAGCACGGTCGGCGGGCCGAACTCCGAGCGGGTGCGCTCGATCGCGGCGTCCCATTCGGCCTCGTCGCCGACGTCGAGATGCTGGTAGACGGCCGCTTCGCCGAGATCGGCGGCGAGTTTCTTACCGTCGAGGTCGTTGATGTCGGCGATCACCACGCGTGCGCCCTCGGCGACGAACAGCCGCGCGGCCGCCTCGCCCTGTCCGCGCGCGCCGCCGGTGATCAGCGCTACCTTGCCGTCGAGCCTGCCCATCGTCATCTCCTCTGATTCACGGCAGCGACATGATCTCGGACGCGGAGAACATGCGTTCCGGGTCTCGGTCGGCGAAGTAGCCGCCCACACTGGTGGCGAGTTCGTCGGCGGTCCAGGTGCCGTTGACGGTGTCGAACCGCTGTTCCACCGACGGCGGCCGCATCAGCGCGACCATGCCGCCGTAGACGAGGAAGACCTGGCCGTTGACGCGGTCGGCCTCCGGCGAGCAGAGGAAGGACACGAACGGCGCGACATGGTCGACCGATAGCGGATCGATCCCCTCCGGCGCGTCGGCGCCGAAGACGCCTTCGGTCATCGCGGTGCGGGCGCGCGGGCAGATCGCGTTGGCGCGGACGCCGTAGCGGGACAGGCCGCGCGCGGTGGAGACGGTCAGTGCGGCGATCCCCGCTTTGGCCGCGCCGTAGTTCGGCTGGCCGGGCGCGCCGAGCAGGAACGACTCCGACGCGGTGTTGACCACCCGGCCGTACACCGGCGCGCCGTCCACTTTGGACTTGTCGCGCCAGTACGCCCCGGCGTTGCGCGAAAGCAGGAAGTGCCCGCGCAGGTGGACGCGGAGCACCGTGTCCCATTCGTCGTCGGTCATCGAGAACAGCATCCGGTCGCGCAGGACGCCGGCGTTGTTGACCAGGACGTGCAGGCCGCCGAAGTGGTCGACGGCGGCGGTGAGCAGCGCGTCCGCGGTCGCGGACTCCGACACGTCGCCGGTGACCGCGATGGCCTTGCCGCCCTCGGCCTCGATTTCGTCGGCCACCGTCCGCGCCGCGGCCGACACGTCGTTGACCACCACCGACGCCCCCGCGGCGGCCAGCGCCAGCGCCTCGGCCCGGCCGAGTCCCGCGCCGGCGCCGGTCACGATGGCCGTCTTGCCGTCCAAACCCACTCCGGACCTCCCTGGCTCTCCGCACACACTAGAATCTGTTCTTGCTCGATGCAAGCAGCAAATGAACGGCACTAACTGCGTATGAGCAGGGCATTTTTCGGACAGCTCGCCACAGCCTGAGTAACACGTTCTACTTGATTTTGCGGAACTTCGGCCGACGCGAGGACAAGCTCCTCGTCGTCGTCGAGATCGAAGACCTCGGGCGCGAAGCCGACACAGATCGCGTTCGCCTCGCAAAGCGAGCGATCGACGTCGATCTCCATATTCCCTCCTCGCCGCCTCACTGGTACAACTAGAACAGGTTCTACCCTACCGCCGCGAGCGGCCATGGCACCAGTAACGAGCACCGACGGCAGAGGTGACGGATGCGGATCGACTACACGCCGGAGCAGCGGGCACTGGCGGGCGAACTCCGGGAGTACTTCGCCGGGCTGATGACCCCGGAACGCCGCGAAGCCCTCGCCGGCGACGGCGGCGAGTACGGCAACGGCCTGGTGTACAAGGAAATCGTCCGAGACCTCGGCAGTTCGGGCTGGCTGGCGATCGGCTGGCCGCGCGAGTACGGCGGACAGGCCCGGCCGATGCTCGACCAGCTCATCTTCACCGACGAGGCGGCCGCGGCGGGGGTGCCCGTCCCGTTCCTCACGGTGAACACCGTCGGGCCGACCATCATGCGCTACGGCACCGAAGAACAGAAGGCGTTCTACCTGCCGAAGATCGCCGCCGGCGAGCTGCACTTCGCGATCGGCTACTCGGAGCCGGGCGCGGGCACCGACCTGGCGGCGCTGCGCACTCGCGCGATCCGCGACGGCGACGACTACGTCATCAACGGCCAGAAGATGTGGACGAGCCTGATCGAGTACGCCGACTACATCTGGCTGGCCGCCCGCACCGACCCCGAGGCGCATCGGCACAAGGGCCTGAGCATGCTGATCGTGCCGACGTCGGCCCCCGGGTTCTCCTGGACGAAGGTGCACACGGTCGCCGGTCCCGGCACGAGCGCGACCTACTACGACGACGTGCGCGTCCCGGTGACCTCCCGGGTCGCCGGGGAGAACGAGGGCTGGCCGCTCATCACGAACCAGCTCAACCACGAGCGCGTCGCGCTGACCTCGGCCGCGCCGATCCAGACGTCGCTGCGCGAGGTGCGGGCGTGGGCGCAGACGACGAAGCTGCCCGACGGCACCCGCGTCGTCGACCAGCCGTGGGTGCGGCTGCATCTGGCGCGGATCCACACGCACGCCGAGTACCTGAAACTGCGGAACTGGCGGATCGCCTGGGCCGCCGCGAGCAGCGAGCTTGGCCCCGAGGAGGCGTCGGCGACCAAGGTGTTCGGGACGGAGTTCGCGACCGAGGCCTACCGGCTGATGATGGAGATCCTCGGCGCGGGCGCGGTGGTCCGCGAGGGCTCCCCCGGCGCCCAGCTGCGCGGCCGGATCGAACGGCTGCACCGCTCGTCGCTGATCCTCACCTTCGGCGGCGGTGCCAACGAGATCCAGCGGGACATGATCGCCGCGACCGCCCTCGGCCTGCCCGTCACGCGCTAGGAGATATCGATGGACTTCACGCATACCGAAGCGCAACGAGACCTCGCGTCGCTCACGCGCCGGATCCTGACGGACAAGGTCACCCCCGATGTGCTGGGCCCGCACGGTTCCGGCGGCTTCGACGCTCCACTGTGGACTTCTCTGGCCCAGGCGGGGGTGCTCGACGCCGCGCTGCCGCAGTCGGTCGGCGGTGGCGGGTTCGGCCTGCTGGAGCAGTGTTCGGTGCTGGCCGAGATCGGCCGCGCGGTCGCGCCCGTGCCGTATCTGACCTCAGTGGTCATGGGTGCCGCGGCGGTCGCGGAGTTCGGCGACGGCAGGTTGGCCGAGCGCTGGATCGTCCCCGTCCTGCGCGGCGACCACGTCCTCGCGGTGGCGTTGCCGGACTACGGCGTGCCGTGCGGGTTCACCGCCGAGGCCGACGGAGACGGCTGGCGGCTGACCGGTGCCCAGACGGCGGTGTCTTCGGGCGCGTTCGCGCACGGGTTCCTCGTCGAAGCCGCCATCGACGGCGGACGGCAGGTGTTCCTGCTCGACCGGGACGCGGTGACGGTCTCGCCGCAGCGGACCGTCGACCACGCCGACGCGGCGCTCGTCGAACTGTCCGGCGCGAAGGCCGCCACGTCCTTGGGCGACATCGGTGAATGGCTGCGGCTGCGGGGCACGATCGGTGTCTGCGCGCAGCAGCTCGGCGTCGTCGAACGGGCGCTGGAGCTGACCGCGGCGTACGCGCGGGAGCGCAAGCAGTTCGGTCACCTGATCGGGAGTTTCCAAGCGGTACGGCAACGGCTCGCCGACGCCTACGTCGACGTCGAAGCCGTCCGGCTGACGTTGTGGCAGGCCGCCTGGCGGCTGAGCGAAGGACTTCCGGCGGCCGAAGAGGTCGCGACGGCGAAGTTCTGGGCGGCCGAGGCGGGACATCGGGTCGCGCACACGGCCGTGCACATCCACGGCGGAGTCGGCATCGACGTCGACCACACGCTGCATCGCTACTTCGTCGCGGCGAAGCGGCTCGAGTTCACCCTCGGCGGGGCGACCGCGCAGCTGGGCGGGCTCGGCGATCTCCTGGCCGCGGCTCCGGCATGACCCCCACGGTCACGGAACTCCTGCTCGCGCGGGCGGAGGACCACTCGACCGGCCTGCTGTTCGAGGACCGGCGCTGGACCTGGGCCGAGCACGTCCGGGCCTGCGCCGGATACGCCGCCGCGCTCGCCGGGGTCCTCCGTCCCGGCGGGCATTTCGGGCTGCTGGCGGATAACGTCCCCGAGTTCTCCTTCCTGCTCGGCGGGGCCGCGTTCTCGGGACACGTGCTGGTCGGCCTGAACCCGACGCGCCGGGGCGCGGCGCTGGCCCGCGACGTCGCACTGGCCGACTGTGAGCTGGTGTTCGCGGAGGAGAAGTACCTTCCGCTGCTGTCCGAGGCCGGTGTGCCGGTGCTGCCGCTGAGCGGGCTCGAACCGGCCCGGGAGGCCGTCGTCCCCGTGGCCGCGAAGCCCGAAGACCTGCTCATGCTGATCTTCACCTCCGGCACCAGCGGTGACCCGAAGGCCGTCCGGTGCACCCACGGCAAGATCGCCTACCCCGGCGAGATGCTGGCGACCCGGTTCGGTCTGTCCACACAGGACACGGTATACGTGTCGATGCCGATGTTCCACTCCAACGCCATCATGGCGGGCTGGTCGGTCGGGCTCGCCGCGGGCGCGGGGATCGCGCTGCGGCGACGGTTCTCCGCCTCCGGTTTCCTGCCCGACGTCCGGAAGTTCGGCGCGACGTACGCCAACTACGTCGGCAAGCCACTGTCCTATGTGCTCACCACTCCCACACGGGACGACGACGCCGACAACCCGCTGAAACTGGTCTACGGCAACGAAGGCGCGGAAGCCGACCTCGCCGCTTTCGGCACGCGCTTCGGCTGTCACGTGGTCGACGCGTTCGGTTCGACCGAGGGCGGCGTGAACTTCGGCCGGGACGCCACGACCCCGGCCGGTTCGCTCGGCCGCCTGCTCGACGGCGTCGCCGTCCTCCATCCGGAGACCGCGAAACCCTGTCCCCCGGCGGAATTCGATGCGGGCGGGAAGCTGCTCAACGCCGCCGAGGCGGTCGGCGAACTGGTCAACACCGGCGGTCCCGGCTTCTTCGCCGGGTACTACGGCGATCCGGCGGCCGAGGCCGAACGGATGCGTGACGGGATGTACCACACCGGCGACCTGGCGTACCTCGACGCGGACGGCTACTGCTATTTCGCGGGACGGCTCGGCGACTGGTTGCGCGTCGACGGCGAAAACCTCGGCACCGCCCCGATCGAACGCGCGCTCCTGCGCCATCCCGCCATCAGCGAGGCCGCCGTATACGGCGTTCCGGATCCGCGCGTCGGCGACCAGGTGATGGCCGCGCTGGTCTGCCGGTCGCCGATCGACGCGCACGAGTTCGCCGCTTTCGTTGCCGCACAAGGCGATCTCGGGCCGAAACAGTGGCCCCGGTTCATCCGAGTGATCGAGGAACTGCCGAGGACCGCGACGCACAAGGTACTCAAGCGGGAACTGGCGGCGGACGGGACACACGACGCCCAAGAGCTGCGCTACCCCCGGGACCGATCCCAGGGTCGGCACCGGTGATCTTCCCGATGTCCCGGCATCGGCCCGCTGCCTACGTTCGGTGCCATGAAACGAACAACCCGCCGGATCGGCGTACTCGCCACCGCGCTCACCCTCCCCGCCGTCCTCCTCACACCGTCCGCGTCGGCGGCGCCAGTCCGCTTGAGCCTTCCCGCGCCGACCGGCCCGTACTCGGTCGGCAGCACCGACCTCCACCTGATCGACCACTCCCGTCAGGACCCGTGGGTTTCCGGTGAGACAAGGGAATTGATGGTCACCGTGCGGTACCCGGCCTTGCCGAGCGGAAAGCCGAAAGCGCCGTACATGGCGCCGGGTGTCGCGAAAGTGGTGGCCGAGGGCGACGCCGTCAAGCTGGGTATGCCGGCGGATCAGCTCGACTACCGCTTCCCCACCCACTCCCGGATCGGTGCGCCCGCGATCGGCGGCAAACGACCTGTCGTGCTGTATTCACCCGGCGGCACGTTGTCGCGTTCGCACGGCACCACACACCAGGAACAGCTCGCGAGCGAGGGCTATGTCGTGGTGGCCATCGACCACACCCACGAAGCGGAAGCGGTGGAGTTCCCCGACGGGCGTGTCGCGAAGAAGGCGTTGCCGCCGTCGAGCATCGAGGTGTCGAAACGCGTGATCGAGACCCGTGTGCGGGACACGCGCTTCGTCCTCGACTCGCTCGGCCTGACCCAGGCCGGCATGTTCGGCCACTCCGCCGGCGGGTTCACCGCGGGCGAGACGATGGTGAGCGACCGGCGCGTCGTCGCCGGGGCGAACCTGGACGGCAGCATGGCCCACTCGCAGTCGCAGCGGATCTTCGGCCGCGTCGCCGACGAGGGGCTGGACCGGCCGTTCCTGCTGATGAGCGCCGGCGATCACAGCGCGGCGTCGGACCCGTCCTGGCAGGAGTTCCAGCGCAACCAGCGCGGCTGGACCGGTGAAACGCGTCTGCCGGACGGTGAGCACTTCAGCTTCACCGACTATCAGACCCTGTTGCCGCAGCTGGGGAACGCCCCGGCCGCGTTCGTCGGCACCATCGATCCGGCACGAAGCGTCGCCGTGCAGCGCGCTCGGCTCTCGGCGTTCTTCGACAAGAACCTGCGTCACCGAAGCAGCGACGCGACCAGGGTGTCCTTGAGCCAGGCTTCGTAGTCGTCGTGACTCCACCCGGCCTCGGCGACGAGGGCGGCGTGGACGTCGGCGCTCATCAGGGCCACGGCGATGTCCACGGCCCTGGGCACCACGGCGCGGCCGCTCTTCCGGACACGGTCCACGACCATCTCGACGCCGAGCCGGTTGCGCCGCGCACCTTCCGCCTGGGTCGCGGCGATGTCCGGATCGACGGCGGCGCCGGAGCTCAGCATCGTGACGATGTCCCCGCAGCGTTCCCGGACCTGACGGGCGACCGTGGCCAGCAGGCCGAGCAGCGCGACCGGATCCTCGGTCCGCCGCGCTTCGGCGACGAGGTCGGGGATCCCGGCCTCGTCGTCGAGGAGGTCGACGAGACCGCCGAGGACACCGGCCTTCGAACCGAAATGGGCGTAGATGGTCTGCGGCGACACCCCCGCTTCCTGGGCGATGAGGCGGATCGGCGTCCGCGCGTACCCGCGCTCGGCGAACAGGCCGCGGGCCGCCGTCAGGATCGTGCGCAGCGTCAGCGCCTCACGACGGTCGCGCAGCCGGACGATGCCGGGAAGGTCCGCTGGCATGTATGCTCCTCGAAAGTTGGAACGTTGTTCTAACTAATGGATCGCTGTTACAGGAAGGATAGCGATGACCACCGAGGAGATCATCACCGCGCTGGAACGCGCCTGGAACGCGGGCGACGGCGAGGCGTGGGCGGCGAACTTCGCCGAGGACGCGGACTTCGTCGACGTCGTCGGCCGGATCCAGCGCGGCCGCGCGACGATCGCGCGCGAGAGCCAGAACATCTTCGACACCATCTACCGGGGAAGCACGCTGCGGATCCGCCAGGTGTCGAGCCGTCCGCTCGGCGCCGGGTTCGATCTCGTGCACACCGCGACCACCCTCTCCATCCCCGCCGGTCCGCTGGCCGGGGAAGCCCGGGCGGTGCAGACGAAGCTGGTCCACGACGGGCTGATCGTCTCGTTCCACAACACGATCCGGGGCGATATCGCGGCGTTCACCGGCCATGACGAGGACCTCGCCGCCCGCTCGCCCCAAGAGTGGGATTCCTGACCGGCGCCGTTCCCGGCAGACTCACACTGTGACGCGTCTGAGGAAGCATTGGCTCTGGCCGCTCGTGATCAGTGTGCTCGCGCTCGGCGCCTTCGCCGGGCTCGGCCTGCTCACGCGAGCGGTGCTCGGCTCGCGAGGCGACCGCGCGCTGGCGGACACCGGGGAGTTCGGGGTGTGGTCGCTGCTGATCGGGGCCTCCGCGGTACTTTTCGCCTTCCTGTTCGCGCACGCGATCCATCTGACGGACTGGCGCCGTGTGGCCGGTGTCGCGGTCTGGAAACCGGCTCTGGCGTATGGGATCTTCGCGGCGATCCTGTTCGCGTTCCAGTGGAACACCGCTTCGCCGATCGGGAACCTCAAGCCCACGACGGCGCTCGGGGTGTCGCGGACGCTGCTCGCCCTCGGCTTGATCGCGGCGGCGCCCGCGGTGCTGGGCCTGTGGCTCAACCACACCCGGTTGCGCCGGATCTCGCGGGTGTTCGACGGCGAGGCACGGGGACAAGCCGCCGACGTGCTCAGCGAACTCCTCGAATGCAAGCGTGCCAACGGGATCTGTCTCGGCGTGCTGGCGCTCATCGTGTCCACGGCGGTCATCGACGCCGGGGCCCAGCGCCGGGCCTTCCTCGCGACAGGAACGCCGAAGGAGGCTTTCCCACCCGAATCCGTGCTGCTCTACGGCGCGCTGTTCACCACGATCTCGCTCCTGCTCTACGTCCCGGTGTTCCTCGCGTGGAAGACCCGGTGCCTGCGGCTGGTCGACGAGGTCTATCCGCTGCCGTCCGACGCGCGGCCCGGCGAAGACTGGCTCGCCGGACGCGCGCGGTTGACACAGCTTCTCGGGACCGACGCCACGGTGGGCAAGTCCGTCACGGCGGCGTTCGGGATCCTCGCGCCGCTCGCGGTGAGCGTGCTCGCCGTGGCGATCCCCGGGCTCAAGTAGGGGCGTTGATCGGCCGCAGGCGTCGCGGTCCGGTGTCGGGCCGGGACGGTGGCGGGCCCAGCACGATCCGGGCGTTGGCGACAAAGGCGCCGTCCGGCGAGGCCAGGATCGGGTCGAGCGTCATCGAGCGGACCTCGGGATTGTCCTCCGCGAGCGCCGCGACGCGCAGCACGATGTCCTGGAGCGCGGCCAGATCCGCCGGTTCGTCGCCGCGGTAGCCGGTGAGCAGCGGCGACGTCCGCGGTTCGCGCAGCAGGGTGGCGGCGTCGACGTCGGTCAGCGGGACGGCGCGGTAGGCCCGGTCCCCCAGCAGCGTGCTGACCAGCCCGGAGAGGCCGAACGACACGAGCGTGCCGAACGACGGATCGTCCTGCAGCCCGACCACGCACGAAATGCCCTTGGGCGCCATCCGCTGGACGTAGACCTCGTCGTCATGGGAGATCTCACGCAGATCGGAGTACGCCCGGCGCACTCCGTCCACAGAGGACAGATCGAGCCGCACGCCCGCGAGGTCCGGCCTGCCGCGCAGCCGTTCGTCGACGGCCTTGAGGGTGACCGGGAAACCCAGCTCCTCGGCCGCTTTCACCGCCTCGTCCGCGGAGGAGGCGACCCGGAACGGGACGACGTCGATGCCGTAGCAGCCCAGGAGCCGGACCACGTCGTCGTCGGAGAGCAGTGTCGTCTTGCCGTCCTCACCCGCCAGCAGTTCGGCGACGATCACCTGCGCCTGCTCGGCGTGCAGACCCGCGGGACGCACCAGGTTGCCCTGCGGCCGTTGCCGCCAGGCGGCGTACCGCACGACCCGGGCGAGGGCGTTCACCGCGCGTTCCGGGCTCGGATACGACGGAACAGAGCCTCGCGTCGGCACACCGTCCTCGGACAGCACGGCCAGCTCGTCCGGCACGCCCTCGACGGCGAGGAAGGTCGACACGATCGGCTTGTCCTTGTCCATCTCGACGACGGCCTCCCGCAGCGCGCGGGCGTAGGCGGTGCCCGGGATCGCCAAGGGCGGCACGAAGACCACGACGAGCGCGTCGGTCTCCGGCGAGTTGAGCGCTTCACGCACGGCGGCGGCGAATTCCTCCGGGCTCGCCTGCGGCCCGACGTCGACCGGGTCCGCGGTCAGCCGGAGGCCGTGCGCCCGCGCCGTGTCTGCGGCGAGCAACCCGATGGCGCTGGAGTTGCCCACGATGGCGATCCGCGGCCCGGCGGGCAGCGGCTGATGGGCGAAGACGAGCGCGGTGTCGAAGAGCTGCGCGAGCGTGTCGACGCGGACGACGCCCGCTTGCTCGAAGAGGGCTTGGACGCTGGATTCGTCGACCTCCGCCGAGGTCGCGGCGAGCTGCGGGCGGACGGCGTGCCTGCCGGATTTCACCGCCACCACCGGCTTCGTCCGCGCCAGCCGCCGCGCGAGCCGCGCGAACTTGCGCGGGTTGCCGAACGATTCCAGGTACAGCAGGACGAGGTCGGTCGCCGGATCGGTCTCCCAGTACTGGAGCAGGTCGTTGCCCGAGACGTCGGCCCGGTTCCCCGCCGAGACGAACGTCGAAAGCCCGAGGCCGCGCGCTTCGGCGTCGGCCAGGATCGCGGTGCCCAGCGCGCCGGACTGGCAGAAGAACCCGGTGCGGCCGCGCGCGGGCAAGCGTGGCGCGAGGGTGGCGTTGAGCCGGACCGAGGCGTCGGTGTTGAGCACGCCCAGCGCGTTCGGGCCGACGACGCGCATACCGTGCGCCCTGGCCTCGCCGACCAGCCTCAGCTCGGCGTGCAGCCCGTGCGGGCCGGCCTCGGCGAACCCACCGGAGACGATCAGGAGGGTCTTGACCCCCTTGGCCAGCGCACCGTCCAAAACGGACTCGACGGCCTCGGCGGGCACGGCGACCAGCGCGAGGTCGACATCCTCCGGAATGTCCACGACGGACGGATAAGCACGGACGCCGCGGACGGATTTGTGCTCGGGATTGACCGGGTAGACGGTGCCGGCGAAATCGGCGCTGAGCAGGTTGGTGAGGGCGACGTAGCCGATCTTCGTCGGATCGGTGGACGCGCCGATCACCGCGACCGACTTCGGATGCAGCAGGTTGTGCACGCTGCGCGCCTCGGCGGCCTGCTCCCGGGAACGGGCGACCGCGAGCGATTCCTCGGTCGGGTCGATGTCGAACTCCAGGTGCAGCACGCCTTCTTCGATCTCGCGGCTGACCTGGTAGCCCGCGTCGCGGAACACGCGGACCATCGCCGCGTTCTCGGCGAGCACCTCGGCGACGAAACGGCGCAGCCCGGACTCCGAGGCGGCGGCGGCCAGATGCTCCAGCAGGATCGACCCGAGCCCGCGGCCCTGGTGGGCGTCGTCGACGACGAACGCGACCTCGGCCGACGGCCCGTGTTCGAGCCGTTCGTACCGGCCGACCGCGACGATGTCGTCGCCCAGCAGCGCGACGAACGCGACCCGGTCGTGGTGATCGACGACGGAGAACCGTTCGAGGTCCCGCTGCGGGATCCGCGGATAGGCGCCGAAGTACCGGAAGTACCGGGTGCGTTCGGACAGCCTGCCGTGGAAGGCGACCAGCCCGTCGGCGTCGCTGGGGATCACCGGGCGCAGGTGCACCGTGCCGCCGTCGGAGAGCAGGACGTCGGCCTCCCACTCACGCGGGTAGTCGTAGGGGTCGCGTTTGGTGTCCTCACTGACCATGTTCAGTCCCTCGGATCGTCCGGATCGAGGCCGTGCAGGGGGAAGATCGCGCGGCGGGTGTCGCGGATGGCGATGTCGACCGGCTCGTCCTCGCCGTCCCCCCACGGGACGAAGGCGGTGTCGCGGTCGTCGGACATGCCGGCCGGGATCTCGGCTTTCGGCGCCGCCCTGGAGATCGACGCGACCCAGTTCGGCGGCAGCGACGTCGCCGGGTCGACGTCGCGGTCGAGCACGGTGGCGAGCAGATGGGTCCAGGACCGCGGCACCACCCGGATCAGCTGGTAGCCACCGCCGCCCACGGCCAGCCAGCGGCCGCCGGTATGCGTTTCGGCCAGCTCGCGCAGCCTGCGGTAGATGGCGCGATGGCCGTCCACCGAAAGCGAAAGGTCCGCCAGCGGGTCTTCCTCGTGCGAGTCGACGCCGCATTGGGTGACGAGGATCTGCGGCCGGAACTGCTCCAGCAGCGACGGCACCACCGCCTCGAACGCCCGCAGCCAGCCGCCGTCGCGGGTGCCGGGCGGCAGCGGCAGGTTGACCGCGGTGCCCTCGGCGCCGCCCTTGCCGATCTCCGCGGAGTAGCCCGTTCCCGGCCACAACGTGAACGGGTGCTGATGCAGGGAAACGGTCAGCACCCGCGGGTCGTCGTAGAACGCCGTCTGCACGCCGTCGCCGTGGTGGACGTCGGTGTCGACGTACGCGACGCGGTCGAAGCCGTGGTCCAGCAACCACGAGATCGCCACCGAGCAGTCGTTGTAGACACAGAAGCCCGACGCCTTGCCCGGCATCGCGTGGTGCAGCCCGCCGGCGATGTTCACCGCCCTGGTCGCCTCGCCCTCGGCGATCTTCCGCGCGGCCAGCAGCGTCGAACCGACGACCAGCGCGGAGGCCTCGTGCATCCCGCTGAACACCGGGTTGTCCTCGGTACCGAGCCCGTGCGCGAAATCGGCACCGGTCATCGGGGCCTGCCGGACGGCCTCGATGTACTCGCCGAGGTGCACGCGGCGCAGCTCGTCGTCGCCCGCCGGGCCGGGGATCAGCAATTCGACCCCGTCGAGCACACCGAGTTCGGTGGCGAGCCGGATGGTCAGCTCGAGCCGCACCGGATTGAACGGATGCTCGCCGCCGAGGTCGTAACCCAGCAGCGAGGAGTCCCATACGACGGCCGGTGCTCGCATGGCCCGAACTCTAGTGCCCTGCGTCGGGTCGCGCGCCGCTCCGGACCGCCCGCGCGTCAGCCGGGCAGATCCCCCGTGGCCACCGGGCGCTCCGGATCGCGGGACCAGTGCGACCACGAACCCGCGTACAGCGCCGCGGGCCCCGGGTGACCGGAGACCTCGAGCGCGAGCACGACGGACGAGGCGGTGACGCCCGATCCACAGTAGACACCGACCGGGGTCTCCGGGGCCACGCCGAGCCCTTCGAACCGCTCGGCCAGCTCCGAGGCGTCACGCCAGCGGCCGTCCTCTCCGACGTGCCCGGAGAAGGGCGCGTTGACCGCGCCGGGGATGTGCCCGGCGCGCGGGTCGATCGGCTCGGTCTCCCCCGCGTACCTCGGCCGCGCCCGCGCGTCGAGGAGCAGCCCATCCCTGGCGAGGGTGGCGGCCTCTGCCGCGTCGAGCACCGGCATGCCGCCGGGCTCGACGACGATGTCGCCCTCCGCAGGCGAAGGGACCTCGTCGGTGACAGGGCGTTCCTCCTCGGCCCAGGCCGCGAACCCGCCGTCCAGCACCGCGACCTCGGCATGCCCCGCCCAGCGCAGCAACCACCACGCCCGGGCCGCGACCGAACCGTCGGAGTCGTCGTAGACCACGACCGGGTGACCGGCGCGGACCCCGGCCGCCCGCAGGTGCCGCTGCAACGTCTCCGGTTCGGGCAGCGGGTGACGGCCGCCCTCACCCGGCGCCCCGGCGAGCGCCGTGTCGAGGTCGACGTACACCGCGCCCGGGAGATGCGCTTCACGGTAGGAATCGGCTCCCGGCGGGCCCGCGAGCCGCCAGCGGACGTCGAGGATCACGGAGCGTGCCGATTCCGGCCCGGAGAGCTGCGCGGCGAGTTCGCCGGTGGTGATCATGGGGCGCATGGGCCCATCTTCCCGTGCCTCACGGCTCCGCGACCAGCTTGGGGGACTTTTCCCGCCTCGGTGCTTGTTGTCCCCACGCCTGCGTCGCTGTCGGTGCCAGCGACTACGATGAGCAACGCGGACGAAGGGGACAGCGTGAACGATCTCATCGACACCACAGAGATGTACTTGCGTACCATCTACGAGCTCGAAGAAGAAGGTGTCGTCCCGCTGCGGGCCCGGATCGCGGAGCGGCTGCAGCAGAGCGGCCCGACCGTGAGCCAGACCGTCGCCAGGATGGAACGCGACGGGCTGGTCGTGGTCGCGGACGACAGGCATCTGCAGCTGACCGAACACGGTCGCGAACTCGCCATCGCGGTCATGCGCAAGCACCGGCTGGCCGAGCGCCTCCTGGTCGATGTCATCGGCCTGGAGTGGGAGCACGTCCACAACGAGGCCTGCCGCTGGGAACACGTGATGAGCGAGGCCGTCGAGCGCAAGCTGGTCAAACTGCTCGACCACCCCACCACGTCGCCCTACGGCAACCCGATCCCGGGGCTGGACAAGCTCGGCGACGGTGATCCCGCCCCGCCCGCCGAAGCCGACCTCGTGCGGCTCGACGAGTTCGCCCGCATGGGTGGCGGCGAGGTCGAGATCCGCCGCATCGCCGAGCACGTCCAGCTGGACGAGACGCTGATGACGGAGCTCAAGTCGGTCGGCATCGTGCCCGGCAGCCGGGTCAAGGTCGGCAAGACGGCGCCCGGCGGGACCATCGAGGTCACCGGTGGGAGCAGCACCGCGCAGGTACCCGTCTCGGCGCTGCACGCCGTGCTGGCGCAGGCCAGGTGAGCGCCGCGTCCGACGCCGCGGAGACCTTCCAGGGCCTCCACGGCCGGGCTCCGGCCGGCGTCTGGTCCGCTCCGGGCCGGGTGAACCTGATCGGTGAGCACACCGACTACAACGACGGTTTCGTGCTGCCGTTCGCCCTCCCGCACCGGCTCGCCGCCGCGGCGACGCCGCGCGAGGACGGTGTGCTGACCGTGGCCACCCTCGGCTCGGACGGCCGGGTGCAGGAATCCGGCTCGCTCGCCATCGCCGATCTGCGGCCAGGCTCGGTCGAGGGGTGGGCCGCGTACCCGGCCGGGGTCGCGTGGGTCCTGCGCGACCAGGGTCTCGGCGGCGGCGCGGACGTGGCGATCGCGGGGGACGTGCCCTCCGGGGCGGGGCTGTCTTCGTCCCACGCGCTCGAATGCGCCGTCGCGCTCGCTCTCCTGGGCCTGGCGGGCATCACCCCGGGGGCGGGCGCGGGTTCGCCGTCCCTGCACGAGGTGGCCCGCTGGGTGCAGCGTTCGGAGAACGATTTCGTCGGGGCGCCGACCGGCCTGCTCGACCAGACCGCTTCCCTGTGCTGCACGGAATCGAACGTGCTGTTCCTCGACGTCCGCTCCGGCGAGATGGAGCAGGTGCCGTTCCCGCTGGAGGAATCCGGCGTCCGGATCCTGATCATGGACAGCCGCACGAAGCATTCGCACGCCGAGGGCGGCTACGGCGAACGCCGCAGGGGCTGCGAGCGCGCCGCGGAGCTGCTCGGGGTGAAGGCGCTGAGGGATATCGGCGTCGACGGGCTGGACGCCGCGCTCGCCAAGCTGCCGGACGAACTCGTGCCGCTGGTGCGCCACGTGGTGACGGAGAACCAGCGCGTCCTCGACACGGTGAGCCTGTTGCGGGCGGGCCGGATCACCGAGATCGGCCCTCAGCTGGACGCCTCGCACGTGAGCATGCGCGACGACTACCGGATCTCCACCCGCGAGCTCGACCTCGCCGTCGATTCGGCCCGTGAAGCCGGGGCGCTGGGCGCGCGGATGACCGGCGGCGGCTTCGGCGGGTCGGCGATCGCGCTGGTCCGCGAGTCCGATGTGGACACCGTGGGGCGAGCGGTGAAGGCCGCGTACGAAGCGGCGGATCTGCGCCACCCCAGGCTGTTCACCGCGGTGCCGTCGCGCGGCGCCGGCCGCGACGAGCTCTAGGCGCTGTCCGGCCCCACGGCGTGATTCGCGTGTCCAGGCACGTGACTCGCGTGCTTGGAGGCGGAACTCGCGTGTTTGAAGGGCGAACACGCCGGGGCCGGATTCCGTGGACCGCACCCGCACCCCCGGGCGCGCCTCGTGCCCGGGGGCGAGGACACTGGGCCGCGACCGCATCCGCAGCAGAAAGGCGCGAACGTGACCGACGAACCGACCAAGACCCTGAAGCTGATGGTGACGGGCGGAGCCGGTTATGTGGGCAGTGTCTGCGCGGCCCGCCTCATCGAGGCCGGGCACGACGTCACCGTGGTCGACGACCTCTCCACCGGGCACGCCGACGCGGTGCACCCGGACGCGACCTTCGTCGAGGGCGACGCCGCCGAGGTCGCCCAGCGCCTGCTCGGCGACGGCTTCGACGGTGTGCTCCACTTCGCCGCCAAATCGCTGGTCGGCGAATCGATGACGGATCCGGCGAAGTACTGGGAAGGCAACGTCCTGACCTCGCTCCGCCTGCTCGAGGCGATGCGCGACCACGGCACGAAGCGGCTGGTGTTCTCCTCCACCGCGGCCACCTACGGCGAACCCGAGTCCTCCCCCATCCCGGAGACGGCGCCGACGCAGCCGACCAACACCTACGGCGCGACGAAGCTGGCCATCGACCACGCGATCACCTCGTTCTCGCGCGCCCACGGCATCGCCGCCGTCAGCCTGCGCTATTTCAACGTCGCCGGCGCCTACGGCTCCTTCGGCGAGCGGCACACCACCGAAACCCACCTGATCCCCCTCGTGCTCCAGGTCGCCACCGGGGACCGCGAGCGGATCCAGATCTTCGGTGACGACTATCCGACCGCGGACGGCACCGCCATCCGCGACTACATCCACGTGGTCGACCTCGCTGACGCGCATCTGTTGGCCCTGCGTCACGCGGCCGACGGCGAGCACCGCATCTACAACCTCGGCAGCGGCACCGGTTTCTCGGTGCTCGAGGTGATCGAGGCGTGCCGCCGCACCACCGGTCACGAGATCCCCGCCGCGGTCGCGCCGCGCCGGGCGGGCGACCCGTCGGTGCTGGTGGCCTCCAGTGAGCGGGCCGGGAACGAACTCGGCTGGAAGCCCGAGCGCACCGACCTCGACGGCATCGTGGCCGACGCGTGGGCGTTCACCCGGTCCCGCCGGACCGCCTGAGGCGGATCTCGGGAGTTCCTTCGGCCCGCTGCATCAGGACCACCCTGACCAGTTCGGACGGCTGCACCATCGTGTGCAGGGCCGTGGTCAGCAGCTTCGTCAGCCCGTGGTCGGGATCGGCTTCGCCGGCCCTGGCCAGGGCTATCCCGGCGGTCGCCAGGTCGCCGCGGACGTAGGCGGCGTGTGCTTTCAGCGCCAGCGCCTCGGCGGCTTCCGGCGCCGGGAACTCCCGGGCCAACCTGAGCCAAAGCTCCTCCGCCGTGCGGGCGAGGCGTGACTCCGCGGGAGCGGCGGTGAGCAGGCAGGCGCCCCGGACCTCGACGAGGGAAAGGGCCCAGGCCAGCCGGACGGCCTGGTCGTCGGTGATCGTCGGGTCGCCGTCGGCGATGCGGGTGAGCGCGGCGTTCACCTCGGCGACTCCGGCCTGGACGGGATCTCGCCCTCGCCACGGCGGATCGGCCATCCTGGTGAGGAGATCGGTACGGCGGTCGAGCGTCTCCGGCGCGACGGGATCGAAGAGACGCTCGAGCTCGTCCCGGCTCGCGCGGGTGATCTGCCCGGCGCCGGTGACGACCGCGGCGGCCACCGAGTCGCGTGGGTCCGGCAGGACACCGCCACAGGTCCTTTCCCGGTAGCAGCCCCAGCGCGCGCCGGCGGCGATACTCGGCGCCCACACCGAATGCGTCAGCGAGATCTCGTACTCGGCCAGCGAGGCTTCCAGGCGCCGGACGAACCGGCGGCGCGGTGGCCGTCCCGCCTTGTTCGCGGTGCCACCACCGATCACCGCGACGGTGGCACCGGTGTGGCCGGTCATGGCGAGCCTGACCGCCAGGTCACGGGCCTGGTCTTGTTCCAGGCTCGGCGGCGGCAGGTCCACGCGCATGACGAGGCCCTGCTTCATCCGGCCCGGCCCGCGAAGGCCGAAGACGACGACGGAGTCCTCGGGGTGGAATCCGAGAAGGTACGGGATCGCGGCGAGCAGGTCCGCCGGATCCGTCAGATCGACCTTGGTCCTGCTGGTCGGGGTGGAAGTGGTCATGCCCCCACCCTGCGGCGGGAATGGGGCCGCTGGGTGGGGGCGGGACACATCTGTGGACAGCCGGGACCGTTGTGGACAACCGCCGCGGGACCGATCGCGGGACGCCGATCCTGTCGGTGGGGCGCTCTACAGTGCCGGGCTCCGCAGGGTCAGTCGCAGTGTTCGAACGGGCTCTCGTAGGCGTTCGACCCGACCGAACCGCCCCACTTGACGCAGGTCGAGGCGGCCGTCTTCTTCACCGGTCCGGCGTAGTAGGTGAAGCTGCCGGAGTCGGTCACGCGAGCCGAACCCTGCACCTCGAGGAACGCCGAAACCGGCGAAGCGGTGCCGAGCGAAACGGCCTTCAGTGTGGTGACGCAGTTGGACTTGGTCGAAGCGTTGTAGAGCAGGTACGCGGTTCCCGAACCGTTCGCGAGCCCCTGCGAGTCGACGACCGAGAAGCCGCTGCCGCATACCTCGGTGGCCTCGTACGGGTTGCCGCCGCACGAGTTCTTGCTGGTGAAGTTCGTGTGGCCGTAGTACGGCACCGCGACCCCGTTCAGCACCGCCTTCTGCACCACTCCGTTGAGCCGCTCTTCGAAGTGCAGGTGCGGGCCGGTCACGCCGCCGGTCGCGCCGGCCGTGCCGATCTGCTTGCCGAGGCTGACGGCCTGGCCGACCGAGACGGACTGGGTCGACAGGTGGGCGTACCGGGTACGCCAGCCGCCACCGTGGTCGATCTCGACCCAGCGCCCGTAGCTCGTGCTGCCTTCGTTGGCGACCCGGGTGATGGTGCCGCCCGCCGACGCCAGCACCGGCATCCCGGTGATCCCCGACTTCTGGAAGTCGACCGAGTACGCCGGGCTGTGCCCGCTGAACGTCGCCGCCGTGACCGTGACGCCGCATTTGAAGGGGACCTGGAAGTTCGGGGCGGCCGACGCCTGCGTCGTACCGGCGAGGGTCAGGCCGAGCGCGGGGAGAACGGCGGCCGCGGCGAGCACTGCGAAACGGCGCAACCTGGACATGGAGACCTCCATCAGGTGGGGAAGCCGGACAGCAGGGAGCAAAGCCGGGGGAAATACATTTTCCGTACAAGCCCGAGGTCGGGTCGGCGTTTTCCACCCGGAAACGCCGGATCCCGTCCCGTCCGGCAGCGGCACCGATGTGCCGTGAAAGCCTCTGCGTCACCACGGCACATCGGTGACGTGGTGAGGGCCCCCTTCCCTGCCTGAGGGCAAGGGCCACGGTAAGTCGTATAACCGGTGGTCAGTGCCGCTCTTGGGCCGTACCTCGTCGGCGGCCCGGTGCGGTTTCGCAGGGGGCCGTGAGTGGCAAGTGTCGTTCTGATGGACCGCTCTTTGCTTACCTGCTGGCCTTGCCCTCGTCGTTCTGCCGTGGCGGGGGCCGATGTCGGCGAGTGGGGAGGATTTAGGACGGTGGTTTTACCCAATCCAACACACACCGGGGCGAACCAGCAAAGCCCCATCGGGCCCAAGCGAAAGTGGGAGAAGGGACACAGAAAGCACCGAAAACTCCACACTCGACCGTGTCGCGGCGAGCGTCCGACGTCACCGGACTCCGAGACCTGCGCCCCCTTCGACGACCCGCCGACACTTCGCATTCGCCCTGCTCAGACGTGGGGAGACAAATACCGGTCCGTTCTAACCGTCCTTACCACTCACGAGACGTGACCCAGCCGGCCACCGCCGCGCTCGCCCGCCCTGCATTCCGTGAAGGCCCCCTTCCCTACTTTCAGGGTAGGCAAGGAGGCCTTCACGGACGTCGCGGCATAGCGAGCGCCGGGCATCCGGATGCAGGTTCGCTCAGCCGAAGGCGGCACGCAGCGCGGGCTTGCCGCCCGCCACCGGCAGTACCAGCGAAGTCCGGTTCAGCTCGACCGAGACGCCGGCGCCCGGCTTCGGCCGGAGCGTGTAGTCGTGGTCGCTGGAGGCCACCAGGAACTCGATCTTGTGCCCGGCCGCGAGCAGGTAGTCCTTCGCGACCAGTTCCACCTCGACCTTGTACTTCTCACCAGGGGTGAGCGGTTCGGTCTTGGCGGGGTCACGCCGGTTCTGCGGGTCGGTCCAGCCCCGGGTGATCACCTTCGCCGTCCCGTCCGGAGCGCGGTCGAGGAGCACCGCGGTCACGTTCGCCGCCGGCTTGTCGAACGACAGCGACAGGTCGGTCTTCACCGTTCCGGAGAGCCGCACGGGCTGCTTCGCCGCGGTGGTCGAGTACAGCAGCCGGTTGCCCGACGAGGCCGCGGCGGCGAGCTGCTCGATCGTCTTGCTCGCGTCGTCCGCCAGCGTCTCGACCGCGGCCTTGCCCGGAACGGGGTTGCGCGTGTCGAGCTTGCCCTTCGAGGAACCGCCGGGCCACGGGTAGAGCTTGACGTCCTGGGTGCCGGGCAGCGGCCACTCCGGCTCGTCCACCCACGACTTGTCCTCGCGCTGGATGGTGGCCTTCGGCTCGCGCTCGATGCCGTTGTCGATGCCGTAGAGGTAGTGCGACATCCACTTGTTCAGCGTGACGAGCCAGACGTCGCGGCGGAGGCTGTACGGGTCGGCGTGCCCGGCCTGGTGCAGCCAGATCTTGTGCTCGACACCGTGCGCCTTGAGCATCTCGTACCAGCGGGTGCCCTGGTCGGTCTTGACGTTCCAGTCACCGAGGCCGTGCACCACGAGCACCGACGCCCGCACCTTGTTCACGTCGTTGCGGTAGTTCCGCACGTCCCAGAAGCGGCTGTAGTCACCGGTCACCCGGTCCTGGTCGACGGCGATCCGGTCGATCAGCGGGCGGCAGACGGCGCGATCCTGGCGCGTGTAGACGTAATCGGCGAGCACGTCCGCGTCCTCGCCCTGGAAACCGCCGGCCGCGACGACGGCGCCGTCGTTGCGGTAGTAGTCGTACCAGCTGGAGATCGCCGCGATCGGGACGATCGTCTCCAGCCCTTCGACGCCGGTGCTGGCCACCGCGTTGGGCAGCGTCCCGTTGTAGGAGACGCCCGTCATGCCGGTCTTGCCGGTGCTCCAGTCCGCGACCGCGGCCTTGCCCGCCGCGTCCCGCGCCGTCGCGCGGCCGTTCAGCCAGTCCACAATGGACTTCGCGCCGATGGTCTCGTTGACGTCGCCGGTACTCGGGCACCCGGTGGACTGACCGCTGCCGAGCGACTCCCCGTACACCACGGCGAACCCGCGAGCGGTGAAGTAGTCCTGGTAACGCCAGCTGATCGGTGCCGCGTTCGGGCCGACGGTCTTCGTCGCGATCCGAGGGCCCGCCGGAGCGCGCTTCGCGCCGGGCACGTACAGCTCCACGTCGACGTTGTGGTTCGCGACGTCGTTGCCGCCCGCGTAGTACGGGCTGGCCTGGTAGACGACCGGGACCTTCATGCCCTGCTGCGTCGCGCGAGGCCGCACGACCTCCGCGTGCACGAGGTCATCCTTGCCGTCGTGGTCGCTGTCGACCGGCGCGGTGACCCAGACGTTCTCCCGGATGACGTCCGCCGGGTCGAACACCGGCTGGGCTTGGCCGTCCTTGAAGACCGGCGCCGGTGGCGTGTCGGCCTGGGCGGGCAACGCGGTCGCTGGAAGAACCAGGACTGCGGTGAACAAGGCGGCGAGCCTGGCGACTCTCACGTGACCCCCAAGGGCGGACGGGCAAGACGCAGCTGAGGTTTCCGGCCACCCGAACGGGTGTCAAGAGACTAACGTCGGAGGCATGCCGAGCACCCTGGAAGCACCGATCGTCGCCGTCACCGTCTATCCGCACCACGCCCGGATCACGAGGCGGGCCTCGGCGGCCCTCGACGGGGAAACGCGTTTCGCCTTCGCGGGCCTTCCGTGGAACCTGGACACCGATTCGGTCCGCGTCACCGGTTCCGGTCCCGCGGTCATCGCCGGGGTCGACGTCGCCGTCGAGCGCCATCCCGCGCCCGCGGACGCGTCCCTGCGCGCGCTCACCGAACGGCGACGGGCCGATCAGGCGGTGGTCGACGAGGTCGCGGACGCGGTCGCCGCGGAGACGGCGAAGGTCGACCTGCTGACCGGGCTGGCGACGCGCAGCGGCAAGAGTTTCGCGAAGGCTCTCGCGGCGGGTACGGCCGAGCCGCCCCGGGTCGCCGAAGTCACCGACGCACTCGGCACGCAACTGGCCGAGGCGCTGGGCAAGCGGCGCGAACTCGGCATCCGCCTCGCCCGGCTCCGTGACGACCTCAAGGCGCTCGACCGCGAGATCGAGGCGAAACAGGGAACGTCCGAAGTGGACAGCGCGACGGTCACGGTCGAGCTGGAGAGCCGGGAGGACGGCGCGGAGATCGGCCTCGAACTGTCCTATGTGGTCGCGAACGCGAGCTGGGAGCCGGGTTACGACGTGCGCGTCCGCGGCGAGGACGTCTCGGTGACCTGGTACGGGCGGATCACCCAGCACACCGGCGAGGACTGGCCGGAATGCGACCTGGCCCTCTCCACCGCGCGGCCGGCCAACACCGTGGAGGTACCGGAACTCGAACCCTGGTTCCTCGACCGCGTGCGTCCGGTCCAGCCGGTGATGGCGCGCGCCGCGTACGGCAGCGCGTCACCCGCGGGCGGCGGGATTCCCGAGTCGGTGGCCATGGCGGCCCCCGCCGGGCCCCCGATGGCGATGCGGACCGCGTCCGTCGAACAGGGCACCACCGCGGTCACCTACCGGCCCGGACGCCCGGTGGCGGTGCCGTCGGGAGCGCAGGGCCACCGCACGACGCTCGCGCAGCTGGAGCTGACGGCGAAACTGGGCTACATCACCGCTCCCGCGGCGTCACCGGAGGCGTTCCTGCGGGCGACCGTGGTCAACACTTCGGAGCACACGCTGCGGCCCGGGAAGGCGTCGGTGTTCCACGAGACGGAGTTCGTCGGCACCACGCGGCTGGACGTCTGGGCGCCGGGTGAGGAGCTCGAACTCGCCCTCGGCGTCGACGACCGGATCCGGGTCGAACGCGAACTCGCGCACCGCTCGGCGAGCAAGGCGACGCTGTCCGGCGCCCGCAAACGGGAGGCCGCCTACACCACGACGATCGTCAACCACAGCCCGCGCGAAGCCGTCGTGACCGTGCTGGACCAGGCACCGGTCTCCCGGGACGACGCGATCACCGTCCGGGACGTGCGCACCACGCCGGAGCCGGTGGAACGGACCGAGCTGGGCGAGTACACCTGGCGGCTGACGCTCGCTCCAGGCGCGAAGGGCGTCGTGACGCTCGGGTACCGGGTGGACGTCGCGAAGGGCGTCGAGCTGTCCGGCTGGCGCGAGTAGCCGAGGGGCCTACAACAGGCCACGCCTTCGCGCGGCGACGACGGCGTCGCGGCGGTGATTGACGCCGAGCTTCCGGTAGATGCCGCGCAGGTGCGTCTTCACCGTGTTCACCGAGACGTAGAGCGAATCGGCGATCTGTTCCGCGGTGCGCATGGACGGCAGCTCGGTGAGCAGTTCGAGCTCGCGTGAGGTGAGTGGATCGACCGGTGTCCCGGGGTGGGCGGGCAAGGCCTGCAGCACGGCGCTCGCGAACTCTTCGGTGCGCCCGAAGCGCCCGGCACCCCGCACCAGGAGCTCCCGGATGTCCTGCCCCGCGTCGTGGAACGGCCGGAGTGCCTGCTGGGGTGCCGCGAGGTCGAGCGCGTGGCCGACGGCGGTGTGCGCCCGGTTCTGTTCACCGGCCTGGTCGGCGAGGATCGCTTCGAGGAGCCAGCTCTCGATCAGGGTGTGCGCCACCAGCGTCCTGGTCTGCCGCTCGATGACCGGCCGCAAGCGGCGGCGCGCGGCGCCGGTCCGCCCGCGATGCAGGTGCACGAGAGTGCTCAGCAGCGCGTGCTCGGCGTAGGGCGCGAGCAGGTGCCGGTGCCGTTCCAGTACGTCCATCGCCCAAGTGGGTTCTCCGACGCGGAGGGCCAGGCGTTGCTCGATCGGCGCCGTGCAGGCGACCAGCCACGGCGCGAGCGGTTCGCCGGCGAGCCGTTTCCGGTGCCCCCGCAACGTTTCGACGACGGCGTGCGGATCGGCCGCGAGGCCGAATTCGACGGCGGCGCTGAGCGTCGCCGTCAGCAGTTCCACGGCCGGGTCCACGACCTCGGGCAAGAGCCGCGACGCCAGCGCGGAAAACCGGCGAGCGCTCTCCAGGTCCAGCCGTTGGTACGCCGCCAGCCCGAGAACGGTGTACAGGAAGGCGGTTCGCGAAGTCTCCGCCCAGCCGTGGGACCGGGCCAGTTCGAGGGCGGCACCGGTGTGCACGGCCAGCCCGGCGAGATCGCCCTGGACCCAGGCGATACCCGCGAGGTGGATCTCGCAGTGCAGGCTGACGGCGTCGCGGCGCTCCAGGGTGGCCGTCCGCAGCGCGCGTTCCAGATCCTCGACGGCGCCCGGGATGTCGCCCAGCCACAAGGCGGCGGTCCCCCGGGTGGCCAGCGCCAGCAGGTCGAGGTCGGCGTCGCCGGTGTCGCCCGCGCTCGTGGCGCGGAGCCCGGCGAGCGCCTTGTCCAGCTGTCCGCCGTACCTCGCGCGGTAGAGGACGGCCACGGCGTTCAACGCGCGCAACCGTCCGGACCGCAGCGGCTGGGCCGAATTGTCGATCCGGCCGAGGTACCGGTCCGCCGCAACGAGATCGTGGTCGTCGAGGGACGCGATGGCGGCGACGAGGGCGACCTGTGGCCGGGCCAGCAGGTGTTCCGGCAGCGCGCCGAGCAGCTTGTGCAACCGTGCCCCGTGTCCTTTGAGGACGATCCGCAGACCCGATCGCTGGATATAGCGCGTGATCAGCTCTTCATCCTTCGCCGCGACACTGTGCTCCAGCGCGGTGAGCACGTCTCCGGCGTCCGTGAACCATTCCGCCGCCAAACGGTGGAGCTTGCGATACGCCCGTGGATGGCGTCGGCTCAGCTCCGCGCGCAGGTAGTCGCGCAGCAGAGGATGGCAGCGGTAGCGCACGCTTTCGCCGCCGTGCTGGGTGACCAGGGCGTTGGTGCGGGTGAGCGTGTACAGGATCTGACCGGCGTGTTCCTGACCGGTCAGCCGGGTGGCCAGCCCGTCGGTGATCTCGGGACACACCGACACGCTCAGCAGGAACTCGCGGATGTACGCGGGCTGCGGGCCGACGATCTCCCCGGACAGGTATTCGGCCAGCAGACGGTCGTCACCGGTGAAGGCCCGGATGGCCCCGCCGGTGTCCGGCGCGGAGTCCAGTGCGAGAGTGAGGAACCGCAGGCCGGCCGCCCAGCCTTCCGTTCGCTCCCTGATCCGGTCCAGATCCGCCTTGGACAGCGCGAGGTTCTTCCGGGCGAGCAGCTTCCCCGTCTCCTCCTCGGTGAAGTTCAGCTGGTGCGCCGTGATCTCCCGAAGCCTGCCTTCGAGCCGGATCCGGGGCAGGATCAGCGGCGGCGGGAACCGGGCCGCGATGACGACCCGTACGCCGGACGGCAGGTAGCGCAGCAGCAGGTTCACGTTCTTGACCGCGTCCGGCTCGGTCAGCTCGTGTGCGTTGTCCAGCACCAGGATCACCGGCCGCCCGAGCCGCGCGCACGCGTCGACGAACGCGCCGACACGTTCGTGCGCGGCGGCGTCCCGCGCCAGTGCCTGCCCGGGGACCACGCCGCGGGACAACGCCTGGAGGACCGACGACCACAGGGAGAACACCTTGTTGTCGTTGGCGTCCAAGGAGACCCAGGCCAGGTGCTCGCCGCCGGGGTGGTGGCGTGCCCGGCGCCGGAACCAGCTGCCGAGCAGCACGGTCTTCCCGGACCCGGCCGGCGCATTGAGCAGGGTGACGCTGGGGACTTCGCCCGAGGTGGCCTGATCGAGGACGTCCATCAACCGGTCCCGTTCGAGCACGTCGGACGCGGGCGGTGGCGGCGCCAGTTTCGGCGACGGCACCACGACCGCTACTTCGTCCTGCGTCATCGGACGGCGCATGACATCGCCACACTGGAGAGAACATGCCAGGCGAAGCCCAAAACGCGGGATGTCCCGCTGAAGACGACGCCGATACCGGAAAGTGCCGCTTCCGTCGATGACCGGCTTCCTGGTTGCGCCGAAAGGACCAGCACGAAGGTCAGTGCTGTCAGAACGAATTTGGCTCTGGACCGACCACGCGGCTCAGTGCTCACCGATTGTCTCCCTTCGATTCCCCAGACGAGTGAGGGGACCGATCCTGCTCACCCTGTGCGAGAGTCACCTCCTCCTTGACGGGTGAGTCAGGTCACCACCGATCGCGAAGAGTGGTTTCCGAGGGGCTTTTCTCGCGGTGGGTGACGGAATCGAGGAACCGTTTTCACCCACTAAGAACGAAGAAACCCGCGCGACGGCCGCGCATTCTGGAGATCGCGGATCGAGCGGCCCGCTTCTGCCCAGGGCTCCGGTGGTGACACCGCCGCGCGAGCGTTGTCCGTCGCCGTAGGGAACCGGCGGCGGGCAACGCGATTCTTTTGCCGGAACACCCTCTGACGGGAAGTACGGAATGACGGACTCGCTCACAGTGCTCCCGCTCGCGATCACCATGATGGCCGGGCCGCAATTCGTGTCGGCGCTGATCCTGATCACGACGGCGCGCGCGGTGCCGACGTCGCTCGCGTTCGTGGCCGGAGTCGCCACGGCCGTGACGACGGGAACCGCGCTCACCACCTGGCTGGCGGGATTCCTGCCGCCAGAGCCTGTCGTCGCCGGCTCGGGCGGCTCCGTCTACACGCTGATCCAATACGGTCTGGTCGCGCTCCTCCTGGGAGTCGCGCTCTGGAACTGGACGCACCGGAAGACCGCGGAACCGCCGAAATGGCTGGGAACGCTCATGTCCGCGGGCCCGCGGCGAGGATTCCGCACCGGATTCCTGCTCATCGCGTTCTTTCCGTCGGACGTCGTCGTGATGTGCGTCGTCGGCCTCGAACTCGGCCGCGGCGGGGCGGGGTTCGGCGCGGCGGTCCCGTTCCTCCTGACCACCACGCTGATCGCCGCCCTGCCGCTCTTGGCCTATCTCCTCTTCCGGCGGCGCGCCGCCCGGGTCATGCCCGCCGTCCGCGATTGGACGAACGACCACGGCTGGTTGCTGAACATCGTGGCGTGCCTCTTCTTCGTCGTGCTCATCCTGTTCTGATCGCCGCCGGGTTCCCGCCGGGGCGAACCCACCAGCGCGGTGACCCAGCTGCGCGCCGGATCGTCGACCAGCACGGCCAGCGCCAGCAGGGTCGCCGGCACCGAGAGCAACGTCCCGAGCGGTCCGAGCACCCAGGCCCAGAACACCAGCGCGACGAACGTCGCCGTCGCGGACAGGCCGACCGCGTTACCGACATACCGCGGCTGGATCAGCGACTGCAGCACGAAATTGATCACGCCGTAGACCGCCACGACCGCCGCCATCGCCTGCCAGCCGCCGTCGAGGAGGGCGAGCGTGGCGGGCGGGGCGAGGCCGAGCAGGAAACCGATCGACGGGATGTAGTTGGTCACGAACGAAAGCAGGCCCCACAAGGCCGCGAGCGGGACTCCCAGCAGGATCAGCGCGAGGACGTCGATCGCCGCGACGACGAGCCCGAACACCGTGGTCACCACCAGATACACCCGGACGCGACGGCCGAAGTCACGCAGTGCTTCGGCCGTGCGCGCCCGCTCTCCCGCGATGCCGGCGATCCGGCCGTCGATGTCCGCCGTCTCCGCGCTGAGGAACAGCAACAGGCCCAGCAGGAAGACCAGGCTCGTGGTGACACCGGTCAGATCGGCGAGCAAGGAACCGGCATAGGAAACGAGCTTGCCGGGATCGAGGGCGTGGAAGATGTCGCGCAGCTGGGCGGGCCCGGCACCGAAGTCCGCCAGCACGCCGGCGATCTGTTCGTACAGGGCCGTGATCCGGTCGCCGTAGCGGGGCAGCAGCGCCGCGAGCTGGGCGACCGAAACGACCATCGCGACACAGAAGGCGATGAGAATCCCGTAAACGAACACCACGAGCGCCGCCGTCGCCGCCCAGCGCGGGAAACCGAAGCGCCGTAACCGGCCATGCGCGGGGCTGAGCGTGATCACGATGACGAGCGCCAGCAACGTCGGCGCCGCCAGCCACGCGACCGCTTTGATCCCCGCGATACCGACCACGATCGCGGCCGCGCCGAGCAGGACGACGAGCGCCCGCGGTGTCCGGGTCGCAGGCCGATCGGTCACCATGACTCGCGGTTCGGGACCGCGTCACCGTGGACGACGATCGCCCAGATGACCGTCACGCACAAGGCGATCACGAGCATCGACCACAGCGGATGAGCCGAAAGGAACACCAGATGGGTCACCGCGTTCCCGGCCGCGAAGAGCACCGCGACCACCTTCGCCCAGATGGCTCCCGAGATGAGGAAGACACCCGCGACCGCCACCAGCGTGCCGCCGACCAGATGCGCCCACGCCCAGCCGGTCACGTCGAGGACGATCGAGTACACCGGGCCCGAGATGTAGTAGTCGCCCCGCGCCAGCGCCACGATCCCGGCGATGACGTCGAACGCGCCGAGGATCAGCATGATCACGCTGGCGAAGACGATCCATCCGGCCCAGGCCGACCGTATCCCGGACTGGTCGGCGAGATCGGCGCCGGCACTCCACTGCCTGCTCATTTCGTCCCCGTTCCCGGCGCCTCGGCGGTCTGGAGTTCCTGGTCCGGCAGGAAGCTTTCCCGCAGGGCGGCTTCCTGTTCGGACGTCAGGTTCGTGAAGGTCAGCTCGGGCGTTTCCTCGCCGGTGAAGGCGTCTCGCACCTTGTCGATGACCGCACCCGAACTGAGCAGGAACAGGGCCGATGTGCCCTCGGTGACGTCTCCCCTGATCTCCTTGATCAGGTCGTCGTCGATGCCGTAATCCGACGTGAGACCGCCGAAGGCCCCCGCCGTGGCGCCGAGCGCCGCGCCGAGCAACGGCACCAGGAAGATCAGGCCGAAGAGCAGGCCCCAGAACGCGCCGCTCAGCGCGCCGCGGCCGGCCAGATTGCGCAACTGGCGGAGCTTCGGTTTGGAAGCGCCCACCGGCCACGACACCGTCGCGGCGTCGTGCACGGAGATCAGCTGGTTCTTCGCCAGGCTCCTCAGCGCCTCCGCCGCGCGATCCGCGCCTTCGGCCGTGCGGAACGTCCAGATGGTCAACGTGTCCACGGCTCACCGTCCCTTCTGAAAATGGGTGATCTGACGGTGGCCATCGCACAGCGGCGGCGGGGGTGCGCACATCACCTCAGGCGGATGAGCGTCAGGACCCGCCCCGGCCGGGAAGTCATCCGGCCAGGGTGACGCCCGGCTCCCCCGGCGCGGACAAGGGTGGTCGGAAAAGCCCTTCCGGCAAGGAGTCGCCCGTGAACCACCACCAACCGCCGATCGCCGACCACGGGCTGATCGGGGATCTCCAGACCGCCGCGCTGGTGAGCACCGGCGGCTCGATCGACTGGTTCTGCTGTCCCCGGTTCGATTCCCCGAGCGTGTTCGGCGCGCTCCTGGATCCCGGCGGCGGCCACTGCCGGATCCGTCCCGTCCGGGAGCCGTACACGTCGCGCCAGTTCTACTTCCCCGGCACCGCCGTGCTGATCACCCGGTTCATGACCAGGCTGGGCACCGGCGAGGTCATCGACTTCATGCGTCCGGCGAACGGGCCGCGCGCCGACGGCGGCCACCGGCTGATCCGGATGGTCCGCTGCGTGCGCGGGCACGTCGAGTTCGCCATGGAGGTCGTTCCGCGCTTCGACTACGCGCGCCGTCCGCACACCACCACCGTCACCGAAGACGGCGTGCTGTTCGCCAGCGAGGAGTCCTCACTGACCCTGCACGCGGTCCGGGAACCGGGTGATCCGCCACCGGTGCACGCCCACGTCATCGAAGGCGGCGTGTACGGCTCGGTCATCCTGAAAACCGGGCAGGCCCGGGGATTCGTGCTCGAATCGGGCGGCGGGGAGCCGCGCGCGATCCGGGTCGCCGAGATCGATCGGGCCTTCGACGAGACCGTCCGTTTCTGGCGGGACTGGCTGAACCGTTCGACCTACCGGGGCCGCTGGCGCGAGATGGTCGACCGGTCCGCGATCACCCTCAAGCTGCTGACCTACGCGCCGACCGGGGCGATGGTCGCCGCGCCGACCACGAGCCTGCCGGAACAGGTCGGCGGCGAACGGAACTGGGACTACCGCTACGCCTGGGTGCGGGACGCGTCGTTGTCGGTCACTTCCCTGCTCGCTCTGGGGTTCACCGACGAAGCGGTCGCGTTCGCCCGCTGGCTCCGGGATCGCCACCTCGAGGGCGACGGGCGGTTGAAGATCATGTACCGCGTCGACGGGGCATCGGATCTGCTGGAGGAATCCCTCGCGCATTGGTCCGGGTACCGCGGCTCGGTTCCGGTACGGATCGGCAACTCGGCGTCCGATCAGCTCCAGCTCGACGTCTACGGCGAGCTGCTCGACACCGTGTACCAGGCCGACAAACGGGGCGCCGAGGTCGGGCACGAAGGCTGGAAGGCGCTCACCGATCTGCTCGACTGGCTCGCGGCGAACTGGGACCAGCCGGACGAGGGAATCTGGGAGACGCGGGAAGGGAAGGCCGACTTCACCTACGGCAGGCTCATGAGCTGGGTCGCCTTCGATCGCGGCGTCCGCCTCGCGACGGCGCACGGCCTGCCCTGCGCGCTCGACTCGTGGCGAGCCGAACGCGACCGCGTCTACGACCAGATCTGGGAGCACGGCTGGAATCCGCTCAAGCAGGCCTTCGTCCAGCGCTACGACTCGGTCTTCCTCGACGCGTCCCTGCTTCGCATGGCCGACGTCGGGTTCATCACCCCGAACGACCCGAGCTGGCTGGCGACCCTGGCGGGTATCGAGAACGAGCTGGTGACCGACAGTCTCGTCTACCGCTACGACCCGGATGCCTCACCTGACGGCCTGCGCGGCGACGAGGGCACGTTCTCGCTGTGCACGTTCGGCTACGTCACCGCCCTGGCCCGAGCCGGGTATCCGGAGAAGGCACGGCTGGTGTTCGAGAAGATGCTGACCTACGCCAACCACGTCGGCCTCTACGCCGAAGAGATCGGCCCGGACGGCGAGCAACTCGGCAACTTCCCGCAGGCGTTCACCCATCTCGGGCTGATCGACGCCGCGCTCACGCTCGACAGGGCCATCGGCTGAGCCGCGCGCGCGAAGGGCCGTTCCCCTGCCTCGGGAACGGCCCTTCGTCCGGCGGCTCAGCCCTGGGAGATGTACGCCTCCAGCTGTTCCTGACTCTGCTCCAGCTGCTCCATCCTGGTCTTCACGACGTCGCCGATGCTCACGATCCCCGCGAGCCTGCCGTCCACCACGACCGGGACGTGCCGGATGCGGCGTTCGGTCATCAGGACCGACAGCTGGTCGACCGAATCCTCGGGGGTGCAGCTGGCGACCATCTTGGTCATGATCGCGGCCACCGATCCGTCGAGCAGCTGGGGTCCGCGCTCGTTGAGCCGGCGCACCACGTCCCGTTCGGAGACGATCCCGACGATCCCGCCCTCGGCGTCGACGACCACCAGGGCACCGACGTTGTGTTCCGCGAGTCTCTCGAGCAGTTCGGTGACGTTCGTCTCCGGCGAGACGGTCGCGACGGCCGCCCCCTTGTTCCGCAACAGATCGGAAATCCGCATACGCGCTCCTCCCGACTGGGTGACCTGAGTCACTCCAGGTTATGGCCTCACCGCCGTGCGCGAAAGTCCGGAGAGTCCGGTTCGATACCGAGCCGGTCGGCGAGCGCGTCGTATGCCGCGATGATCCCGAGGCCGTACGGGTCGTCGCCGAGCGCGCCGAGCGTCTCCCGCCCGAGCGCCCAGTGGGCCTTCGCGGACTCGTGATCACCGAGTTTGCGGTAGTCCTCGGCGAGGTTCAGGTGCAGCGAGGGGTAGAACCCGCGCACGGCGAGCGTCGCGTGGTACTCCTTGGCGCGTTCGTCGGTGAGGGAATCGGCCGCGGCGAGCGCGCGGAGATCCCAGGCGAGTTCGTCGGCCGGATCGTCGCGGACGTCGGCCATGTAGTGCGCGAGCGCGCACCGGTGCAGCGGGTCGCCGTCCTCGCCGATCCGTTCCCACAACGCCGCGAACTTCTCACGCGCTCCGGCGCGGTCACCGGAGATGTGCAGCTGGAGGCCGATGTTGATCTCGGCCATCACCTCGTCGGTCATTTGACGTCCGAGGCCGGGGCAGCCCAGGTGTTGCACGCCGACGTCGTCTTCCCGGAGAACCCGGCCTTCGCCCATTTCAGCTGGTTACGACGGGTGCCGTGGGTGTCGCTGTCGTCGGCGCGGCCGTAGTCGTCGAGGGCCGCGTTGGCCAGCGACTTGCTGATCGAACCGCGACCGGAGGCGGCCGCGAGGGCGAGCGCGCCGAAACAGTTCGCCTGCAGTTCGATCCGGCGGACCAGCTCCTTGTCGGCCGGGCTGTTCTCCCCCGCCGACGACATCTTCTCCGCGGCGGCCGCCAGGATCCCGCTGGAGCGCTGGACGTGGTGGCCGTACTCGTGGGCCATCGTCGCGAGGTGACGGGACCGTTCGAGGCCCGCGTCGCCCAGCATCCACTGGGTCGGCGCGTAGATCGTGGTGTCGCCGCCGCAGTAGTAGGCGACGGCCTCGTTCTCGCTCGGCGCCTTCCCGCAGGCGCTGGTCTCGGGCAGCGTCACCTGCACGGTCGCCGTCAGCGTGGGCTCGTTCGCCTGGTCCAGGGCGGGTTTCCACGATTCGGCGAGACAGGACACGTAGGTCTTGTAGTACGTCTCCAGTTTCGCGGGCTCGCGGCTGATCGCAGGCAGGCGGCAGGTGACCGCGCCGAGCGCGATCCCGTCCGCCAGCAGCGGATTCGTCTCCAGTTCCCGCTCCTCCTTCGGCGCGGGTTTCGCGTTCCCGGCGGGCGCTTTGGCCCCTTCGGAGGTGTACACACCGGACACCGGGAGAGCCTGGCCGTCGATCTTCCTCGGCCCGCCGGCCATCGCCATCCCGGTGGTCGTCAGCGCGGCGACGATGAGCAGACCGACCACGGCGGTCCCGGTGTTGCGGGGGCTTTCGGGACGAGACGACGAAGGCGCGAACGGTCTGGGTACCTCGTCGGTGCCGGTCATGGTGTCCCCCAAACGTGCGAGACCACAGCATACGGAGCAGAGGTGGGCCAGGCGAAGAACGGGCACCTGGTGGCGCGAGGGCCGGAGCCCCGGCGAGACTGTGGGCATGAGTGACGAGGACCCGTACCTGTGGCTGGAAGACGTGACCGGCGAAGAAGCGCTGGACTGGGTGCGAGCCCGCAACGCCGAGGCGCTCGCGGAACTGGCGGTCGGCGAGCGGTTCGCCGGGATCCGCGACGAGATCCGCGAAGTCCTCGACGCCGACGACCGGATCCCGTACGTCCGCCGCCGCGGCGAGTACCTGTACAACTTCTGGCAGGACTCGACCAACCCTCGCGGCCTGTGGCGCCGCACCACCCTGGAGCAGTACCGGCTCGAAACGCCGGAATGGGAACTCCTGCTCGACGTCGACGCCCTGGCCGAGGCCGACGGCGAGAACTGGGTGTGGCAGGGCGCGGCCGTCCTTCGTCCGGGTTATCACCGCGCGCTGGTCGAACTCTCGCGCGGGGGCGCCGACGCGACCGTGGTCCGCGAGTACGACCTCGACGAACGCCGGTTCGTCGACGACGGGTTCTTCGTCCCCGAGGCCAAGACCAGGATCGGCTGGATCGACCGCGACCGCGTCTACATCGGCACCGATTTCGGCCCGGGGACACTGACCAGCTCGGGCTATCCGAGGCTGGCGAAGGAATGGCGGCGCGGCACGCCGCTCGAAGAGGCGACGGTGGTCTTCGAGGGCAAACCGGACGACGTCTCGGTGTCCGCGCACCACGACCCGACCGAGGGCTGGGAGCGAGACTTCGTCTACCGGTCGGTCGACTTCTACCGCACGGAAAGGTACGTCCGGACGGCCGCCGGTCTCGAACGCATCGAGGTCCCCGAAGACGCCCAGACGTCCTCGCACCGCGAGTGGCTGCTGATCCGGCTTCGCTCGGACTGGACCGTCGAAGGCACGACGTACCCCTCCGGCACCCTGCTCGCCTCCGGCTTCGACGCGTTCATGGCGGGCGAGCGCACCTTCACGACCCTCTTCACCCCGGACGCGCACACGTCGCTGGAGTACTGGGTGTGGACGCACAACCACCTGCTGCTCTCGACGCTGTCCGACGTCCGGACGGAACTGCGCGTGCTCACGCCGTCCGACGGCTGGACCTCCCGGCCGCTCGCCGGCGCCCCGGAACTGGGCACCGCGCAGATCACCGGCACCGACCCCGACGTCAGCGACGAATACCTGCTCGACTCCAGCGGTTACACCCAGCCGTCGACGCTGAGCTACGGACACGTCGGCGAGGACGTCGAGGTCCTTAAGCGCGCTCCCTCGTTCTTCGACAGCGAAGGCATGACGGTCTCGCAGTATTTCGCGACGTCCGAAGACGGCACGAAGATCCCGTACTTCGTCGTACGTCCCTCCGGTGCCGAAGGCGGGCCGACGCTGCTGACCGGCTACGGCGGCTTCGAGGTCTCGCTGACCCCCGGCTACAGCGGCATCATCGGCCGCGGCTGGCTCTCGCGGGGCGGCACCTACGTCGTCGCGAACATCCGCGGCGGCGGCGAATACGGGCCGGACTGGCACACCTCGGTGACCAAAGCCAAGCGCTACAAGGTTTACGAGGACTTCTCGGCCGTCGCCGCCGACCTCGTCGAGCGCGGGATCAGCGAACCGGCCCGGCTCGGCATCCAGGGTGGCAGCAACGGCGGTCTGCTGATGGGGGTCATGCTGACGCGCTACCCGCGGCTGTTCGGCGCGATCGTGAGCCAGGTGCCGCTGCTGGACATGAAGCGGTACCACAAACTCCTCGCGGGAGCGTCTTGGATGGCCGAGTACGGCGACCCCGACGATCCGGCGGAATGGGACTTCATCGGGAAGTACTCGCCGTACCAGAACGTCCGCGGTGACGGCGAGTACCCGCCGGTCCTGTTCGTCACCTCCACCCGGGACGACCGGGTGCATCCCGCGCACGCGCGCAAGATGGTCGCGCGGATGGTGGAACAGGGACACGATGTGCGGTACCACGAGAACATCGAGGGCGGGCACGGCGCGGCGGCCGACAACGAGCAGCTGGCGTTCAAATGGGCGCTGATGCTCGAATTCCTGTGGGAGAAGCTCGCCTGACCCGCCGGGAAGGGGACTTTCCGGCGTGGAAGTCCCCTTCCCCAGCTCACTCGGTCACCTTCGCGAGCACCACCCCTCCGACGATCAGCGCCATCGCCGCGAACCGGCCGAACCCGACCGGGTCCTTGTGGATCACGATGCCGAACACGATCGCGCCCACCGCGCCGATGCCGGTGAAGACGGCGTACGCGGTCCCCACCGGGATCGAGTCCATCGCCTTCGAAAGCAGGTAGACCGCGGCGACGCCGAGCACGAAGCACAGCACGGTCGGCCAGAACCGGGTGAAGTTCTCCGTCGGCTTGATGCTCTGCGACCAGGCGACCTCGACGGCTCCCGCCAGGAGCAGGATTCCCCAGCCCATCAGACTTCCTTTCCGGCCGCGGCCAGCTTTTCGGCGCCGAGAAGCGCCTGCTCCCGCGACGCGATCCGGTCGGCGTCGAGTGGGCTCAGCCGAGGGTCGACCAGAGCGTTCGTCAGTTCGGAGTTCAGGAACGTGACGTCCCGGACGTCGTAGTGCCCGGCGAAGAAGTCGCGCAGGTAGCGCTCGTGGTGGTCGACCGGCTCCCGCGGCGTGCCGGGCAGGTAAGTGCCGCCACGCGCTCCCGCGACCACGAAAGCCTTGCCCGCCAAGGACATCTTCGGGAACGTCACCTGGTCGATCCACAGTTTGAGCGTCGCGGGGATCGAGAAGTTGTACATCGGCGCCCCGATCAGCACGACGTCGGCGGCGAGCAGTTCGGCCAGCAGCGGCTCGATGACCGCCCAGGCATCGCGCTGCTCCGGCGTCTTCACCACCGAGGCGTACCCGGCCGGATCGGTGATCCCGTTCTGGAGGAGGGCGTCGCAGATCTCGGTCCAGGCCTCGCCGATCGGCGGCACCGGATCGGCGGCCACGTCGCGGTAGGTGTAGCCCGCGCCAGGGTTCGCGGCATGCCAGACATCGGCGAAACGAGCACTCAGCTCGCGGGAGAACGACGTGCGGCGGGCACTGGAGTCGAGGTGGAGAAGATGGCTCATCGGGACCTCCCGGACCAGGAAGCGGACACGGCGTCCACTTGCTTCGCCGGGTACAAGTGGACGCCGCGTCCGGATATTCCCTAGGCTGCGAACATGGCGAAAGACGATCTGCTCGCGAAGGGCCCGGGACGGGAACGCTCGGACGCCGCCCGTAACCGCGCGAAGATCCTGGAGGTCGCCGAGGAGCTCTTCGCCGCACGTCCGGCGGCCGACGTCACCATGGAGGACATCGCCCAAGCGGCCGGAGTCGGCCGCGCGACGCTGTACCGCCGCTACCCGGATCGCTCGGCGATCGCCGTGGCCCTGCTGGACGAGCACGAGCGGGAATTACAGGAGCGACTGCTCACCGGCCCTCCCCCGCTGGGACCCGGCGCACCACCCGCCGAACGGCTGGCCGCGTTCTACGCGGCCATGATCGGGCTGCTCGCCCGGCACGCGCACCTCGTCCTCGGTACCGAGGTCGGGCACTCGCGATTCACCAGCGGGCCGTACCGGCTGTGGCGCACCCACGTCCGCCACCTCGCCGAGCAGGCGAACGCGAAGGATCCGGACGCGCTCGCCGACGTCCTGCTGGCACCGCTCGCCGCCGAAGTGTTCCTCCACCAAACAGGCGAGCTCGGCCTGAGTGCCGAACGGATCGCCGACACCCTGGCCGAGCTCGCCCGGCGAACGCTCTCCTGATCAGCCGGCGAGACCGTCGGCGACCAGCTTCATCACGGCCTGCCAGTGTTCGCGCTGCGTGGCGCGCTCTTCCGGCCCGGTGAGCCGCTCCTGATGGAAGACCACGGTCGTCTTGCCCGGCCCGGCCGGACGAAGCCCCACCTGGACCGTGGTCTCGTGATCCCAGTCCTTCGGCCGCCAGGTGAGGCGGATCTTTTCCTGCTCGCGATAGCCGCGAACCTCGCCGACGGTGCCCTCGGCCGTCTCGTACGGCGCGCCCTTCTCCGGCTCCAGCCGCACATCGCCCAGCCAGGCCGCCAGGCCCGGACCCGAGAGGTACTCCCAAACCTCGTCCAGCGGATACGCCACCGTCTTGGAGACGCCGATCTCCCAGCCCGCGTCCTTCGTCTTCCCGATCATCACGCCTCCGCCGTAACCGTCTTACCTGGTTTCTGAAACCGACTATAGTGGTTACATGACTCCGGGAACAAGACAGCTCGTCAGCGCCCAAGGTGAGCGGTACCGGTTCGATCCGGGCAGCCTCAGCCTCGAACTCATGCTGACCGGCGGCCCGGGCCCGTACGAGCGCTACGAAATCGCGCACACTCCGGCCGACCTCGCCGAGTGGTTCACCGGCTCCCGGCTGGCGCTGACCGCTCCCCTGACCGACGTCCGGATCCGGCCCGCCGAACTCAGCGCGCTCAAAGAACTCCGGGACACGCTCTACCGCGTCGCACCCGCCCTCGCCCGGGGTGAAGCACCGTCGGACGACGATCTCGCCGTCCTGAACAGTGCGACCGAAGCCACCCCGAGGCCGCTCGTCGACCCGGGGACACGGCGGCTCGCCTGGGCCCCGCCCGTCACCGGGAAACAACTCCTCGGCGCGGTCGCCCGCGACGCCATCGGCCTGGTCGCGGGCGAACGGTCCGGCCGCGTCCGCGAGTGTTCGGCGGACGACTGCCATCTGCTGTTCTTCGACACCTCTCGCTCGGGAAACCGTCGCTGGTGCTCGATGGAGCGCTGCGGCAACCGCGCCAAGATCCGGGCGTACCGGGCCCGCACCGAACCCGCGTGATCGCTAGGATTCCCGGCGATGCAGGGTGAAGCGAAACTGGAACAGCGCGTCGTGGAGACGGCGGAAAAGCTGCTGGCCAAAAAGAAGTCGGTGACCGCGCTCGACATCCTGAGCGGAATCGGCTGGCTGCCGGAGAACGTCCTCAAGAGCTGGCAGCAGGGCCGGATCCCCGACCTGACCACGGCCTTGCCGGTGAGCGCGGAGAAACTGGACTTCGCCCTCGGCGCGCTTCACCGATGGACGCGGGAAAAGGCTCTCGAAAGCTCGGAGATCGAGCATGTCGGCGCGACCCGCGACCGGGCCGTCCTCCGCGTGACTTCGGGCGAACTGGCCGGCCTCGAACCGCTGTTCCGGACGCAGTGGCTCATGCCGGGACTATCCGAAGCCAAACGTGCGCAAGTGCTCGCCCGGCAACGGAAAGCGCCGGATCTCGTCGTCTCCATGGCCTTGAAGGACTGGGTGTGCGCCGACTGCGGCGGCACCGGTGACCTGCTGTTCATGGAGAACGAAAAGCCGCACTGCCTCGACTGCGCCGACCTCGGTCACCTGGTCTTCCTGCCGTCCGGTGACACGGCCCTGACCCGCCGGGCGAAGAAGGCGAGCCGGCTTTCGGCCGTGGTCGTCCGCTTCAACCGGTCACGCAAGCGCAGCGAGCGCCAAGGACTCCTGGTCGAGGAAGCGGCACTGCGCAGCGCCGAGGAACAATGCCTCGCCGACGAAGACGTCCGGGAACGGCGCCGCGGCCGTGATCGCGAACGCCGCGCCCACGAGGACGTCGAGTTCACCGCCCGGTTCCACACCGCGATCACCGAGCAATTCCCCGGCTGCCCGCCGGAGCGAGCCCGCGCCATCGCCGAACACGCCGGCCAACGTGGCAGCGGCCGGGTGGGCCGGTCCGCCGCCGGCCGGGAACTGGCCGAACGAGCGGTGTTCCTCGCCGTCGTCGCCTCGATCCGGCATCTGGACACCGAGTACGACGACCTCCTCATGGCGGGCGTGGAACGACAAGCCGCCCGCGACCGCATCCGCCCCACCATCGACGCGGTGCTCGAACGCTGGCAAGCCTGACCGCTGTCACGTTCCGGGCGCGGGCCTCAAAGCAGGCCTTGAGAACGAGCCCAGCCGCCGAACTCGGCGCCAGTGCACGGTAAGCGCATGCCTGTGTCGCGGACCGAGTCGATAAGGTTGCCGGCAGCCACTTCGGTCAATTTTCCGTTCCGACAGGCCCGTGCCAACAGCCAGACCGTTCCGTGGACCTCCAGGCCATATCGCCTTGCCACCCGGATCGCGGCCCGATCGTCGGTTATCGCCGTGCAGTGCTCCAGTTCCGCTACCGCGAAAACACTTGCCTCGCCTCGGTCCCGCTCACTCGCTCCGATCCTTCCCGCCCACTTCACGAAGCATTCGAGTTCGCGGATCGTGTCCAGCCGACGCACTTCGACCCATTCGAGCTCCAAAGCATCTTGAAGGGCCGGGTGGGTCACCGATCCGAGACGCAGCTCTTCGATGACCACGTAAGTCGTGCGACATTCATCGGAGACGAGCAGGTCCCGCAGGACGTCCAACCGGTCAGCGCGCGCGAAATGATTCAGGCACATGGCGTCCAGGACCAACGGCCGGTCAAGGGTCACGAGCCGGCGCCCGTCTCGGCCCCCGGCAAGTCCTCGATCCCGACTTCTCCGTGCATGAGTTCAACGGCCCTCGCGGGCGTGACGAAGTCCTGCCGCAGGGCTTCCATCACCGCGTGCGCGTAGCTGGGAGGAACCCGCACCCCCTCGAGATCGGGCTGTGGCACCCATCCGACGGCATCTCGGAGCTCCGCTCTCGTCGGCGCTTCGGCGAACCATCTCGTCAGCCGATTTTCCTCGAGCAGACCGACATGCCCGGCTTGGCGCACGGTGAGCGACCACGAAGTGCGGAAGACCGCCGAAAACTTGATCAGTTCACTTCGCAGGTCGGTCCTTCCCGCCTGTTCCAGCACAGCGGACGGGAGCAGGAATTCCGCGGCGAACGCGTCGATGACACGTTCCCTGTCTTCGCGGGAAGTCGATACCCCGAGATCCGTCGAGTACTCGTCCCCCAGCACCAGGTGCCCCAGCTCGTGAGCGGCCGTGGATCGACGCCTGCCCGGATCAGCCAGCCGGCTGACGACGGACACCCCGAAGTCTCCGTCCACCAGCGAGGCCCCGTCCCCAGGGAGGTCCGACACAAGGACGTATTGCCCCGCTCGTTCACATTCCGCCATCAGCGTCCGGATCGGCTCCCGCCCCAAACCTTGTCTCCGCCTCAGCCACAGGGCGGCTTCACGGGCTCCCTGCGCATCCGTGACGACGCGGTCGTACACCGCCGCTTTGCCCGGTTTGAGGAGGTCCAAGGCGACCATTTGGCGGATATCGTCCAGCCAGGCCGTCAGTTTGGCCTCCAGCCGGTACGAATCCCTCGAGAGGGCGCTGTCGGTGTCCTCGACAAGACTGGTCCGCCGCGACAGGATCGGTGGCTGCTCACGAAGGAAGTGCCCCATCGGCACCTTCAGCGCGGCAGCCAGTTTCGCCAGCTCAAGCGCGTCGATCTGCCGGCCGCCGGACTCGATCTTGGCGATCTTCGTGCGCTCCAAACCGACGGCGCTCGCCAAGCCGGCTTGCGACATACCCGCCGCCAACCGGCTCTCTCGGACGCGCTCGCCCACCTCAGCCCATTCCACCCCACCAGTGTGGTGCGATTTTCGCACATTCGTCAAGTCGGCAGCTCTTCACCTGGGAAATGCCTCGAGCGGATCTCCAGACCGCTGTCACGTTCCGGGCGCGGGCCCCGTCCAGGGGGCATGTTCACCGCATACCTCATCGTGACCATCGCGACGATCGCGATCAACGCCTGGATCGCTTACGCCGACCTGACGCGCTCTCCGGTCGTTCTCAAGAACTCCGCGGCGGTCAACGTGCCCGAGTCCTGGATCCCGACGCTGGGCTCGCTGAAGGCGGCCGGCGCGGCCGGACTGCTGCTCGGTTTGTTCGGCGTGCCGTACATCGGGACCGCGGCGGCTGTCGGGCTCGTGCTCTTCTACTTCGGCGCCGTCATCACCCACGTGCGCGCCCGCGTCTTCAGGACCATCGCCCTCCCCGTCGGGCTCCTCGCGGTGGCCGTGGCCGCCTTGGTCGTCGATCTCGCTCAGACCAGGTAGGGACCGAAGTGCTCGGCGACGACGTCCGCGATCGCCTCGGCGTCCTTCGACCCGTCGATACGCAGCACCCGGATGCCGAGCCCTTTCGCGGTCCGGACGGCGTCCTCGGCGACAAGACGGTCTCGCGCGATCCGGTTGCGCTGTGCGCGCTCGGGATCACTGACCCGCCGCACGATCGCGGCGGCACGGGGCAGCACGCGAAGCTGGTGCTCGCGGAACTCGTCGGTGGGCACCAGCACGATCATCCGCCGGGGTGAATCCAGGAGCGGCGCGACCAGTTCCGGGCGCAACCCCCAGCCCTCGGCGAGGATCGGACGCCCGGAGACCAGCGCACGCAGATCGTCGAGAGCCCATTCGAACCGCAGCGGGAAACGGGCGATCGTGTCGGCGGCCATCCGTTCGGGCGTGGTGTCGACCCACACGGCCTCGGGGTCGGGATCCTCGACGGGCGAACCGTTCCGGACGCGGTGGGCGATACGGCGGTCCTGATGTGCGCGGGCGTCGTGGAAGTCGTAGTGATACACGGTGATGCCGTGACGGCGCGCGAGAAGCCGGGAGACGGTGGACTTTCCCGCCCACTGGCCGCCGCAGATCCAGAGCGCCTGCTCGAGTGTGCCGAATGGGTCAGTGGTCACCGGGGCTCCTGACGTCGACAGCGAGCAAAGACCCCTTCGCGAGCAGGAGGAGCCTCGAAGGTACTTGCTCGCGAAGGTCTCCGATCCGTTGAGTGATCCGAACGCGCTCACTCACCGCTCCGGCCATGTCGATCCGGAACAACAACCCGCCTTCGTCGGCGATCACGAATCCTCCGTCCACGGACCCGACCGAAGGGACGAACCGCCGGTCGTGCTGGATACTCCACCGCTCGGCACCGTCCGACGCGTCGACCACCGTGTAGCCACCACGCCGCTCGGCCAGCCAGAGCAAGCCGCCACACAGGCCCACCGCACTGGCCGTGAGATCACGCTCGGCGCGGGCCACTGTCTCGGCTTTCGTCTCGGAGAGGGCGATACGGACGACCAAGCGATCGCCGCACCTCGCGAGGAAACCGCCGTCGTCGTCCGCACGAAAGGCCGCCCCGATATCGGGGCCGACCAGGGGCTCCGGCAAGGACCACGTGGCCAGTTCCCGGCCGTCACCTCGATCGATCAAACGGACGGAGTCGCCACCCGGCTCCCCGAGAAGGAAACCGGCCTCGGTCGCGGCCGGCAGGACGGTGCCGCCGTACTCTTCCGCCCGCCAGCACAAAGCACCGGTGCGGATGTCCACTGCGGACAGTGGCGTATAGCCGCGCCACCCGCCCACCAGTACGAGTCCTTCGTTGACCACGACATGACCGGCGAACGAGCCCGGCTCCACCTGCCAGACGTCGTCGCCGGTTTCGATGTCCAGACAGAGCAGCCTGCCGCTGTTCTGGGGCAGCACCAGGCAATACGGTCCATCGATCACGACCGCGCGCGGCCATGTCCCCACCGGAACATCCCAGCGCACCGAGCCGTCGGCGGGTTCCAAGGAGACCAAGCGCGTACCCCGCTCGTGCACGACCAGGTGTCGTGAGGTGGCCGCCATCGCGGACGGCGAACCGGCTTGATGCAGCGGCCGTTCCCAGCGGACATCGAACACGAGACCAGTTCAGCAGCGGACCGTCCGCCGCACAACCGGATTCGCCGACGCCTGCTTCGGCGAACGACGTCGGTCGTCCACCGAAGCAGGCGCAGGATCAGCTGCAGCCGGAGGTGGCTCCGCACCCTTCACAGGCGTAGCAAGAACCGGCGGGCCGCATCTTGGTGCCGCAGGTCATGCAGAGCGGCGCGTCGGAGGCGGTGCCGAGGTTCAGCTCGACCAGCTCCGCCGTCGAGTGCGCCACCTTGGCGGGTTCCGCGGTCGACGAGTCCACAGTGGACCGGAGGGCGTCGATGTCGACGTTCTCAGATTCGGCGGCGGGAGCGGCGCCGTAGTTCGCCTCGACCTGTGCCGAGCGCTCGTCGGCGGTGAAGATGCCGAGCTGCGAGCGCTTCTCGTACGGCAGGTAGTCCAGCGCCAGCCTGCGGAACAGGTAGTCCATGACGCTGGTGGCGATCCGGATGTCCGGGTCGTCGGTCATACCGGCGGGCTCGAAGCGCAGGTTGGAGAATTTCGAAACGTAGAACTCCAGCGGGATCCCGTGCTGCAGGCCGACGGAGATCGACATCGAGAAGGCGTCCATCACGCCGGAGAGGGTCGATCCCTGCTTGCCGAGCTTCACGAAGATCTCGCCGAGCCCGTCGTCCGGATAAGACCCGGCATGCAGGTAGCCCTCGGCGCCGCCGACGGTGAACGACACCGTCTGGCTCGGACGCTTCTTCGGCAGGCGTTTGCGGACCGGCCGGTACTCGACGACCTTTTCGGCCTCGGGCTCGGCCTTCTCCTTCTTGCCGGTGGACAGCGGCTGGCCGACCTTGCAGTTGTCGCGGTAGATCGCGAGCGCCTTGAGGCCGTACTTCCAGCCCTGGAAGTAGATCTCCTCGACCTCTTCGACGGTCGCCGACTCCGGCATGTTGACCGTCTTGGAGATCGCGCCGGACAGGAACGGCTGCACCGCGGCCATCATCCGGACGTGCCCCATCGGCGCGATGGACCGCTCCCCCACCGCGCAGTCGAACACTTCGTAGTGCTCCTGACGCAGGCCGGGGGCGTCGACGACGTGACCGTGCTGGGCGATGTACTCGACGATCGCTTCGATCTGTTCGCCCTGGTAGCCGAGCGCCGCCAGCGCGCGCGGGACGGTCTGGTTGACGATCTGCATCGACCCGCCACCGACCAGCTTCTTGAACTTGACCAGCGAGAAGTCCGGCTCGATGCCGGTCGTGTCGCAGTCCATCATGAAGCCGATGGTGCCGGTGGGCGCGAGTACGGAGGCCTGCGCGTTGCGCCAGCCGCTCTTCTCGCCCAGTTCGATGCCGCGCTTCCACTCCTGGGTCGCGAGCGCGCGGACCGCGGCGTCGTTCGAGTGGTAGGTCCGCACCAGTTCGTTGGCGGCGGCGTGCTTGCGCATGACCCGCTGGTGCGCCTCGGCGTTGCGCGCGTAGCCCTCGTACGGCCCGACGACCTCGGCGAGCTCCGCCGAACGCCGGTACGAGACGCCCGTCATCAGCGACGTGATCGCGGCGGCGAGCGCGCGGCCGCCATCGGAGTCGTACGCGTGGCCGAGCGCCATCAGCAGCGCGCCGAGGTTCGCGTAGCCGATGCCCAGCTGGCGGAACTTACGGGTGGTGTCGCCGATCGCCTCGGTCGGGAAGTCGGCGAAGCAGATCGAGATGTCCATCGCGGTGATGACCAGCTCGACGGCCTTCGCGAACAGCGGCGCGTCGAAACCGCCGTCCTCGGTGGCGAATTTGAGCAGGTTCAGCGAGGCGAGGTTGCAGCTGGAGTTGTCCAGGTGCATGTACTCCGAACACGGGTTGGACGCGGTGATCCGGCCCGACTCGGGGCAGGTGTGCCAGTCGTTGATCGTGTCGTCGTACTGCAGCCCCGGGTCGGCGCATTCCCACGCGGCCTGCGCGATGGTGCGGAACAGCTTCTTCGCGTCGACCCGGTCGATGACCTCACCGGTCGTCCGGGACCGCAGGCCGAAGTCGCCCTCGGTCTCGACGGCCTGCATGAACTCGTCGGAGACACGGACCGAGTTGTTCGCGTTCTGGTACTGGACGGAGGCGATGTCCGAGCCGGAGAGGTCCATGTCGAACCCGGCGTCGCGGAGGACCTTGATCTTCTCCTCTTCGCGGGCCTTGGTCTGCACGAACTCCTCGACGTCCGGGTGGTCGACGTCGAGCACGACCATCTTCGCCGCGCGACGGGTGGCGCCACCGGATTTGATGGTGCCCGCGGAGGCGTCGGCGCCGCGCATGAAGGAGACCGGACCGGACGCGGTGCCGCCGGAGGACAGCAGCTCACGCGAGGACCGGATGCGGGAGAGGTTCAGGCCGGCACCGGAGCCGCCTTTGAAGATCAGGCCCTCTTCGCGGTACCAGTTGAGGATCGACTCCATGGTGTCGTCGACCGCGAGGATGAAGCATGCGCTGACCTGCTGCTTCGACGTCGTGCCGACGTTGAACCAGACCGGCGAGTTGAAGCTGAACACCTGGTGCAGCAGCATCCAGGTCAGCTCGTGCTCGAAGACCTCGGCGTCGGCGGGGCTCGCGAAGTAGCCGTGTTCGCGGCCCGCGTTGACGTAGGAGTGGACGACGCGGTCGATCAGCTGCTTGAGGCTCTGCTCGCGCTGGGGCGTGCCGACGGCACCGCGGAAGTACTTGCTGGTGACGATGTTCGTCGCGTTGACCGACCAGAAGCCGGGGAACTCGACACCGCGTTGTTCGAAGTTGACCGTGCCGTCGCGCCAGTTCGTCATCACGACGTCCCGGTTCTCCCAGGTGACCTGGTCGTACGGGTGGACGCCCTCGGTGGTGAAGACGCGGCGCACGGTGAGCCCGCCGGTCTGCTTCTTCTTCCCACTCGTCCGCGCTGTGGCCGGGTTGCCTGTTCCCACGGTCTCGGTCATGGGTCTTTCCCTCACTCCCACGCGGGAGGCGGCATCAGCCGTCTTTCGCGTCTTGATCGCTCTCGTCCGGTGTGGCAGCCATGGCCTCGCGGAGGTCCGAGATCTCCTTCTCGAAGTCCTCGACCGAGGAGAAGGAGCGGTAGACACTGGCGAACCGGAGATAGGCGACGCCGTCGAGTTCGCGCAGGGGGCCCAGGATCGCCAGGCCGACCTCGTGACTCGGGATCTCCGCCAGCCCCGCCGACCGGATCGACTCCTCGACCCGCTGCGCGAGCTGCTGCAGCGCGTCGTCGTCGACCGGCCTGCCCTGACAGGCGCGGCGCACCCCTCGGACCACCTTGTCCCGGCTGAACTGCTCGGTGACCCCGGATCGCTTGACGACGGCGAGCACCATCGTCTCCGAAGTGGTGAAGCGCCGGCCGCAAGCGGCGCAGGAGCGCCTCCGCCGGATCGCCTGACCCTCATCCACCTCTCGGGAGTCGACGACCCGAGAGTCCGCATGCCGGCAGAACGGGCACCTCATCCGCCGATCACCTTCCCCTCCGCGCCGGCCGGTCCCGAATGGACGCCCGCCCCCGCCGCCACGCAACGACGGGAAAGATCGACATGTGGATCGATCTGTGGACATCCGGTGGGTGAACACCGGCCAGCTGTGGACAACTGGTACCGAGTCTACCCCAAGCTATGGACCAACTACAGCCATGTAACTACTACATATAGCGGTGGAGACTAGATCGCTGGTCGGACGCACGCAAGCGCAACGGCCGGGCCGATCGGACACGAAAGAGGAGCTCACCCACAACGGGTGAGAGCACCCTTCAGGATCACCTCCGACCTTCCGCGACCCCGGCCGCGACGGGGACCGTGAGCGGCAGCCCGGGCACGAGAACGGCGTCTTCCAGGGAGTTGAGCTCCTTGATCTTGGCGACGACCGCGCCCGGGTCACTGCCTGGCGCGAATCGGGCCGCGATTTCCGCCAGCGTCTCGCCCTCCGAAACGGACACCGTCGTGGTCCGTTCGGGCACCGCGGCGCCGGGAACACCCGACAAGAACAGACCCAATCCGGTGACGATCCCGGCGACGAGCAAGGCCATCCCGACGAGAGACGGCCACCTGAGCGGGAGCCGCCGCGGCGCCGGGCACGCCGGCGAGGCGGTGGCGACACCGGGACGACGGCCCGCCACGACCCGCGCCCTGGTCGGCGGGCGCAAAGGCTCGGCATGCCTGCCCCGCACCACCCGGACGGGCCTGGTCAACCCTGCCGGAACGGGCCCGGGGGAACTGGGCCGCACCAGTCCTCGATCGGCCAGAATCGACATAGGAACCTCCTCGCAAGTCCTGCTGCGCTCGGCGCCGGGCCGTGACCCGGCGATCAAGGTCGAACAGGCGTTCTATCGAACGCCCGTGCGAATGTGTACCACCTCCCACCGACAAAAATCGAGCGACACGGCGTGTCCATCGAACAGATGTTTGAAATCGTCGTCCCGGCGGGCTAACGTCGTTGACCAGGGCGTCTGCTGCGCGGACGCCGCCGGTGCCGTGGGCGGGAAGATCGTCCGCCACCGGCGAAGACACGCGAAGTCGGTCCGGGCGACCGGACGTACTGGGAGGCGACGCAGGAGATGAAGGAGCGATACGGTGGCTAAGGAGAGCAAGGCGGGGAACGCGCCTAGGCGCTCGGGCAAGGTGCGCGCCTTGCCCGAGGTCTACGAGGTGGACGAGACCCTGACCGTGCGGCAGCAGCAGGTGCTCGACGTGATCAAACTGTGGGTGAGCCGGTTCGGCTACCCGCCGAGTGTGCGTGAGATCGGCGAGGCGGTCGGGCTGACCTCCACTTCGTCGGTGTCGCACCAGTTGCAGGCCCTGCAGCGCAAGGGTTATCTGCGACGCGACCCGAACCGCCCGCGTGCGGTGGGGGTGCTCGCCACGACGGACGACAACCCGATGGGCATCGACGTCGAGCAGCCGCAGTCGGCCGCCAAGGCCGCGTACGTGCCGCTCGTCGGCCGGATCGCCGCCGGTGGCCCGGTGCTGGCGGAGCAGGCGATCGAAGACGTCTTCCCGTTGCCGAGGGAGATCGTCGGCGAGGGTGAGCTCTTCCTGCTCAGCGTCACCGGTGACTCGATGGTCGACGCAGCCATCACCGATGGCGACTGGGTCGTCGTGCGCCAGCAGCCCACGGCGGACCCGGGCGAGATCGTGGCCGCGATGATCGACGGCGAGGCCACGGTCAAGACGTTCAAGCGCAAGGACGGCCACATCTGGCTGATGCCGCACAACGAGGCGTACGAGCCCATCCCGGGTGACGACGCCACGATCCTCGGCAAGGTCGTCGCCGTTCTTCGCAGGCTGTAGCCCGGAACCGGAGCACGCCGGGATCCCCGGTCACCCAAGACCGCGGGTCAGACCCGGCAAGCTTCGGTCAGGCTCGGCGCTTGCGGAGCCTGCCGACCAGGAGCAGGCCGCCGATCACGACGACGGCGGCGATACCGACCTGCACATACGGGAAGCCGGACCCCTGGCCCGCGCCACCGGCCGCGGAGGTCCCACCCGAAGTGCTGCCCTCGGATTTCGCCGCGTCCACGGCGAGTGCCGCCGCGCCCTTCACCGCCCGGATCTGCTCGCCGACGCCCTCCCCGCCGGACAGCAGCGTCCCGTCCGGATCGAAGGCGATCGCCTCACCCTGCTTCTCATTCGGCAGTGGCACGCGCACGGGTTCACGCTGCAACGCGCTCTTCAGGTCCCCGTCGGTGACGGCGTAGAGGTAGGCGTCGGTGTAGGTGCGCAACGCGACCACCGAGCCGTCGGCCATCGACGCCGCGCCGGTCACCGTCATCGAGCCGATCGACCCGACGGGTCCGCCGGGAGTCGACGTCTCCTTGATCTGCAGCGATCCCACGCTCTCCAGCGGGGTCGGGCCGGGGCTGGCGAGCGGCCCCGTCGGCCGGTACACCTTCGCGTCGCCGAAAACGTCCTTGGTGATCAGGTACGGCGTGCCGGAGCGGTCCATGATGAGCGCCTCGACGTCGTGTTGCCCGTCGGGGTACGTGAGCCGGTGCAGCGTCGCTTTACCTTGCGGGGTCAGTGAGATCAGCGCGACCGTGTCCCGCCGCTTGCGGTTGTCGCCGGTGTCGGAAAGCCAGAAGGTGCCGTCCGCGGTGCGGGCGAGGTCTTCGGGGTCGTAAGGGTCGGTCGCGGCCGAGATGACCTTCTCGACCTTGCAGTCGCGGCCGAGGACGAAGACCTGCGTCTTGGTTCCGCCGTCGTTGAGGGCGTACAGATGCTCGCCGTCGGAGACGAGACCGGAGAGTTCACTGAGCCGGGAGTCGCTGTTCTTGCACACCGGCTGCGGCGCCGGAGTCTCCTGCGCCAGGGCGGGAGCCGTCCCGCCGATGAACGCCACCAGCACGACCGCTGCCGCGACAATCCCCCGCACATCCACCTCCGTACCGTGGAACCCCTGAAGCCCCACACTACGGAGACGTCCGGGACGGCGCGCAGTTCGGTGCGAACGCCGAGATGGGGCGGAATGTCGCGAAGGCCACTTTTCAGCGGCGAGAGTCGAACTCCTCCAACCAGGCCCGGAAATCGACAGGACCGTGAAGGTAGCCGACAGGCGAGGTCATCAGGTCGGCGCCGAACAGTCGGTCGAGCGCGTTCCACACCAAGGCGTCATCGACGCGGTGGGCGTCTTCGACTATCCACGGGCGAGCCCAATCCGAGGCTTCCACGCGCGTGACCGCACTGGTCGCAAGGTCTTCCAGCACCTTTCGCACTTCAGCACGCGTCGGCACCGGCGCGGATTCACGCATGAGGGCCTTCCACTACATCGAACGACGTGAAGGCCCCCTTCACTGCGTTAGACGCAGTGAAGGGGGCCTTCACGTACTTGCTTACAGAGCCGAGCCGTTCGTCTGGAAGTCGCTCAGCGCCGCGGCCAGTTCGGGCCTGCCGCGCACGACCAGCCGCGTACCGGTCTCGACGTGCTCTTCCTCCAGCACCTCGCCGTCGGCGTGGGCGCGGGAGACGAGCTCGCCGCGCGAGTACGGGATCAGCACCTCGACCACGACCTCCGGCCTCGGCAGCCGCTCCGCGATCACCTCGGCCAGCTCCGTGATGCCCGTGCCGGTCCGCGCCGACACCTGCACCGAACCGGCCAGCTGGTGCCGCAACCGGGCCAGCGACACCTCGTCGGCGGCGTCGGCCTTGTTGATCACCAGCAGCTCCGGCGGGAGCGGCTCGGAACGGCGCTTCGTGATCTCGGCGAGCACTTCGCGCACCGCGTTGACCTGCTCTTCCGGCGTCGGGTCGGCGCCGTCGACGACGTGCACGAGCAGGTCGGCGCTCGCCGCCTCCTCCAGCGTCGACCGGAACGCGTCCACCAGCTGGTGCGGCAGGTGCCGCACGAAACCGACGGTGTCGGTCAGCGTGTAGGTGCGGCCGTCGGGGGTCTGCGCCCGCCGGGTCGTCGGATCCAGCGTGGCGAAGAGCGCGTCCTCGACCAGCACCCCGGCGCCGGTCAGCGCGTTGAGCAGGCTCGACTTGCCGGCGTTGGTGTAGCCGACGATCGCGACGCTCGGCACCTCGTTGGCCACCCGGCGACCGCGTTTGGTCTCGCGGATGGTGTCCATCGCGGCGATCTCGCGGCGCAGCTTGGACACGCGCTTGTTGATGCGACGGCGGTCGGTTTCGAGCTTCGTCTCACCGGGACCACGCAGACCCACACCACCGTTGGCGCCGCCCGCCCGGCCACCGGCCTGCCGGGACAGCGCCGCACCCCACCCGCGAAGCCGCGGGATCAGGTACTGCAGCTGGGCCAGCTCGACCTGCGCCTTGCCCTCCTTGGAGCGGGCGTGCTGCGCGAAGATGTCGAGGATCAGGGCGGTGCGGTCGATGACCTTCACCTTGACCTTCTCCTCCAGCTGGCGCAGCTGGCCCGGTGAGAGCTCACCGTCGCAGATCACCGTGTCGGCGCCGGTGGCCATCACGATCTCGCGCAGTTCCTTGACCTTGCCCGAGCCGATGTAGGTGGCGGGATCCGGGCGGATCCGCCGCTGCACCAGGCCTTCGAGCACCTCGGAGCCGGCCGTTTCGGCCAGCCGCGCGAGCTCGGCGAGCGAGGCCTCGGACTGGAGGGCGCTGCCCTCGGTCCACACACCGACCAGAACGACGCGCTCCAGGCGCAACTGCCGGTATTCGACCTCGGTGACATCCGCGAGTTCGGTGGACAGGCCCGCTACCCGGCGGAGCGAGGCGCGGTCCTCGAGCTCCAATTCGCCGGTCGAAGGGTCCATGTCGTTCAGATCGTTGTGTGTCAGTTCCGTCATCGTGCCTCCATGGTCCCACGTTTCGGCGGCGGGACCGAATTCATTACCTGCTGGGATACTTCGACAGGTAGATGGCCGTGCGTTTCGCTTCCGGGTCGACCGGCCGGGACATGAAGTCGTCGACAAGCTCCATCAGCCGTGTTTCGAACTCGGTGATCTGCTCGTCCGGTACCTGCACGACCAGGCGCGTCTGCTGCACCTCGTCGAATCCCACGTCGGCGATCTCGGCCAGATAAGCCTCGAAGATCGCCTGATCGATCCCCCTGTCGCGGGAATCAAGATGCCACGACAACCCGGTCGAGCGATACGGAATTTCTTTCGCACCGCGCGTGCCGCGTCGCGGCGGGAGCGCTTCGAGGAACCCTGTGTCGACGAGCTTGCGCACGTGGTGCAGCGTCGTCGCCGGGTCGCGATCGAGTCGTTCGGCGAGTTCCTTGTTGGTCAGCGCCTCGGAATAGGTCAACCGGATGATGCGCAGCCTTATTCCGGAGGCCATCGCGGCTATCTCGGCCTCGGTGGCGGCGCGTCGTGGAGTGGGCACCGCGACAGCCTAGAGCGGAAAGTGATTGACAGTTTCCAATCACTCGCGCCAAGGTGGCGTCGTGCGCAGAGACTCCCTCTTCTTCCACGCGGACTTCCGGCGGCTCTGGGCCGGTGACACGGCCAGCCAGCTGGGTGCTTTCGCCGGTCACACCGTGATTCCCCTGCTCGCGGCCACCGTGCTGGCCGCGACGCCGTTCCAGATGGGGCTGCTGACCGCGGCCGAGACCATCGCGTTCCTGATCATCGGGCTGCCCGCCGGGGTGTGGGTCGACCGGATGCGGCGGCGGGTGCTGATGCTGCGGGCCGACTTCGTCCGCGCCGCGCTGCTGCTCACCATTCCGCTCGCTTGGTGGGCGGGGATCCTGTCGCTGACGCAGCTGATCGTGGTCGCCACGCTCGTCGGCGTCGCGACGGTGTTCTTCGACGTCGCCTACCAGTCGTATCTGCCGTCGCTGGTCGGCCGCGAGCACCTGCTCGAAGGCAACGCGAAACTCCAGGCCAGCCAATCGGTCGCGTTCCTGACCGGACCGGGTATCGGCGGCGGGCTCGTGCAGCTGGCGGGCGCGGCCAACGCCGTGCTGATGACCGGCGTCGGCTTCCTGACCTCCGCGCTGTGCCTGCTGCGGATCCGCACCGTCGAAGAGGTCCCCGAGCGGCACGAGGACGCGAAACTGCTCCCCCAGATCGCCGAGGGGCTGCGGTTCGTGTTCACCGACGGAGCCCTTCGCTCGATCGTCGCCTGCACCGCGACGGCCAACCTGGCCAACGGCGCGTTCACCGCGGTGCAGATCCTGTTCCTGAACCGGGAACTGGGCCTTTCACCGGCGGTCGTCGGCGTCGTCCTGGCGATCGGCGGCGTGGGCGGGATCCTCGGGGCGATCCTGGCCGGGCGCATCACCCGGCGGATCGGGCAGGCACGGTCGATCTGGTTCGTCCCGCTGCTGACCTCGCCTTTTCATCTGCTGCTCCCGCTCGCCGCGCCGGGCTGGCGGATCGTGCTGTTCCCCGCGGCGCTGGCGATCGCGGGTTTCGGGATCATCGTCTACAACGTCGCGCAGGTGTCCTACCGGCAAGCCGTCTGCCCGGACCGGCTGCTCGGCCGCATGAACGCCAGCGTGCGGTTCGTAGTGTGGGGGATGCTGCCGCTGGGCGGGCTGATCGGCGGTGTCCTGGGTGAGACGATCGGTATCCGGGGAACGCTGTGGTTCGCCGCGGTCGGCGAGGCCGCAGCGGTGCTGTGGGTGGTCTTCTCCCCGATCCGGAAGCTCCGCGACCTTCCCACGGAGCCGATCGCGGTCGGCTAACCGAGCCCGGCCCACCAGGTTTCGTCGAGTTCTCCCCGGGCGACGATCTCCGCCGGGCCGGTCAGCGTGGACCCGCCGCGGCGCACCTCGACCACCACGCGGCCGCCGGGGATGTCGACGGTCGCTTCACCGGTGTCGGTGCCCGCGAGGTGCAGGGCGGCGGCGACCGCGGCGACCGTGCCGGTGCCGCAGGACCGCGTCTCGCCGACGCCGCGTTCGTGGACGCGCATCTTCAGCGAGTCGCCACCCAGCAGGTTGATGAACTCGAGGTTCACGCCGTCGGGGAACACGTCGGAGTCGAAGTCGGGCTGATCGCGCAGGTCGAGCACGTCGACGTCGTCGTCGACGACCGACACCAGGTGCGGGTTGCCGACGTTCACCGCGACACCGGAGAACGGCTCGCCCGCGACCACGGTGACCGACGTACCGGTGATCGTCGCCGGTCCCATCTGCACGGTCACCGATCCGTCCGCGTGCATCCGCACCGGCCGGTCACCGGCACGGGTGCCGATGACGAAGTCGTGCTCGGACACGAGCCCGGAATCGACCAGGTGCCGGACGAAGACCCGGACGCCGTTGCCGCACATCTCCGCGATGGACCCGTCGGCGTTGCGGTAGTCCATGAACCATTCGCCCTCGGATTCCACCCCCAGGGCGGCCGAGCGCACGATCCGGAGCACGCCGTCGGCACCGAGACCACGCTGACGGTCGCACAACGCCGCCACCCGCGCTTCGGTCAGCTCGAGGCGGCCGTCAGGGTCGGGAAGCAGCACGAAATCGTTCTGTGTGCCGTGTCCCTTAAGGAATTCGATGCCGCCCATGGCGCCAAGATTACTGGGCCGCCACTTCGAGGACGCGCTCGGCCAGCCGCTCCGAACCGCCGTCGAACCACTGGACGCGCTTGTCGCGCCGGAACCAGGAACGTTGTCTCCGCACGAACCTCCGGGTGGCCTGTGCGGTGGCTTCGGCGGCGGCCGCGAAGTCGCCGTCCCCGTCGAGCGCGGCGATCACCTGCTGGTAGCCCAGCGCCCTCGACGCGGTGAGCCCGTCTCGAAGTCCCCGGCCCAGCAAGGTCCGCACCTCGTCGACGAGTCCGGCTTCGAACATGAGCTCCACACGGCGGTCGACGCGGGCATCGAGTTCCGCCGGTTCGCGGTCGATACCGATCAGGACGGTGTCGTAGCGCGCCGGCCCCGGTTTCGGCATGTTCGCCGAGAACGGTTCGCCGGTGATCTCGATGACCTCCAGCGCGCGCACGATCCGGCGGGTGTTCGTCGGCAGGATGGCCGTGGCGGCGACCGGGTCGAGTTCCGTGAGCCGGGCGTGCATCGCGGCGACACCGATTTCGTCGGCTTCGGCGGTCAGCCGGGCACGCACGTCCGGATCGGTGCCCGGGAACTTGAGATCGTCGAGCACGGCTTGGACGTAGAGGCCCGACCCGCCGGTGAGGATCGGCACGCGGCCGGCGTCGAGGAGTTCTTCGACACGCTGACGTGCGTCGCGCTGGTACGCGGCGACGGACGCCGTCTCGGTGACATCGAGGACGTCCAGCAGGTGATGCGGCACGCCCCGCCGCTCCTCGACGGTCGCCTTGGCCGTCCCGATGTCCATCCCGCGGTAGAGCTGCAGCGCGTCGGCGTTGACCACCTCACCCCCGAGGGTGAGGGCGAGTTCGACCGCCAGCGCGGTCTTCCCGGTCGCCGTGGGCCCGACGACCGCGACCGGCCGGATCACGCGCGTTCCCAGACCGCGACGTGGTAGCCGACGCCGAACGGCGCGGCCGAGTAAAGGACCTCGGCGGTCCAGTCCCCGTCCGCCGCCAGACCGGCGAGGACCTGCCAGGGCGCGCGGCCACCGGCTCCGAGTTCGGCGGCCAGGGCCGGGTCGAGCGCGGCCAGCGCTCCCGTGTCGGCCTTGGCCAGCGCGTCGCGAATCCCGGCGTCGAAACCTTCCGCGCGGTCATCTTCGCCGCCGGGGGAACGCGGGCCGTGCCTGCTCGAACCGTCGCCGAGAATGAGCACGGCGGGGTGGTCCCCCACCTCCCGGGCGACCTGTTCGCACTGGTCGGACGGGGTGGCGGGATCCACAAGGTGGACTCGGACGGACGACGCGCCGCCCTGGTCACGCAGCCAGCCCGCCACGAGCGCGGGCAACGGCAGCTCCGTCTCGGGTGCCGTCACCCGGCTGAGTGAGACTTCGAGGTCCACGCCGAAGCCGCGGAACGACCCGCTCGCGTGGTCCGGCACCGCGGGCGCGCCCGGGGCCGCGCCGATGACGACCCAGTCCGGCGAAGCGCTGGTCAGGCGCCTCGCGGCTTCGAGGCAGGCTTCGCGCAGCTCGGCGCACTCGTCCGCCGCTCCGGCGGCCAGTTCGGGGATGAGCAGCGGGGGTTGCGGGAGCACGGCGACACGGCGGATCACGGCCGCCGACGTTACTTCCCCGGTTCCGGGCACCGGCAACCGACCGACACGGAGGGTCCTCCGGAAGTAGGATCACTGCCCTCTGGTGGTTCATCCGGTTCCACGGTGGACGCTGAGCTGCTTGAATGCCGCAAGGGGTTGATGCCCCCGAAGCACGACGGCAACGCATTACCCGGCCCCGCCGCTAGGCGGGGCGCCCGCGCCAGCGGGCGTACAGGCGATAAGGAGCCTGCGATGGCCCAGGAGAACACGTCCACCGGTACCCCGGCACCGCACCCGGTACCGCACGCGCTCGGTGGCGGGCATCCCGCACCCCCCGTGCCGCCCGCCGAGCCCAGCCCGTCCGCTTGGGGCAGGGTCGACGAAGAAGGAACGGTCTACGTCACCACGCCCGACGGCGAACGCGCGGTCGGTGTCTGGCAGGCCGGGAGCCCGGACGAGGGTCTGCTCCACTACGCGCGCCGCTTCGACGACCTGCGTACCGAGGTCGAGCTGCTGGAAACCCGGCTGGAGTCCGGCGCGGGCGACCCGAAACACGCGCTGGCCACGGCCACGCAGCTGCGTGACGGCCTCGCCGAAGCCGCCGTCGTCGGCGACATCGCCGCGCTCAGCGGCCGCATCGAGCAGGTCATCTCCCACGCCGAGAAGGCGCTGGCCTCGGCCAAGCAGGAGCGTGAGGAGGCTCGCGCGGCCGCCGTCGTCCGCAAGCAGGCCCTCGCCGACGAGGCCGAGAAGCTCGCCGCCGAGTCGACCCAGTGGAAGGCCGCCGGCGACCGGCTGCGCGCCATCCTGGACGAGTGGAAGACGGTCAAGGGCGTCGACCGCAAGACCGACGACGAGCTGTGGAAGCGGTTCTCCAAGGCCCGTGAGGCGTTCAACCGCCGCCGCGGCTCGCATTTCGCCGAGCTCGACAAGCAGCGCGCGGGTGCCAAGCACCGCAAGGAAGAGCTGATCGCCGAGGCCGAAGCGCTCTCGGAGTCGTCGGACTGGGGCGACACCGCGGGTCGCTACAAGGACCTGATGACCGAGTGGAAGGCCGCCGGCCGCGCTCCCAAGGACAGCGACGAAGCGCTCTGGCAGCGGTTCCGCGCCGCGCAGGACAAGTTCTTCGCGCGCCGCTCCGCGGTGTTCTCCGAGCGGGACGCCGAGTTCGCGACCAACGCGCAGCAGAAGGAAGAACTCCTCGTCGAGGCCGAGAAGATCGATCCCGCCGCGAACCTGGAGGCGGCGAAGCAGCACATGCGGCGCATCCAGGACCAGTGGGACGAGATCGGCAAGGTCCCGCGCGAGCGCATCCGCGAGCTGGACGGCCGCCTGAAGGCCGTGCAGGACGCGATCAAGTCGGCAGAGGACAGCAAGTGGCGGCGGACCGACCCGGAGGCGCAGGCCAGGGCGGCGCAGTTCCGCGAGCGGGTCGAGCAGTTCGAGTCGCAGGCGGCCAAGGCCCGCGCGGCGGGCGACGAGCGGCGCGCGAAGAAGGCGGACGAGCAGGCCGCGCAGTGGCGTGAGTGGCTCGAGGCGGCGGAAGCGGCCATCGCGGACCGGTAGGTCTTCAAAGCGCGTGAAGGCCCCCTTCCCTCGGTTCAGCCGAGGGAAGGGGGCCTTCACGCGCTTCACTCCACTGTGGAGGGACGCCTAGCACCTTTGTGCGTATTCGAGCGCTCTCCGCGCTCAACCGTGGTCGACTTCGATCATGAACCAGACACTGATTCCCCCAGTACGCCGGGCGTTCGCCGCCCTGGCGATCAGTTGTGCTCTGGTGGCCGGGCTCGCCCCGGCCGCGTCGGCGACGGCTGCCCCGGCACCGGCCCCGGTCTCCGCCGAAGCAGGCAAGAAGAAGGTCAAACTCGACGCCTCGCTCAGCAAGAAGCAGGCCAAGGTCAACGAAAAGGTCACGCTCAAAGGGACTCTGCAGGCCGCGGAGGGCTCCGACGGGACGGAAAGCCTCGAAGCGATCATCGTGCAGCAGCTTCAGGGCAGTGTGTGGGTGAACATCGCCGACACGACCTGCAGGCCCAACTCGACGTTCTCGCTGAAGCTGAGCTTCTCCCTCAGCGCGGTGATCACGCTGCGGGCCTACCACCCCGAAACGACGCTCTACGCGAGCGCGTACACGTCCAGCAACCTCACCTTGCGCGTCAGCTAGCTCCGCGAGAAGGCGGCACGCATCCAGTAGATGGCCAGCGCGACGGTGGCGATCCAGGCGACGATCAGCCCGAAGCCCGGACCGCCACCGGCCGCGCCGGTCGCGTGCGAGGACTGCTGGGACCAGATCGCGAGCATCCCGTCGACGGAGGCGAACCAGCCGCCCGCGGCGCAGACCCAGGCCAGCCACCAGCGCCGGGTCACCAGCGCGACGGCGCCGACGAACACCCCGATACCGGTCGAGGTCGCGGCGAACAGCTGCGGGATCCCGCCACCCCTGCCGAGCAGCACCTCCCAGCCGGCGTGCTCGCCGACCCAGGGCAGCAGCTGGGCGATCAGCAGCACGAACACCAGTACGGCGATGGAGAAACCGCGCCTGCCCAGCTCGATCGTCTTGGCCGCGCGTTCGCCGACCTCGTCGATCTCAGCGGCGAGTTCGTCGATCTTCGGATCGGTCACAGCGCACACCCGCTCACCGGTTCCGGCGTGACGGCCGGGGCACCGAAGCCCGGCAGGCCCAGCGTCACGCCGTTGGTCTTCGGCCGCAGCCCGGCCTCGGAGTTGTCGCCCGCCTTGGTGCGGCGGTGCGACAGCAGGTCACCGTCGGCGACGAGGTGGTGCGGCGCGCCGTAAGTCACCACGGTCTCGACGACGTCGCCAGGCCGCACCAAGCGGTCCACCAGCGGTCCCGTCGGCGCGAAGTGGACGAGCCTGCCGTCACGGGCACGGCCGCTCATCCGGTGCGTTTCGGAGTCCTTGCGGCCCTCGCCGGAGGCCACCAGCAGTTCGACCCGCCGTCCGACGACCTTCTTGTTCTCGTCCCAGGAGATGTCGTTCTGCAGTTTCACGAGCCGTTCGTAGCGCTCCTGCACGACCTCCTTCGGCAGCTGCCCGTCCATCTCGGCGGCGGGCGTGCCCGGCCGGATCGAGTACTGGAAGGTGAACGCGCTGGAGAACCGCGCCTGCGCGACGACGTCGAGCGTCGCCTGGAAGTCTTCCTCGGTCTCGCCGGGGAAGCCGACGATGATGTCGGTGGTGATCGCGGCGTCGGGCATCGACTCGCGCACGCGGTCGAGGATCTTGAGGTAGCGCGCCGAACGGTAGGACCGCTTCATCTCGCGCAGCACCTTGTCCGAACCGGACTGTAGCGGCATGTGCAGCTGGTGGCACACGTTCGGCGTCTCGGCCATCGCGTCGATGACGTCCTCGGTGAACGCCGCCGGATGCGGCGAGGTGAAGCGGACGCGCTCCAGCCCGTCCACCGAACCGCACGCGCGCAACAGCTTCCCGAACGCGAGCCGGTCGCCGAATTCGACGCCGTAGGAGTTCACGTTCTGGCCGAGCAGGGTCACTTCCAGCACGCCTTCGGCGACGAGCGCCTCGACCTCGGCCAGGATCTCGCCGGGGCGGCGGTCGCGTTCCTTGCCGCGCAACGCCGGGACGATGCAGAAGGTGCAGGTGTTGTTGCAGCCCACCGAAATCGACACCCAGCCCGCGTACGCCGAGTCGCGCTTCGCCGGGAGCGTCGAAGGGAAGGTCTCGAGCGATTCGAGGATCTCGACCTCGGCCTCGGCGTTGTGCCGCGCGCGCTCCAGCAGCGTCGGCAGCGAACCGATGTTGTGCGTGCCGAAGACGACGTCGACCCAGGGCGCGCGCTTGACGATCTCGCCGCGGTCCTTCTGCGCGAGGCAACCGCCGACGGCGATCTGCATGTCCGGCTTCGCGGTCTTCTGCGGCCGCAGATGGCCGAGGGTGCCGTACAGCTTGTTGTCCGCGTTCTCCCGCACAGCGCAGGTGTTGAACACGATCAGGTCGGGTGTGGCCTCGCCGTCACCCGGAACGTAGCCGGCGTCCTCGAGCTGCCCGGCAAGACGTTCGGAGTCATGCACGTTCATCTGGCAGCCGAAGGTGCGGATCTGGTAAGTGCGCGCGCTCATCTCGCCTTCGAGGGTACGCGGGCGGGGTTCCATGGCACGATCGACCCTCATGAGGAGACCAGGGGTGCTCGCGGTGGTGATCGCCGTGGTCTGCGCCCTGGTCACCGGGTGCGGGCCCGATCTCTCCGGGACGAAGGTGCGGATCGCGGCGGGGCTCAACGGCGGCGTCTACGACAAACTGGCCGAGGCGCTGGCCGACGCGTGGGCCGCGCAGCTGGACACCGACCGGCCGGAGATCCAGGAGACGCAGGGCTCCCCGGACAACGCCGACCGGGTGCGCGCGGGGAAGGCCGAGGTCGCGTTCGTGGCCGCCGACGTCGCCGCGAACAAGGCCGCCGGGCTGGCCGCGCTGGCCCGCGTGCACGACGACTACCTGCACGTCATCGTCCGGTCCGACTCCCCGATCAAGTCGTTCGCCCAGCTGCGGGGACGCAAGGTCGCGATCGGCTCACCGGACTCGGGCGTCGAGTTCGTCTCGAACCAGCTGCTGAAGGCGTCGGGGCTGACCGGCGCGATCGACCGGCGCAACCTGGGTCTCCCCGAGGCGCTGCCCGCGCTGGAGAACCGGCAGATCGACGCCGTCATCTGGTCGGGTGGCCTGCCGACGCCGTCGATCACCGAGCGGGTGCACACGGTGGGTCTGCGGCTGCTCGACATCACCGACCTCGCGGACGCGCTGCGGGCCACCAGCCCGGTGTACCGGACGGCGACCATCCCGGTGACGGCCTACAACCTGCCGTCGCCGGTGACCACGCTCGTGCTGCCGAACTTCCTGGTGGTGCCCGCGTCGATGCGCGACGACGTCGCCGAGGCGCTGGTGCGCGGGCTGTTCGACGCGCGGGATCAGCTGGTCAAGGCGGCGGGCGCGGCGTTGTCGATCGACATCCACCCCGCCATCGAGACCGCTCCCCTTCCGCTGCACCCGGGTGCGCTGCGCTACTTCCGCTCGCTCAAGAACTAGCGACCGGCAGGGTCACGGTCACTTCGAGGCCGCCGCCCTCGGGTGAGCCGAGCCGCAGCGAACCGTCCGAGCGGGCCAGGATCTCGGTGACGATCGCGAGGCCCAGGCCGGATCCGGGCACGTTCTGATGCGCGGTGCTGCGCCAGAACCGGTCCGCCGCGCGGTCCAGCTCGTCGTCGCGCAGGCCGGGCCCGTGGTCGCGGACGGCGATGTCCACCTTCCCGTCCGCGGTGGTGACGTCGACCCGCACCTCGGTCCCCGGCTCGGTGAATTTGAGCGCGTTGTCCAGGAGCGCGTCGAGGACCACTTCGAGGCCGCGCGCGGGCGTGAGCACCCTCAGCCCGCCGCCCAGCCCGGACGCGACCAGGGAGATGTCGCGAGCCGCGCCGACGACGGTCCAGTCGGCGACCCGGGCGCCCACCATCTCGTCGAGGCCGACCGGCACCAGTTCGCCGCCCGACGCCTCCGCGCGGGCCAGCGAGAGGAGTTCGTCGAGGATCTGGTTGAGCCGTCGCGCGTCGACGACGGCGGCTTCGAGATCCGCCGCGGCGAGGTCGTCGTCGACGTGCCCGTCGAGGTTGCCGAGCCGGATCTTCAACGCGGTCAACGGATTCCGCAGCTGGTGGGAGGCATCGGCGACGAACGCGCGCTGCGCCGACAGGGCCTCGTCGACGCTGGCGGCCATCCGGTCGAAGGACCGTTCGAGCTGCCGCAGTTCCGGTGGCCCGCCCGTCTCCCCCACCCGTTTGACCTCGCGGCCGCTGACCACGGAGGCGACCAGTTCGCCGGTGGCGTCGTCGAGCCGCCGGACCGGGCGCAGGATCCAGCGCACCACCGGCACCGCGACCAGCAGCGCGAGCCCGAACGCCACCACCGCCCCCGCCGCGATGAGCAGCCACCACCACAGCAGCTGGGTGCGGGCCTTCTCCGTGGAGGAGAGGGTGATCACCGCGCCCCGCACCTCGCCGTCGATGAGGATCGGCTCGGCCAGCACCAGCGGCTCGGTGGCCCACGGCATCAGCAACGGCCCGGGTTCCGAACGCCGTCCGGCCAGCGCCTGCTGCACGTGCGAGGCGATGGCGGGCTCCTTGAGGTCGATCCCGGCCGTCTCACCCGGCCCTTTGACGACGGATTCGCCGTCCTGGTCGACGATCGCCACCGGCACCCCGTAGACCTGGGTGTAGCGGCGGAGCTCGTCCTCGATCAGGTCCGGCCGGTTCTCCACCAGCGGGCGCTGGGCCAGCGACGCGAACCGGGAGGTGTCGGTGAGCCGGTCGAGGAAGAGGTCGAGCTGCACACTGGCCGCCACGCTGAGCGCGAGCGGGATGCCGAGGCCGAACACGAGCGCCGCGACCAGCGTCAGCACGATCGCCTGGAGCCGGACGCGCACCGGCTCAGCCCTCTTCGGCCGGGCCGTAGGCGCCGCCGAGGCGGTACCCGACGCCGCGGACGGTCTCGATCAGCGCGGGCCTGCCCAGTTTGGTCCGGAGGGTGGCGACGTGGACGTCGAGCGACCGGCTCTCCGCGGGGCCGCGGTGTCCCCAGACCTCGTTCAGCACGTGGTCGCGGGCGCAGACCGCGCCGCGGGCGGTGACCACCAGCGCGAGCACCTGGAACTCCTTGCGGGACAACGAAACCGGCTGGCCGTCGACCTGCACCTCATGGCGTCCGATATCGACGGAGACATCACCCGCCCGGATGACGCCCGGCACTTCGGGAGCGGCAGGCCGCTCCCCGCGGCGACGGCGCACGGCCTCGACGCGGGCGACCAGCTCGTCGACGTCGTAGGGCTTCACCAGATAGTCGTCGGCGCCGGACCGCAGCCCCTGGATCCGGTCGTCCACCTCGCCCCGCGCCGAAACGACGATCACCGCGACGTCGCTGACCGCGCGGATCCGGCGGCACAGGACGATCCCGTCGATGTCGGGGAGCCCCAGATCGAGCAGCACGACGTCGACGTCGTGCACGAGATCGAGCACCCCGGCGCCGGAGGCCAGTCGTTTGATCGTCAGGCCGCGCCGGGTCAGCGCGGGCGTCAGGGCACCCGCGACCCGGTCGTCGTCCTCCACCAGCAGTACCCGCACCCGTGTTTTCCCTTTCACGCCGTCACCGCCACCGCGACGACTTGAAGAACGACTCTATGGGGTGAGTCACCCCTCGCGCTGCCCGTACCGCTGGGCCGGATGGCCCTGTGAGGGACCCACCGCATGCGGTAATGGTCACGATGCGTCACAGATCTTGTGTGACCCCGGTTACGAGGCACCCCCGCTTTGTCTAGGCTGATCAGCGCCGGACGGAGGTGGACCGGGGCCGTCCGGTGGCTTGAGAACGATACGGACTTGAAACCCTAAGTATTGGTCAAGCCGTCTTTACAAGCGGTCCGACGGGAGTAGGTTTCCGCCATCGCGTGGTGCCTGACCCCGCAGTCCCCTGCAAACGAACGCTCCTGGAGGCCAGATGACCGCGGAGGTGGCGGCGCCGATGATCAAGGCGGCCGCCGTGAACAAGTACTTCGGCGACCTGCACGTGCTCAAGGAGATCAACCTCGAGGTGCCGCGTGGGCAGGTCGTGGTCGTGCTCGGGCCGTCCGGATCTGGCAAGTCGACGCTGTGCCGGGCGATCAACCGGCTGGAACCCATCAACTCCGGCGAGATCGCGGTGGACGGCGTTCCGCTGCCCGCCGAGGGGAAGGCGCTGGCCGCGCTGCGCGCCGACGTCGGCATGGTGTTCCAGTCGTTCAACCTGTTCGCGCACAAGACGATCGTCGAGAACGTCATGCTCGCGCCGATGAAGGTCCGCAAGGTCAACTCGGCGGAGGCCCGCAAGACCGCGATGGACCTGCTCGAACGAGTCGGCATCGCCAACCAGGCCGACAAGTACCCCGCCCAGCTCTCCGGCGGGCAGCAGCAGCGTGTGGCGATCGCCCGCGCGCTGGCCATGCGCCCCAAGGTGATGCTGTTCGACGAGCCGACCTCGGCGCTGGACCCCGAGATGGTCCAGGAGGTCCTCGACGTGATGACCACGCTCGCCAAGGACGGGATGACGATGCTCGTCGTCACCCACGAGATGGGCTTCGCGCGGCGCGCGGCGAACCGGGTGGTGTTCATGTCCGACGGCGAGATCGTCGAGGACTCCACCCCGGACGACTTCTTCACCAAGCCGAAGACGGATCGCGCCAAGGACTTCCTCGGCAAGATCCTGACCCACTGAGGTCTTCCCCGCCGGCCGGTATGGCTGGACAAGATTCGGAAGGAAACTGAGAAGAATGCGGTTGAACCGAGTTCTGCGAATGAGCGCGGCCGTCGTGGCGGCCGGTCTCGCCCTCACCGCCTGCGGTGGCGGCGGGTCCGACGCCGGCAGTGGCTCCGGCGCCAAGAACGTGGTGGCGAAGGCCAAGAACGACAAGAAGCTGACCATCGGCATCAAGTTCGACCAGCCCGGTCTCGGCCAGAAGCAGGCCGACGGCACCTACGCCGGGTTCGACGTCGACGTGGCGAAGTACATCGCCAAGGAGCTCGGCGTCGAAGAGTCGGGGATCACCTGGAAGGAAGCGCAGTCCGCGCAGCGCGAGGACCTGATCAAGAAGGGTGAGGTCGACTTCATCGTCGCCACCTACTCGATCACCGACAAGCGCAAGAACGAGGTCTCCTTCGCGGGCCCGTACTTCATCGCCCACCAGGACCTGCTGGTCCGCGCCGACTCCACCGACATCACCGGCCCGGAGTCCCTGACCGGCAACAAGAAGCTCTGCTCGGTCAAGGGTTCGACCCCGGCGCAGAACGTCAAGGAAAAGTACGCCAAGGACGTCCAGCTCCAGGAAGTCGGCAAGTACACCGACTGCGTCACCTCGCTGCTCAACAAGACCGTCGACGCGATGACCACCGATGACGTGATCCTCGCCGGCTACGCCGCGCAGCAGCCCGGCAAGCTGAAGCTGGTCGGCAAGGGCTTCACCGACGAGAAGTACGGCGTCGGCCTGAAGAAGGACGACGCCGAGAGCATCACCGCGATCAACAACGCGATCAAGAAGATGCAGCAGGACGGTGCGTGGAAGGCCGCTCTGGAGAAGAACGTCGGCCCGTCGGGCTACAAGATCCCCGAGCCCCCGGCCATCTCCTGACACCCGGCTCGCTGAGCCGCTGAACTGAAGGAATCGAACGGTGCGCCGTGTACCGCGGCGCACCGTTCCCATACCGAGGCTGGGTTGAGCACCTTGTTCGATTTCCTCGACAATCCCAATTACGACTTGCTCGGCGCCTTCTGGATGACGATCAAGCTGACCTTCTTCTCCGCCATCGGTTCCCTGATCTGGGGCACCATCCTGGTGGGGATGCGGGTCAGCCCGGTTCCGATCATGCGGGCGTTCGGCACCGCCTACGTCAACATCTTCCGGAACACCCCGCTGACGGTGATCATCGTCTTCACGTCGCTGGGATTGTCCTCCACACTGGGGATCAACCTGGCCTCGAAGGATTCGACGACGTCGTTGGAGGACAACTTCTTCCGGCTCGCGATCCTCGGTTTCGTCGCCTACACCGCGACGTTCGTCTGTGAATCGCTGAGGTCGGGTATCAACACCGTGCCCGTCGGCCAGGCAGAGGCGGCCCGCGCGCTCGGTCTCGGCTTCTTCCAGGTGCTGACGCTGATCGTGCTGCCGCAGGCGTTCCGATCGGTGATCGCGCCGCTGACCAACGTGATGATCGCGTTGCTGAAGAACACCACGGTCGCCTCGATCATCGGTGTGGCCGAGGCGTCACTGCTGATGTCAGAGATGGTGGAGAACGAGTCCGACTCGCTGCTGCTGGTCTTCCTCCTGTTCGCCGCCGGGTTCGTCATCCTGGTCCTCCCTCTCGGCCTGCTGCTGGGCTGGGTCGCCAAGAAGGTCGAGGTCAAGCGATGAGCTCGCAGACTGTTCTGTACGACATCCCCGGCCCCAAGGCACGAGCGCGGAACTGGCTCTACAGCGTTCTCTTCGTCCTCGTTCTGGCGCTGGTCGTCTACTTCATCTATGCGGGCTTCGACGAGAAGGGCCAGTGGGCGGGCGCGCTCTGGAAGCCCTTCATCGACGGTTCGACGTGGACCCAGTTCCTGCTCCCGGGCCTGCTCAACACCCTGAAGGCAGCGGGGTTGTCGATCGTGATCGCGCTGCCGGTCGGCGCCCTGCTGGGCATCGGTCGGCTCTCGGAGCACAAGTGGATCAGGGTTCCGGTCTCCGCTGTGGTCGAGTTCTTCCGGGCGATCCCGGTGCTGCTGCTGATGGTCTTCGCCGCCGCGTTCTACTCCTTCTACACGGACATCGACGCGGAAATCCGCCCGTTGTTCGCCGCGGTGACCGGCCTGGTGCTCTACAACGGTTCGGTCCTGGCCGAGGTGTTCCGGGCGGGCATCCTGGCCCTGCCCAAAGGCCAGGCCGAGGCGGCGTCCGCACTGGGCTTGCGCAAGACCCAGGTCATGACGAATGTGCTGCTGCCGCAGGCGGTCACCCTGATGCTGCCCGCGCTGGTGAGCCAGCTGGTGGTCATCCTCAAGGACACCGCGCTGGCCGGTCAGCTGACGATCAACTTCGACGAGCTGATCCGGGCTTCCGGGCCTCTCACCGGTCTTTATGGCAACACGATCCCGTCGCTGATCGTGGTCGCGATCATCTTCATCGTGCTGAACCTGCTCCTGACGAAACTCGCGAGCTGGCTGGAGAACAAGCTGGCCCGGCGGAAGAAGGCGCCCAAGGGCGCCAAGCCGCTACACGACGCACCCGCGTCCGTCGTCGACGCCACCGACTTCAACACTGGTCGGGCGGTCTAGGCTCTGTAGAAGTACATGAAGGCCCCCTTCCTTGCGCTCAGGTACAGGAAGGGGGCCTTCCTGTACTTCGGGATAGGCCTCTTGGTCCTGTCGGGACAGCAGCCGCTCGGCTAGCGTCGGCCGTATGGCGGACCAGGCCGCGACGGTGCTCGAAGCGCTGCCGGACCTGGCGGGCAGGTCGGTCCTGGTCGTCGGGTGCGGCGATGGCCGCTATCCCCGCCTGCTCCGCGGCAAGGGCGCGCGCCGCGTGGTCGGCGTCGACGCGGATCAGACGCTGATCGCGGCCGCGCAACGCGAAGAGGAACGCGACCCCGTCGGGATCTCCTACGAGGTCCACCAGCTCGCCCGGCTGCCGGTGATGGGTGCCTTCGACGCCGTCCTGGCCTTCCTGGACTCCCCCGCCCATCTCGGTCGCGTCGCCGCGAGCCTGGTGACGGGCGGCCTGCTGGTGGCCGTCGCCACGAACGGGCTCAACCTGGAAGAAGGGTTGAGGGACAACGGTTTCCAGGACCTCGTCCTGCGCCGCCACGAGAGCGGCGACGTGCACAGCGCCCGCAAGACAGGCTGAGTCGCGCACCCTGGTGTCGAGCCAGGCTGGCCGGGGCTATGAATCCCGGCCGGTCGCCGGACCGTGCGCGTCTGGCGGTATGGGACACACGGACCCCACACCGCCGCACCGGTACGACGGAACAGGTTTCCCCGCCGTGCCGGGGCGTAGCGCGTGTGGGAGTCGAACCCACGTCACCGGGGTGAAAACCCGGTATCCCTTCCGCTGGACCAACGCGCCTTGGCCTGGAACACAGTCCGGCACGCATCGCGCACCGGACTGCTTCGTTCCAGAAATCAGGGTTCACCAAAAGAAAAAGCCGCCCGGTTCGGTTTCCCGATGGGCGGCTCCACGTGCGCGACGTCCTGCTAGGACGGCGGCGTGGAGCCACGTTTCTCTTCCATACCAAGGGCCATGGCGTAACAACGTCGCGTCATGTGGCCTCCTCGGTCGGTGTGCGGTAAGTGTGCGACAGGCAAGGGAGCGGCGGCAACCGATTTAGCTCGTGAGTGGCGGTTGGGGGTTTTAACCCAAAAGCCCCACACGACCAAAAGTAAAAATTTGCCCCCCGGCCAGTTTTTTAACCCGCCCCCCCCGGGGGGGGGTCTTGCCG